>JAISEK010000102.1 GCA_031264145.1 Deltaproteobacteria bacterium
ATAATTATGTTTTGAAACCACATTTAAGGGATTGTATTGATTCCCTATATATTAAATTCTTCTATAATATTATCAACTGAGAGACCTTCATTCCAACATTGGGAAGGAACTCAGGGGCTGCCAGAATATCTGGAAATCATGCATGCATGCCTGGGTCGTCTGAATGCCGTAACTGGCTGTGGGCGGCAACTCCAATTCGCCTAAAAAATCACGTTCCATGCGAGGCCTGAAATTACGCCTGAATACTGGCGTCGCCGCAGGCGTTAACCTCGGCCGCAGCCATGGGCCTGGGTAAACAGATCAAGATTGCCTTGAAACCACTCGCTATTGTTATTAATAGTTCAAAAACCACTAATACCGGTTATTTTTAAAATGTGGACAAAGATGCCTCACTTTGACTCTGGCGTCATCGATAAATCGGCATTTGGACTGCCGATTTATCGATGACCGCAAAATTTGGTTGACAGTCCTAATTAGCCCAATTTCTTTTGTATTCACTAAACAGCAGAAAACCTACCTCCATATATGATGGAACATCAACGAGTGTACACATGAGATTTAGTATTGATTTCTTAGTTTTTTCATACAACGTTTTTTAACGCCTAAAAAATCCACACCCCAATCCACACTTTTTCTTGATAATGTATGTTTTTTGTGCTACGTTGTATTCAAAATCTTGACGGAGGTAACGTTATGAGCCAGACGACTTTGAGCATCCGCATGGATGCGGACATCAAAAAGCGCTTCGACGCCTTCTGCGCCGATGCCGGCATGAATGCCAGCGTGGCCGTCAATATGTTCGCCAGGGCCGTCTTGCGTGAACGGAGGATCCCTTTTGAAATCGTTGCCAGTGACGATCCCTTTTATAGCCTAAAAAACCAGTCTAGGCTTAAAGGGTCTGTCGCGCAGCTTGAGTCCGGTCGAGGCATGGTTCATGACCTGATTGAGGTCCCCGATGAATAAGGTTTGGTCCGATGACGCCTGGGAGGATTATCTCCACTGGGAGGGGCAGGATCGGAAAACACTCGGGCGCATCAACGGGCTTTTGAAAGACATTGGCCGTAATGGCCATGAAGGCATTGGCAAGCCCGAACCGCTCAAACATGGCCTGGCAGGCTACTGGAGCCGCAGAATAGACGACGTGAACCGGCAGGTCTATATAATTGAAAACGAACAAATCGAAATGATCCAATGCCGCACCCATTGCGATGATTGAATCAACCTTCCCCCTGTCCCCGTTCGCTTTCCGAGTGTTCCCGCCCCCGATTGACAGACACAATGACGAGTCTTTTTTGTCTGTCCGGCTAAAATCTTCATCCCCCTCCGGATTCTTCCTCGCTTTCAGGGGCACCCAGCCTGCCCCGCGCTCCTGCTTTACCATGGCCGGTGAAGCCTCCCCCCTGGGGGAGGCGCTACTCGCGCGAGCGGGCGCGCCAGTCTCGGCGCCCAGGCAATGGCATCGCCTCATTGGCGGCCAGCGTCCAGCGCGGGGATGGCCCAGGCGTCCGGCAGGGGACCGCCCCTGGGCGGATTCCAACCGAATGGCTGGGAATGGATGTTTTTTTCTTATTTGGTTGCAATTTTAGAAAATAATATCATATAGTTAAAGTAAAGTACTTGAAATAACATTAAAAAATGATGCCCTTAAATGTCTAGCTTGGACGGCCCCAGCCGTCCCGAGCGAAATAGCGAGAAAATAGCGAAAAAAGGTTTACAAAATTCGCTCTAATGGAGTAAAATAAAAAAGAAGAGTCGGTTTGTGGCCAGGTCGGCCGGCTGGATTGAAAAGCCGGGGTGGCGGGCCGAGCGTCCTTGGCTGGACGGCCAGCCGTCTGGACGGGGGCCGTCCCTCGGCCAGCGGATCCAGCGCGCCGGTGCCGGGACCCTTGGCCTCCAGGCGGGGCCAGGGCCGGTGGTCACGGGCAGACACCTGGTTTGAGCCATCATCAAAACTAATTCCGCCTCGACCTTGGTCGCAGGCCATCTTGGGTTATTCTTATGACGACGGACCGTAAGTACGAGTTTTCCTGGGAGCTTATCGGCGATTTGGACAACGCCAGGCCCAACCTGGGGCCAACGCTGCGGATTGAGGCCTACCGGCTTTTGCAGTTCTGCACCCGGGACGTGCTGGAGCAGAGGTACGGGACCGAGGCCACCGACGAGATTTTCTTCCAGTCCGGGGCCCTGGCCGGGCGCAATTTCTACGAGAACGTCCTGGACCACAAGCCCAAGGACATCCAGGATCTGGTCAAGCAGCTGCAGACGCTCCTCAAGGACATCGGCATCGGCATCTTCAAGGTGGAGAAGCTGAACGACAACCTTGAGTGCATCATGACCGTCTCCGAGGACCTGGACTGCTCGGGGCTGCCCGAGCTGGGCTACGGGGTCTGCGTCTACGACGAGGGCTTCATCGCCGGCATCCTGGAATCGTTCACCGGCCGGCCCTTCGACGTCAAGGAGATCGACTGCTGGTGCACCAACGAGCGCACCTGTCGGTTCGAGGCCAAGCCCAAGGACTAGCGGCCAGCCCCTGAACCCTGTCGCCCGCCTCTGGACGGGCGCCTAGGCCCCGGCGGACGGGGCCAGGGGGCATAGACACCTTCCCGCGTCCCTTGGGCCCCAAGAACGGCTGGGAACGCGGCCCCTTGGGGCCCGTCCCTGAACGCCTCCCCCATGGGGCCAGCATTGACCAATCCCTCCCCAGAAAAGAAAAGGCTGTGCCACTTTACCAGGGCCCAGGCCGAGTCGATGTTCAGGTTTCTCGAGAAGGTCATCACCGAGAGCAAGACGCCGGTCCTGCCGCCAGAGTACGCCCAGTGGGATACCTTCAACTCGCTCTTTCAGCACACCAGCGAGATCAAGTCGGCCCTGGCCAACTTCGCTAAGGGCGACCTTGACCTCAGGGTGGTCAAGAAGGGGGCCACCACCGGCAACCTCAAGGCCATCCTGGCCAACCTCTCCCACCTGGCCTGGCAGTTCAAGGTGGCCGCGCAGGGCGACTTCAGCCACACCGTCGACTTCATGGGCGAGTTCTCCGACGCCTTCAACCTCATGACCACAAACCTGGCCCGCCACGAGAAGGAAATCAGCGATAAGCAGCAGCAGCTGGCCGTCATGGCCGAGGAGCTCAAGAAGGAGATCCGCCACCGGGACATGGTCGAGGCCGCCTTGAAGGAGAGCGAGAACAATTACCGCATCCTGGCCCTCCACGATCCCCTGACCAAGATATACAACCGGAGCTACTTCAACGAAGCCGGCAACCGGGAGGTCGAGATCACGCGCCGCCGGGGGGACGAGCTCTGCCTCCTGATGATGGACTTGGACAAGTTCAAGCGCTTCAACGACACCTTCGGGCACCTCAGCGGCGACGCCGCCCTCATCCACATCACCAGGATAGTCCAGGAAATCCAGCGCAGGACCGACATATTCGCCCGCTTCGGCGGGGAGGAGTTCGTCCTCCTGTTGCCCCAGACGCCCTTCACCGGCGGAAAGATCATAGCCGAGAAGCTCCGGGCCGAGATAGCCTCACGCCGGGACCCGGCCCCCAACACCTCCGAGCCGATCACCATAAGCATCGGCCTGGCCTCCCTGACCCAGATTGAGGCCCTGAAGGAAGCGTCGTCGGAGGCCGTGCTGAGGGATCTGATCTCCAGGGCCGACGAGGCCCTCTATGACGCCAAGAAGGCCGGTGGCAACTGCGTCTGCTACTACGTCGCCCCTTCGGGAAAAAGGGAGACCCAGGCGGCCGGACGGCTGAACTAGCCCCGCCGGCGGCCATCGGGCGCCCGGCCCAGGCGTTTTGTCTTATCGGGATCCGGCCTGTATAATGTTCGGGAGGGCCCCGGCCCGGGAAACTTTTTTCCGGGTCCCTGGGGACTGGCGGCCCCCCGCCAGCCTCCCCCGGGCCCATATGGCGGTACCGTGGACCCGTGAAGAGACTGAATCTGAGCCTAACTATAGTCCTGAGCCTTGGCTCGGTCCTCCTGGCGGCCCTGGCCATTTTGGCCGTGGTGGTCGTGGCGGCCAACCGCGATCTCGGCGAGGAGAGGGGGCTGCGGCCCGGCCTCTGGGGCCTGGGCTACGCCGCCGGCGCCCTGGGCCCTGGGATTGGCCAGGCCCAGGGCGCCAGACTGGCCGGGGACGCCCCGGAGGCCCTCCGGCAGGCCTCTGAGGCGGTCTCGGCCCTGGCCGGGAGCCGGGGCCGGCTGGAGAAGGCCGGGGCGGACCTTGAGGCCAGGACCGCCGAGTTCAGGCGCCTGGTCCTCGATCTGGCGCTCAAGCCCCCGCCCGAGGCCGGACCGGCCTGGGCGGCCTTCCTGTCCTCGGCCCTGAGGGCCGTGGAGCGGACGCCGCCAGACCGGGAGGCCCTTGGGGCCCTTTCGGCCTCGGCCGTGGCCGGGGCCGATGGCCTGGTCGCCCTGGCCGGGGCGCTGTCCGGCGCGGCGGAGGAACATGCCCAGGCCCTGCGGGAACTTTCCGGGTCCTCGTCCGCCCTCTCCTCCGGCCCGGATCTGCTCGGGATCGGCGAAAAGGGCCATGGCCGCCGGGTCCTGGTCGGGCTCCTGGCCCTTCTGTCCCTCTCGGCCGGCCTGGTCTGGCTGCTGGGCCGGACCGTCATAAGCCCCCTCAGGCGGATCCAGGGCTGGCTCGACCAGAGCGCCGGCGACGTCACCAAGACGGCCCTATCGCTTTCCCGTTCCAGCCGATCCCTGGCCAATGGGGCCTCGGAGAACACCAAGGCCGTCCTGGACGCCATCTCCAGCCTGGAGGTCCTCCTCAGCACGGCCAGACGCAACGCCGGCCATGCCGGGCAGGCCAAGGCGCTCATGGACCGGGCCAAGGGCTTCGTCGACGAGGCCCACGCCTCCATGCGCCAGATCTCGGTGGCCATGGAGGAGATAAAGGCCTCCGGCCAGGCCAGCAGCCAGATAGTCAAGACCGTCGACGAGATAGCCTTCCAGACCAACATACTGGCCCTGAACGCGGCCGTGGAGGCGGCCAGGGCCGGTGAGGCCGGGATAGGCTTCGCCGTGGTCGCCGACGAGGTCCGCAACCTGGCCAACAGCTCGTCGGCGGCGGCCAAGAGCACCACCTCCATGCTGGACTCCAGCCTCAGGCGCATCATCGAGGGGGCCGAGCTGGTCAGGAGGGCCGAGGAGAGCTTCGAGGCCCTGGTGGCCACCTCCGACGAGGTGGCCGGCCTGATGACCGGGATAACCGAGGACAGCCAGAGCCAGGCCAGGGAGATCCAGGACGTCCACCAGTCCATCGCCCTGGTGGACAAGGTGACCCAGGAGAATTCCAGGGAGGCGGCGGAGGCCGGCCACATCTCCTCCGAGCTCAACCGGCAGGCCGGTCTCCTGAACCAGACCATCAGCCATGTGGCCCTGGTGGTCACCGGACAGGGCGGATCCCCGCGCCCCCGGGCGGGAAAGGGTGGCCCCGGGGCCGCCAGGAAGGCCGGGACGGCCCAGGCCAGGGACGGGTCCGGGGGCCTCATGGACGGCCAGGCCGGGGAAGGCCAGGCCCAGGCCCCCAGGAGGGCCTTCGCCAGGCCCAACAAAAAGGACCTGGACCGGGCCCTGCCGATGGACGACGATTTCTTTTGACGGGCTGGGCCGGCGAGGTGCCGGCAGGGATGTTTCCGGGATGCGGAAAAGAGAATGGCATTAAATTATATCTAAAAATTATCAATATTAATTTTTAAAAATATATTCTAAAATAATTATAAGAATTGCAATAGTTATTGCTATTCTTATTTTATTGCACTATGATTAAATAATTAGACGCTTGCTTGCCATTTCGGGAACTTAGCGGGACACGATTGAAGAAACATCGGCGGCCACGCCGACGGCCTGGTGGCCTGGCAGCTTGTATTTCAATGACGGTACTTATAAAATGTTAAACCAAGCAGTCCGTCAATCTCCACCGGGGGGGCACGTACAACCGTTCGTCCCATTGGCCCTGGCGGAAAAAGACCTGGCCCGTCCTGGCGGGCCGCCCCGTGGGGGGCGTCCCGCCAGGACGGCGCGAGCGGGGCGGGGAAAAAGTCGGGTTTATCGGGCATCCGGATCAGTCCATATTCTTGGCCGCGAGGGGTCATCGCATGCCTTCCTTCACTAATTTCCATGGAGTTTCCAGCCTTGCCTAGCCACCAGACAGAATGCCTTTTGCCGTCCCGTCCGTCCCCGGCCCGAGGCCGGCCCGCCTGGAAGCCCGCGTGGCTGGCGGCGGCGTTGGCCCTGGCCATCGTCCTTGGGGGCCAGGCCCTGGCCCAGGACGGTCAGGCCGTGGCGACCACGGACATAACGCTGACTAAGACGGTGGAGGTCTACTCCTACGAGGATTTGACCTTTTCCATCGACAGCTACAGCATAAGGCCTGGCGACAACATAGCCACCATCCTTAAGGGCCAGGGCCTTTGGCCCCAGAAGCCCGACCAGAGGCGCGAGGCCCAGCTTTTGAGGCTGGTCGGCGAGCTGAACCCGGTCATCGCCAACCTGGACCAGATCTCGCCCGGCCAGACCATATATCTGCCCTCGGCCAAGGGCCTCGACGAGGCGAGGCCTGGTAGCGGGGGCGAGTCCCTGGGCTCGGATATGGAGCTGAGGAACGTGGCCACCTACCAGCTCGACCAGCCCGATCAGAGCCCGGCCACGGTGGTGGTCAGGAGACAGGTGCCCCCGGAGCCCGAGCTGGTCGAGGGCGAGTACAGGCTTTGGCCAGACGGGCAGCCTTCGGCGACGATGGGCGAGTCCCAGGCCGGCCCCCAGGCCGGCGGCGACCAGGGGCCAGGGGCCGATGAGACGCCGGCCGCATCGCCCGCCGCGCCTCTCCCCAGGCCCCAGGCCGCCGCGGCGTCCGCCAACGAGGGCCCCCTGGCCACCGCCGCCGACGGCACTGTCTACAGGACGGTCAAGGTCCGGCCAGGCGACACGCTGGAAAGGCTCCTCAGGCGTGAGGGCCTGGACCGCGATCTCATTTACCGCCAGCTGATAAAATTGACCGTGGCCCTCAATCCTGGCCTGAGGAACCCCAACCTGATCGTGGCCGGGGCCGAGCTTCGGATCCCCACCTCGGGCGGCTACCTGGCCGGCGGGAGCCCCCCGGCGGCCGTGGCCGTGGCCCCCGCCGGCCCCGCGCCCCCGGCCGCCGCTCCGCCCCCCCTGGCCCCTGCGGCCGGGGAAAAGTACTCCACGCCCACCAAGAGGCTGCCGGCCGGGCCGCTGCCTACCATGGACAGCCTGAATGCCCGCTCGGCCATCGGCATCGTCTTCACCAGGCTCGGCGAGACCATGGTCGGGAAGGGGCGCCTGTTCCTGCCGCTGGACGAGCCGCCCCATTTCGACATCGACACGGCCACGACCCCCATCCTGGAGCTGGGCAGCGGCCGCAAGATAGTCCTGGACTTCTCCTCCGCCATCCCGGCCGACCTCGCCAAGCGCTTTGTCGCCAAGTACGGGGAGTACGCCATATTCCAGCCCGAGAGGCGGGAGACCCTGGACAAGGCCCTGGGGCGCCTCCTGGGCCTGACCGGCTACTACAGGATCTACGACTCCGGGAAGCCCTTCGAGGGCGGCCGCGACGTGCGCCTGAGGATCTCGGCCGACTGGCTGGTCTGGCCCACGGTCGACACCTGGAACAAGGGCCAGCCGACCATCATAAACCTGGCCCCGGCGGCCGACAACGGGACGCCCGGGGTATGGGTGAGGTTTTTGGCCGACCACGGGATAAAGGTCATCGACCTTTTCCAGGGCCGCGTAATCGCGTCCTCCGGCAAGTCCCCGACCCCGGTCAACAACTTCACCATAATCGACGTCGACCAGAACCCCAGCGCCTTTGCCGCCGCCCTGATTAGGAGCCTGGGCTATTCCCCGAGGGTCGGCGTCTCGGTCGACGCCTCCAGGGGACGCGTCGTCACCGGCGGGGCCGAGGCCAGGATGGCGGACATGCCCCCTGTGTTCTGGGAGACCGACAGGGGCCGCAACATCCTGGAGTACGGGGACCTGACGACCGAGGATTTGCAGATCCTGAGGAAAAACGGCTTCAACATAATCTCTTGTCCCAGGGACTTCCAGCTGGTCCTCAAGGACATCCTGGCCACCGAGAACATAACCCTGGGCGGCAGCCTGGTCCTGAACGGGAACTCGACCGGCGGCCCGTCCATAGAGCTGACCATCGCCGGCCAGAGCTTCAGGTTCAACGGCCGCTCCTACCTCTTTACCCCGGTCAGCCTCCCCGGCAACATGACCTCCCTGGATCCCAACCAGAACGTGGTGGTCCTCCATTACCAGCAGGCGCCCGTGACCGTGCTCTCCAATAACCCTTCCCGGGCCCAGGCCGCGGCGCCGGCCGCGGACCCGCAGACCCTGTCCGACGGGGCCGGGGCCACCATTACGGTCGAGGAGGCAAACTAGCCGTTGCCAGGGCCCACGTTTTTTTGGTCGAAAAAGGGTTGTGATGGTTTGGAATTGTACCTTAATAGCCAAGGAGGACGGCCAGCCCGAGCGCGGTCTCGCCGGCCTCCTGGCGTCGGCCGGCCTGGCCCGCGTGGAGATCTCCGCCTCCAGGCCCATGGCCGCCTCAGGGAATGAGGGGGACGTTCCCGCCGGCGGCCAGGGAGACGGCGAGTGGCATATCGAGATAGGCTACGGCCCCTCGCTTCCCAGGCTCCTGGGGGAGGGGGACGGCCTCGGGGCCATCTCCCCCGCCGAGCTCTTCGAGGGCTTCCTTCACCCCAGGGACCAGGAGGCCTTCGCCCAGACCGTCTTGGGCTGCCTGGACGGGACGGTCAGGGACTTCAGGCTGGAACATCTCTTGTGGGACTCCGGCCAGGGCCTCTTCCGCAAGGCCATCTCCACCGGCCAGGTCACCGAGAGCGGCCCCGGCCTGGTGCGGCTGGAGGTTCTCTCAAGGCACATGGACCTGGGCCAGGCCAGCGAGGTCATCATGGCCGAGGGCCCGGCCCGCGACGAGGGCTCGGTCGTCGAGGAGGTCGAGCACTACCGCCTGATGCTTGACTCCATGCCCATGGCCTGCAGCCTGTGGGACCCCCAGATCAAGCAGGTAGACTGCAACCGGGCCGTCATCCCCATCTTCGGCCTTCCGGACAAGAAGGCCTACTTCGACTACTTCCCGACCCTCTCCCCCCCCTACCAGCCAGACGGCCGGCCGTCTGAGGAGGCCTTCCCCGAGTACGTGAGAAAGGCCTTCGACGGCGAGCAGGTCAGCTTCGAGTGGTTGTTCCAGAGCATCAACGGCGACCCCATCCAGTCGGAGGTGTTCCTGGTCAAGGTCATAGGCACCGATGGCGACATGATCCTCTGCTACTTCAGGGATCTGAGGAAGCTCCGGGCCGCCGAGGCCCAGGTGGAGCGGGAGAGGATCCTGCTGCAGAAGATTCTGGACAACAGCCCCGTGGCCTTCCTGATCAGCGTTGACGGGGACATCCGCTTCCTGACGCCCTTCGCCCGCCAGACCCTTGGCCTAAACATAGACGAGTCAATACTCAAGATTTATGCCGACGCCGACGAGGCGGAGCGGGTCATGCGGACCCTGGAGCGCAAGGGCCGCCTTTCCTGGCAGGAGATACAGATCCTCGACCGAGGCGGCGAGATCCGACACATGCTCCTGAACGCCTTCAAGGGCGAGTACGGGGGCGGGATCGGCCTGATGTTTTGGCTCATGGACGTGACAGCCATGGCCGAGAAGGAACGGGCCCTCCTGGAGGCCAGGGAGACGGCCGAGGCCAGCACCAGGGCCAAGAGCGAGTTCTTGGCCAACATGAGCCACGAGATACGGACGCCCATGAACGCCATCATCGGCCTGAGCCACCTCTGCCTCCAGACCGAGCTCGACCCGCAGCAGTACGAGTACGTCTCCCGGACCCAGTCGGCCGCAAAGACTCTTCTGAGGATAATAAACGACATACTCGACTTCTCCAAGATCGAGGCCGGCAAGATGGAGATGGAGCATATCGAGTTCAGGCTCGACGAGCTCATCGGCGAGACCATGGAGATGCAGTCCCTCAAGGCGGCCGAGAAGGGGCTGGAGTTCTTCCTCGACATGCCCGTGCCCATGCCCAACACGGTGGTTGGGGATCCCGTCCGGCTGGCCCAGGTCCTGAACAACCTCATCAGCAACTCCATCAAGTTCACCTCCTCCGGGGAGGTCGGGGTCAAGGTCGAGCTTATCGAGGAGATCACCCAGACGGTCACGATGCGCTTTACCGTCACCGACTCAGGCATCGGCATGACCGAGGAGCAGAAGAGCCACCTGTTCACCCCCTTCACCCAGGCCGACGCCTCCACGACCCGCAAATTCGGGGGAACGGGCCTGGGCCTGACGATCTCCAAGCGCCTGGTGGAGATGATGTCCGGCCAGGTCTGGTGCGAGAGCGAGCCCGACAAGGGCAGCACCTTCGTCTTCACGGTCCGCTTCGGCCTGACCAGGCCCTGGGTCCCGGATGCCAAGGAGCCGCCCTACAAGGATCGCCTGGCCCTGGCCGTGGACGACAACCCCTCGGCCCTGCAGATCCTCTCGACGAACCTGTCGGGCCTCGGCTTCAAGGTGACCAGGGCCGTCTCCGGCGAGGCGGCCATCACGAGGATCGCGGCGATGAGGGAAAAGGCCGAGAAGCTGCCCGAGCTGGCGGTCATCGACTACAAGATGACCGGAATCGACGGCCTGGGGGCCTGGAAGGCCATCTCCGGTACACTCCCCAGGGCCGTGCCCATTCTCACCGTGAACGGGCTCTGTCCCCAGGAGCTGCGGGCCTCGGCCAGGGAGGCCGGCTTCAGGGCCGTCATCTCCAAGCCCCTCTCGGCCGCCTCGCTCGGGGCCACGCTCTCCGGCCTCCTGGACAAGGTCGCCCCCCCAGCCCACCGGGCCAAGAGGAAGTCCCGCTCCGACGCGGCCGAGCTGGTGGCCCATCTCAAGGGTGCCCTCATCCTCCTCGTGGAGGACAACGAGGTCAACCAGCTGGTGGCCAGCAGCATCCTCAAAAAGGCCGGCTTCGTGGTCAAGGTGGCCAACAACGGCCGCGAGGCGGTCGAGATGATCGCCAAGGATCCCTACGACCTCGTCCTCATGGACATCCAGATGCCAGAGATGGACGGCCTAGAGGCCACGAAAATCATACGGGGGATGGACGGCTTCTCGTCCATCCCCATCGTGGCCATGACCGCCCACGCCATGAGCGGCGACAAGGAGATGAGCATCGGCTCGGGCATGAACGACCACGTCAACAAGCCCATCGACGTCCAGGATCTCTTCAAGACCATCGCCAAGTGGCTGCCTCCCCAGCAGCCGGGCCAGGCGGCCAGCGAGGCCATCGGCGGCTAGGCCCTGCCCCTCTTCCCCATGTCCCCAAGCCTGTCCGCAATCTGGAACCGTCAAGGAATTTTTGTCTCGCCAAAAAGCCCCCCGGCGTGCTAGAATACCCCAAACCCGTCCCCTATGTCCGTCCCGTCCTGCCCCCAGGGCCGGCCACGGGCCCCTTTGGGCCCTTCCGGCCCGCCGGCCTCGTCCCGGCCTCGGCTGGGGCGTCCCCTGGGCGTGGCCAGTGTTGTTTTGCCTGCTTGACAATATAGATTTGAAAAATCCTTTTAAAATGGCTACCTTAATAAGCAAGCCAACTTTTGCGAAATTTTTTTTGACAATAATTGAAAAATTTCCTATATTGGGAAAATTGAAATCGCGGCTTCCCCAGTTCGCCGCCGTCCCCGATGCCGGCCCGCATGAAGGGCCTCCCCAGGGGATCGTCTATTTTCTTGACGATTTTTGGCTTTGGTTAACCCGGGAGTTTCTCCCGTCGGCCAGGCCCAATGAAAATTTGCGTCTGGTTTTCGTCTGATAGCTTGATCGGCCCTGATTGGTTCTTTTTCTTGATTATAATTTGCAATTGTGGCATATTTATGCCGCAATAACGGCCCAAAATTATTTTTGGGTGACTAATTACTTAATTAGCGGCTGAAAACCGCATTCAGGAGGCTTTGGATGAGCGCAGTCAAAACATCAGCGGAAACCATGGAAGCAGTGTGCAACGTTGGCTTGGCCAAGTCAAAGATGACCTTGCTGTCCAACCTCATCCTGGCCTTCATGGCCGGGGCGTACATTGGGTTTGGATCGTTATTGGCCCTGAGGATCGCCGGGGGCATGCCGTTGGAAACCTGGGGCTCGCTGCAGCGGCTGGTCTTCGGTGGGGTCTTCCCATGCGGGCTGTTGCTGGTCCTGGTGGCTGGAGCCGATCTCTTCACGGGCGACTGCATGTTCATGCCCAGCGGCGTGGCAAAACACGGCGTGGGGATCAACAAGTTCTTCCGAATCCTCATTCTGGCCTGGATCGGCAACCTGATCGGCTCCATCGTCGTGGCCTGGCTGGGCAACTACACCGGCCTGATGGCCGACGCGAAGACCGCGGCCTACGCGGTCGGCGTGGCCAACGGCAAGACCGTGCTGCCCTTCGGCGTGGCCTTCGTCAGGGGCATCTTCTGCAACTGGCTGGTCTGCCTGGCCATCTACATGGCCCTGTCCGCCCCCGACGGCGTCTCCAAGACCATCATGCTGTGGCCCCCGATCACGGCCTTCGTCGCCCTGGGCTTTGAGCACAGCGTGGCCAACATGACCTTCATCCCCCTGGGGATCTTCATAGGCAACACCGCCGGCTACGCCAACCTGGTGGCCGGAGGCGCCGCTCCCCTGACCGCCACCTGGGGCGGCTTCTTCATCACCAACCTGATTCCCGTGACCCTGGGCAACTTCATCGGCGGCTCCATCTTCGTGGGCATGGCCTACTACCTCGGAAACGGCATCAAGAAGGCCGTCAAGGCCTAATCCCGCCAGGGGGAGGCCCACGTTTCCAGGCCGGGCGCCTTCCTGGATGGCGCCCTAGGCCTCCAAAATCAGCGAGGGCGGCCGGAACGATCCGGCCGCCCTCGTCTTTT
>JAISEK010000153.1 GCA_031264145.1 Deltaproteobacteria bacterium
CCACAAGCGGCTTTTGGACATTCTCGAACCCACGCCCCAAACGGTCGAGGCCCTCATGAAGTTGGACCTTTCCGGCGGCGTTGACGTGGAGCTTAAACTGTGAGCAAGGGACTTATCGGAAAGAAGCTGGGAATGACCCGCCTGTTCCAGTCCGAGGGCCAGTCCATCCCGGTCACGGTCATTGAGGCCGGCCCGGTCCGGATAGCCCAGATAAAGACCAAGGAACGTGATGGCTACGAGGCCGTCCAGGTGGGCTTCGGCCAGAAACGCCATCCCAACAAGCCGGAGCTCGGCCATGCCCTCAAGGGCGGCTTCACAGGCGGCTACAGGGCCCTCAGGGAGTTTAGGCCCGGCGAGGGCTCTCTGGTCGAGGGGCAGACCGTGACCCTCAACATCTTCCAGGCCGGCGAGAAGATCTCGGTCACCGGCACCAGCAAGGGGCGGGGCTTTTCCGGGGTCATGAAGCGGCACGGGTTTGGCGGCGGCCGGGCCACGCACGGCTGCCTTACCCCCCGCGGGCCAGGTTCCATCGGCTGCTCGTCCGACCCCAGCCGGGTCTTTCCCGGCAAGAGGATGGCCGGACACTACGGGGCGGCCAGGACCACGGTCAAGAACCTGGTCGTGGTCGACGTCCGGCCCGAGTATGGGGTCATTCTGGTCAAGGGGGCAGTGCCCGGGCCCAACGGCGGCTTGGTGCTTTTGAGAAAAAACTGAGACAGCCCATGAAAAGCCACACCCATGGAAAGCTACCGCTCCTTTTGGGAAGGGAGTAGAAAATGCCCTTAGTCGATGTCGTGAACATCAAAAACGAGAAGGTAGGCCAGATCGAGCTGCCCGATCAGATCTATGACGTGGAGATTAGGCCCCACCTGGTCCACGAGGTGGTCACCGCCCAGCTCCACTCGCGCCGCGCCGGCACGGCCTGCACCAAGACCCGCGGCGAGCTGGCCTACTCCAACCGCAAGCCCTACCGCCAGAAGAAGACTGGCCGGGCCAGGGCCGGGACGAGGAGGTCGCCCCTGTGGCGCGGGGGCGGCACCATATTCGGGCCCAAGCCCAGGGACTTTTCCTGGCGGCCCCCGTCGCAGGTTAGGCGCCAGGCCCTCAAGGTGGTCCTGACCTCTAAGCTCAGGGAAAACGAGCTGGTGGTCCTGGACGCGCTGGCCATGGACGAGATCAAGACCAAGGTCTTCAAGGGCCACATGGACTCGCTGGGCCTCAAGAAGGCACTGGTGGTGACGCCAGCCGTCGAGCCCACGGTCGAGCTCTCGGCCAGGAACCTCCCGGACATCAAGGTCCTCCGGGTGGGCGGC
This sequence comes from Deltaproteobacteria bacterium, assembly GCA_031264145.1. Classification (GTDB taxonomy): domain Bacteria; phylum Desulfobacterota; class Desulfarculia; order Adiutricales; family Adiutricaceae; genus JAIRNQ01. Next base: position 1,314 of record JAISEK010000153.1, read on the forward strand.
CTTAACTGCTACGACCTTTTGCGGCATGACAAGCTCGTCCTCCTCAGGGACAGCCTGCCGGGCATCGAGGAGAGGCTGCTGAAATGAGACCCTACTACGAAGTGCTTAAAAGGCGCATGGTGACCGAGAAGAGTCTGGAGGCGATGGAAAAGCTGAACCGCTACACCTTCGAGGTGGCCCGGGAGGCGAACAAGCTTGAGATAGCCAAGGCCGTAGAGGACGCCTTCGATCTCAAGCGCAAGGTCCTGAGCGTCAACACCATCAGCCGAACCGGCAAGTACAAGCGCAAGGGCCGCAAGGGCGGCTACCGGCCTGACTGGAAGAAGGCGGTGATCACCCTCGTCAAGGGGGCCACCATCAAGAGCTTCGAGGATTCCTGAGGCACCCGATGCCGCCGGGTCCGGGCCGCCGGGCCGACTGGACCCAGACTGGCCCGGGACGGGCCTGATTTAAGGAAAGACCATGCCGATTAAAGAAGTGAAGCCAACCTCCCCGGGCCGTCGGGCCCAGTCGTACCCGACCTTCGAGGAGATTACCAGGACCAAGCCGGAGAAGTCGCTCGTCAGGCCCAAGCCCAGCACCGGCGGCCGCAACAACCTGGGCCGGATCACGACCAGGTTCCGGGGCGGCGGCCACAAGCGGCAGTACCGCCTGATTGACTTCAAGCGCAACAAGCTGGAGGTCCCGGCGAGGGTGGCCAGCATAGAGTATGACCCCAACCGCGGGGCCCGCATAGCCCTCCTCTTCTACCACGACGGCGAGAAGCGCTACATTCTGGCCCCCCAGCACCTCAAGGTCGGGGACACGGTCGTGGCCAGCGAGACGGCCGACATCAAGCCGGGCAACTCCCTGAGCCTCAAGTCAATCCCCCTGGGCACCCTGGTGCACAACGTCGAGATGAAGCCGGGCAAGGGCGGCCAGCTGGCCAGGGGGGCCGGGAACTACGCCCAGCTCATGGCCAAGGAGGGGACCTACGCCCTCCTGAAGCTTCCCAGCGGTGAGATGCGGCTGATTCTGGCCGTCTGCAGGGCCACCATCGGCCAGGTCGGCAACTCCGACCACAACAGCGTCTCCCTGGGCAAGGCCGGCCGCAACCGCTACCTCGGCCGCCGGCCCCACGTCAGGGGCGTGGCCATGAACCCGGTCGACCACCCCCTTGGCGGAGGCGAGGGCCGCAGCTCAGGCGGGCGCCACCCCGTCTCGCCCTGGGGCATGCCCACCAAGGGCTTCAAGACCCGCAAGAAGGGCAAGCCCTCGAACAAGTTCATCGTCAAGCGGCGTAACAAGAAGTAATCTTTTCCAAGGAAGGCCCACATGCCCCGCAGCGTCAAAAAAGGACCCTTCGTCGATACCCACGTCGTGGCCAAGACCCAGGCCGCCATTGAGGCAGGCGACCGCAGAGTGATAAAGACCTGGAGCCGGCGCTCCACCATCCTTCCGGACATGGTCGGCCTCACCTTCGCGGTCCACAATGGCAAGAAGTTCATCCCCGTGTTCGTGACGGAGAACATGGTCGGCCACAAGCTCGGGGAGTTCTCCCCGACCAGGACCTTCTACAGCCACGCTGCCGACAAGAAGGCCAAGAAGGCCAAGAAATAGCAAGGTCTTACGAGCCAAGGAGAAGAGGCCATGGACATGGATAGTGATAAAAAGGTCAAGCTCAAGCGCCACCAGAGGAAAATCAGGCAAAAGACTGCGCGCGTGGACGCCGCCAAGTCGGTGGGCCGGTATTTCAGGGCCGCACCGGACAAGGTGAGGATCATGGCCGACGCCATCGTTGGCCGGGAGGTGGAGGCGGCCGAGGACATATTGAAGATGAGCCTGACCAAAAGCTCGAAGCTGCTCCTGAAGGTCCTGCACAGCGCCGTTTCCAACGCCTGGCAGTCTCATGACTCGGACGTCGACAAGCTGGTGGTCGGGAAGATCTTCGTCGACCGGGGGCCGATGCTCAAGCGCGTCCACCCTGTCTCCCACGGGATGGCCAAGCCCATCCTGAAGCGGACCTGCCACATCACCGTCATAGTCAACGAGGCCAAGGGCAAGATCCGCAAGTAAGCCCCCCTCGCGGCCTGTTCCCCGAGGCCGGGGCCAGGCCGGAACACCGATTATTTGGAGGACAAGTTGGGTCAGAAAACACATCCTTTGGGCTTCAGGCTCGGCGTCATCAAGACTTGGGGCTCCCGCTGGTACGCCCGCCGCGATTTTGGCCTGCTGGTGGTCGAGGACAAGAGGATCCGGGACTACGTCAAGAAAAAGCTCGAGTCGGCCGGCGTCTCCCTGATCGAGATCGAGCGTTTCGGCGGCAAGGTCAAGCTGCGGATCCACACGGCCCGCCCAGGCATCGTCATCGGCAAGAAGGGCGCCGAGATCGAGAACCTCCGCAAGGACCTGGAAAAGCTTCTGGCCAAGATGGCCGTGCCCCGCAAGGAGACCGAGCAGAAGAGCGATCCCCAGTCGTCGGGTGCCTCCGAGGACAAGAGGCCGGCCAACCGGGAAGTGCTCATAGACATCCAGGAGGTCCGCAAGCCCGAGATTTCGGCGCAGCTGGTGGCCGAGAACGTGGCCCAGCAGCTCCAGCGACGGGTGGCCTTCAGGCGGGCCATGAAGAAGAGCATGTCGCTGGCCTTCAAGTTCGGGGCCCAGGGCATCAAGATCCACTGCGCCGGTCGCCTGGGCGGGGCTGAGATGGCCCGCCGGGAATGGTACCGCGAGGGCCGGGTGCCCCTCCACACGCTCAGGGCCGACGTAGACTACGGCTTCGCTGAGGCCCGCACGACCTACGGCATCATCGGGGTCAAGGTCCACATCTTCAAGGGCGAGATCATAACCGGGGCCTCGGCCGAGAACGCCCTGAAGTAGGCCCTCCCCGCTGGCCGCGGAGAAAGCGGCGGGCGAGAAGAATCACAGGCCAACAGGGGCCGGCAGGACAGCCGGCCCATGAGAGAGACAAACCATGCTGTCCCCCAAGAGAACCAAGTACCGCAAGCAACAGAAGGGCCGCTGGGGCGGCCAGGCCAAGGGCGGCGCCAGCCTGGACTTCGGCCGCTTCGGCCTCCAGGCCCTGAGCCGCGGCTACATGTCGGCCCAGCAGATAGAGGCCGGCCGCGTGGCCATCAACCGGCACGTCAAGCGCGGCGGCCAGCTGTGGATCCGGGTCTTCCCGGACAAGCCCATATGCAAGAAGCCGGCCGAGACCCGCATGGGCAAGGGCAAGGGTGCCCCGGAGGGCTGGGTGGCCCTCATCAAGCCGGGCCGGGTGGTCTTCGAGATGGACGGCGTTTCCGAGCAGGTGGCCAGGGAGGCCATCCGTCTGGCGGCCAACAAGCTTCCGTTCGTCACCCGCTTCATCGTCAGGGGGGAAATCCTATGAGGGCCATGGAAGTTCGCGAGATGGATTTGGAGGCCTTGGCCAAGCTGGAGATCGAGCTTAAGCGGCAGCACTTCGATAACAGGCTCCAGGGCGGCACGGGCCAGAAAATCAAGAGCCACGTCTTCAGGCAGGTGCGGAAGGACATAGCCCGCGTCAAGACGATCATCACAGAAAAAAAAATGGCCCTGAAGGCCAACGGCGTCAGCAAGGGGTAAACCGTGGAAGGCATTAGGCGTCCCAACCAGACGATAACCGGCGTGGTCGTCTCAGACAAGATGGACAAGACGGTCGTGGTTTTAGTCAACCGCCTGGTCAAGCATCCTGTCTACAAGAAATACATCCGTCGCAGGTCCAAGTTCATGGCCCACGACGAGCAGAATTCGGCCCGATTGGGCGACACGGTCGAGATAATCCAGTCCAGGCCGCTTTCCCGCCTGAAGCGCTGGAGGCTAACCAAGATAGTGGCCCGCCAGGCCTAGGCGGGAGGGACCCTGGGTCCCCCCGAACCCTTGACGCCTGGGGAAACGCCATTTCCTCTCCCATCCCCGCCCAGGGGCTAGCCTGGGCCTCCCCGGCCCAGGCCAGGGAGGCCAGGCGACCAAACGAAAGGAGGCCGCCCTTTTCAAGCCAGACGGGCTTCGCTTGAAAAGCAGCGGATGACCATGATACAGCCGGAAACCAGGTTGACCGTGGCCGACAATTCTGGGGCCAAGCAGGTCTATTGCATAAAGGTGCTCGGCGGCAGCCGCCGCCGCTACGCGTCCTTGGGAGACATCATCGTCGTCTCTGTCAAGGAGGCCCTGCCGGGCTCCAAGGTCAAGAAGGGCGACAAGTACAAGGCCGTGGTGGTCAGGACGGCCAAGGAAGTTGGCCGCCAGGATGGCTCCTTCATCAAGTTTGACGACAATTCCGCCGTCCTAATCAACAACGCCCGCGAGCCCATCGGCACGCGCATCTTCGGGCCGGTGGCCCGTGAGCTGCGAGGCCGGCGTTTCATGAAGATAGTGTCCCTGGCCCCGGAGGTCATCTGATGGCAAAGTCAATTTACGGCCGGGCCAACCGCTACCCGAACCCGGACGGTGAGAAGATCTGCAGGTTCAGGAAGGGTGACCGCCTGCAGAAGATGGTCGGCAAGGACCTCAGGCAGGTCGGGACCCTCAAGGAGATCCTGACCAAGAAGCGCATGGTCCTCGTCGAGGGCATCAACATGGTCACCCGCCACACCAAAAGCGTCCCCGGCTCCCAGGATCCCGGCGGCCGGATCCGCAGGGAGGCCCCGGTCCATGTCTCAAACGTGGCCCTGGTCTGCCCCAAGTGCATGAAGCCGACCAGGGTGGGCTTCGAGTTCCTGCCGCCGCAGGGCCCGGACGACAAGAGGAAGAAGGTCCGGGTCTGCAAGCGCTGCAAGGCCCACATCGACGATTGACAGGCCCGAGGCACCCCATTTTTAGGCCACACGGTTCAGGCCCCAAGGTCCATCGGGAGCACCCGAAGGGACGCCCCGCCGCCACAGGCGAGAGGTTGGCCGGCACAGCGAAGGAAGAGACACAATGCCCCGTTTCAAGGATCACTACCATAACGACGTGGTGCCCAAGCTGCTGAAGGAGTTTGGCTACAAGAACGTAAACCAGGTCCCGAGGATCTCCAAGGTGACCCTGAACATGGGCCTGGGCGAGGCCATCCAGAACCCCAAGATCCTCGAGAGCGCCTCGGCCGAGCTCACGGCCATCAGCGGCCAGAAGGCCGTCATCACCAAGGCCCGCCGCTCCATTGCCGCCTTCAAGCTCCGCGAGGGCAACGCCATCGGGGTGACCGTCACCCTCAGGCGCGACCGCATGCACTTCTTCCTCGACAAGCTCCTGAACATAGTCCTTCCCCGGGTCCGCGACTTCAGGGGCGTCAGCCCAAAGGCCTTCGACGGCCGCGGCAACTACACCCTGGGCCTCAAGGAGCACATCATCTTCCCCGAGGTCGACTACGACAAGATCGACAAGATCAAGGGCCTGAACATCACCATCGTCACCACGGCCAAGACCGACGACGAGGCCCGCTTCCTCCTGGCCGAGCTTGGCATGCCCTTCCGCAAGTCCGGCCAGGCCCATTGACGCAAGCCAAAAACCACTTCAAGGAGTCCAGCGGATGGCCAAAACATCCATGATCGCCAAAGCCAAGAGGCCGGCCAAGTTTTCCAGCCGGGCCTACCATCGTTGCCCGATTTGCGGCCGTCCCAGGGCCTACCTAAGGAAGTTCAACCTCTGCCGCATCTGCTTCCGCAACATGGCCCTCAACGGCGAGATACCTGGCGTGGTCAAGGCCAGCTGGTGACCCGGCCGGTCTAGGGCCGCAGGGCCCCAAGTGCCCCGGCCTTCCAACGCGGTCAAAGCAGGGCCCTAGACTAGGCCCAAAATTCGGCCCCAGGAGGGCCGTAATTCCCCCCCGCCCGCTCTTCGGGGGCGCGTCTCTGAGAGTTTTCCGATGACCATGACCGATCCCATAGCCGATCTTCTGACCCGCATCCGCAATGCCCTGACGGCCCGCCACGACCGGGTTGAGGTCCCCGCCTCCCGGCTCAAGGTGGCCATCGTCCGCATCCTCAAGGACGAGGGCTTCATAAAGAACTTCAAGGTCAGCCGCGACAACAAGCAGGGCCAGATCAAGATCTTCCTGAAATACACCGACCGCAACAGCCCCGTCATCAACGGCCTGGAGAGGGTCTCAAAGCCAGGCCGCCGCGTCTACCAGAAGGCCCAGGAGATCAGGCCCGTCCTCTCCGGCCTTGGGGTCCTGATCGTCTCCACCTCCAGGGGGGTCATGACCGACAAGGAGGCCCGGCGCAACAACCTGGGCGGGGAGAGCCTCTGCCAGATCTGGTAGGTCCCGGCCCGCCAGGCGGCCCATTTCGGTACCCAAGAATGAACCAAGGGCCCGGCCTAGATGCGGCGCCCCGGCACATAGTAGGTGACTTACGATGTCCAGAATCGGAAAAATGCCCATAGCCCTTCCCAGCGGGGTCAAGGTCGACTGGCAATCCCCGGTGGTCAAGGTGACCGGGGCCAAGGGGACCCTGGCCCGCACGCTCCACCACAGCGTCGATCTGAACGTGACGGCCGGCGAGATCCTGGTCAAGCCCAAGGCCGAGGGGCGCGAGGGCTGGGCCATATGGGGGCTGACCAGGACCCTGGTCAACAACATGGTCCAGGGCGTCTCCGCGGGCTTCTCCAAGTCCATGGAGGTCGTGGGCGTGGGCTGGAGGGTCGAGCTGCCGGAGCCAAGGGTGCTCAAGCTCAGCCTGGGCTTTTCCAACCCGGTCATGTTCAGGCTGCCCGACGGCATCGACGCCCTGGTCGATCCCAAGATCAACACCAAGTTCTCCCTGGCCGGGGCCGACAAGGAACTCCTGGGCCTGACCTGCGCCCGCATCAGGGCCTACCGGAAGCCCGAGCCCTACAACGGCAAGGGCATCAAGTATGAGGGCGAGGTCATCGCCCGCAAGGTAGGCAAGGCTGGCGGCAAGGCCGGCGGCAAGTAGAGGGCCGGCGTAGGTCCGCCTCCTCCGACGAGGAACAGAATCATCCGGGCCTTTCAGGCCCATTCCGAGGTGCTACATGGGTAAGGTCAATCCCCGCCAGACGGCCCGCCTTCGCCGGCAGGCCAGGGTCCGCAAGAGGGTCCAGGGAACCGAATGGTGCCCCCGCTTGTGCGTCTTTCGCTCGGCGGTGCACATATACGCCCAAATCATAGACGACGAGAAAGGCGCTACCCTGGCGGCGGTCTCGACCATGAGCCCCGCCCTGAAGGAACGGCTGGTCGGCCTTAAGAAGACCGCCAAGGCCGGGGAGGTCGGCAAGGCCATCGCCGATCTGGCCAAGGGCAAGGGCATCGAGCAAGTCGTCTTCGATCGAAACGGCTTTCTGTACCATGGCCGGGTCAAGGCCCTTTCCGAAGGGGCCCGCGAGGCCGGCCTCAAATTCTAGCCCGCATTTAAGGGGAGTGAAGCGTGTATCGACCTGAAGCGGAAGAGCAGGTTCTCATAGACAAAGTCGTCCACGTCAACCGCGTGGCCAAGGTCGTCAAGGGCGGCCGGAGGTTCTCCTTCTCGGCCATCGTGGTCGTGGGGGATGGACATGGACGGGTCGGCTTCGGCCTGGGCAAGGCCAGCGAGGTGCCCGAGGCCATCCGCAAGGGCATGGAAAAGGCCAAGAAGAGCCTGATCCAGGTCGATTTGGCCGGGACGACCGTGCCCCACCAGGTCGTGGGCAACAGCGGCAGCGGCTCGGTCCTCCTGAAACCGGCGGCCAAGGGAACCGGCGTCATCGCCGGCGGCTCGGTCCGGGCCGTGGTCGAGGCGGCCGGGGTCAAGGACATCCTGACCAAGGTCCTCGGCTCCAACAACCCCCACAATGTCGTCAGGGCCACAGTCGATGCCCTGAGCAAGATGAAGCTCGGCAAGACCGTGGCCCGCGAGCGCGGCGTCCCCATAGAGCGCCTCAGGGTCTGACGGGGCCAGGACGCCTTTTTCAGTTTTTTGTCCCCGCCAGGGCCAGGCCGACGGGCCGCCGCCAGGCCGGGGACCGGGGGCGAGCGCCCCCGCTTCGCCCGGAGCCTATTATTTGGAGCTGTCCCATGGAAGACGTACCAGAGATTAAGATAACCCAGGTCAAGAGCACCATCGGCCGCATCCCTGTCCATCGCCGCACGGCCAGGGCCCTGGGCCTTAGGCGCATCGGCCACAGCGTCGTCAAGAAGGCCCATCCCTCAATAAGGGGCATGGTCAAGCAGATAGGCTACCTAGTAAGGGTCGAGGAGGTCTCCCGATGAAGCTCCACGAACTGGGCCCCCTTCCGGGCTCGAGGCACAAGCGCAAGCGCATAGGCCGGGGCGAGAGTTCCGGCCAGGGCAAGACGGCCGGCCGCGGGCACAAGGGCCAGAAGGCCAGATCCGGCGGCGGGACCGGGCCGGGATTCGAGGGCGGCCAGATGCCCCTGCAGCGGAGGCTACCCAAGCGCGGCTTCACCAACATCTTCAAGAAGGTCTTCGCCCTGGTCAACGTGGGCGATCTGGCCTCCTTCGCCGCCGACAGCGTTTTGGACCAGGAGTCGTTCGTGGCCGCGGGCCTGGTAAAGAACTTCAGGCTCCCCGTTAAGCTCTTGGGGACCGGGGAGGTGGAGCGCAGCCTGACCGTCAAGGTCCAGGCCGCCTCGGCCCAGGCCGTGGAGAAGATTCGCGGCGCCGGCGGACAGGTCGAAATCTTGACCCTTTGAGAGGCGCCAAGGCCCCTCCCGGGGGTTTCCCTTTGTAAGGTCCCGCCTTTCCTGGGGTCCCACCCCGAAGGCCCACCTTTGGAAGGTCTCCCCTTTGAACGCGGGGCGGTCCCCCTTTTAGAGCGAAGGAAGGCAATTGCTAGGAAAAACCGACAACACCGGCAAGTCCAGCGAACTGACCAAGCGCATCCTCTACCTGCTCTTGATCCTGGCAGTATACCGGGTAGGCGTCCACATCCCCACCCCCGGGGTCGACACCGAGGCCCTCCAGCAGTTCTTCGCCCGGTTCGAGGGCACCCTGCTGGGCCTCTTCGACATGTTTTCCGGTCGGGCCCTTTCCCAATTCTCCATCTTCGCCATGGGCATCATGCCCTACATCTCGGCCTCGATCATCATCGAGCTCCTGACCGTGGTCTGGCCCCACCTGGCCCGCCTCAAGAAGGAGGGCGGCCAGGACGGCCGGAGGAAGTTGACCCAGTACTCGCGCTACCTGACCGTGGGTCTGTCGCTCTTCCAGGGCTTCATGCTGGCCGTGGGGCTTGAGCGGATGACCATGGGCAGCCAGTCGGTGGTCCTCGTCCCGGGCATATCCTTCAGGCTCATGACCATGGTGACCCTGTCCGCCGGGACCTGCTTCATCATGTGGCTGGGCGAGCAGATTACCGAGCGGGGCATCGGCAACGGCATCTCGCTCATCATCTTCGCCGGCATCGTCGAGGGCCTCCCGTCGGCCCTGGGCGGGGTCTTCAGCGATTTGGCCTCCAACGAGCAGTCGATCCTGCGGATGGCCGTCCTGGGGGCCGGGGTGGTCCTGATCGTGGCCGGCGTGGTCTTCTGCGAGCGCGCCCAGAGGCGCATCCCAGTCCACTACGCCCAGAGGATGGTCGGGCGGCGCATGATGGGCGGGCGCTCGACCCACCTCCCGCTCAAGCTCAACCCGGCCGGGGTCATCCCCCCAATCTTCGCCAGTTCGCTCATAATGTTCCCGGCCACCCTGGGCCAGTTCGTGGATCTCCCGATCCTCAAGGATCTGACCATGCGGGACAACTGGCTCTACAACGTGATCTACGTCGTCCTCATAGTCTTTTTCTGCTATTTCTACACCGGGGTCCAGTTCAACCCCGAGGACGTGGCCGAGAACATGAAGAAGCACGGCGGCTTCGTGCCGGGCATCCGTCCCGGCCCCAGGACCGCCGAGTACATCGACCGGGTCCTGACGCGCATCACCCTCTGGGGCGCAGTCTACGTCTCCTTCATCTGCCTGATGCCAAACTTCATCATGAACTACTTCAAGGTGAACTTCTACTTCGGGGGGACGGCACTCCTGATAGTCGTGGGCGTGGCCCTGGACACCATTGCCCAGATCCAGTCGCATCTCCTCAACAAGCAGTACGACGGCATCCTCAAGAGGGGCATGACCGGCCTGGGCCGCATCCAGCCCAGGCGCCGCCTCTAGCCCGGACGTTCTGGCCTGGCCCCCGCCCGAGGCGGCGGCCAGGCGGCCAAATTCCTCTTGACAAGAGGAAAAAAATATAGAATAATTGTAGATTGGCATTTTGGTCACCTTCGGATGGGCCAGGCCAATCCGCGAGGGAAGGGGGCCAAGATGATCGTCATTTTGTTGGGTCCTCCCGGCGCCGGCAAGGGCACGCAGGCCGCAGCCATATCGAGGCGCCTTGGAATTCCTCACGTTTCGACCGGGGACATCTTCCGGGCCAACCTCTCAGAGGGGACGCCCCTGGGCCTCGAGGCCAAGGGCTACATGGCCATGGGCGAGCTGGTTCCCGACGATCTGGTCGTCAGGCTCGTGGCCGACCGCCTGTCCAGGCCCGACGCCGCCGGGGGGGCGCTTCTGGACGGCTTTCCAAGGACCGTCGGCCAGGCCGAGGCCCTGGAGGACATCCTGGCCTCCAGGGGAAGCAAGGTCGATGTCTGCCTCCTCCTGGATGTCCCCGACGCGGACCTCTTGGCCAGGCTCTCCGGCCGCCGGGTCTGCCGTCGCTGCGGCTCGGGCTGGCATGCGTCCTTCTCCCCCCCGCCCGTCGATCTCAAGTGCCCCAAGTGCGGCGGCGAGATCTACCAGAGGGACGACGACATGGAGGAGACGGTGACGAGCCGTCTGGCCGTCTATCGCCGGCAGACCAGGCCCTTGACGGACTGGTACGGAGCCAAGGGTAGCCTCACGGTCGTGCACGGCACCGGGACGCCCCAGGATGTCGAGAAGGACATAGAAAAGGCCCTTTCCGCGGGAGGGGCCCGATAAAACGCCAGCGGGGTCTCCGACGATCCCGGGGCCGCCCGCCAGGGAAGGACAAAGGAGCAAGGCCATGAAAGTACGTTCCTCGGTAAAGAAGATGTGCATGAAGTGCAAGATCATCAAGCGCTTCGGGCAGGTCCGGGTGATCTGTTCCAACCCCAAGCACAAGCAGCGCCAGGGCTGACATTTACAGCCAGAGAGAGGCAAGCCTCCCCGTCCGGGCCCAGTGGGCCCTGCGGGCCGGAGGGGGCAAGGGAGGATTCTTAGGTGCCCAGGATTTCAGGCATAGACTTACCCCGGCAAAAGCGCATAGAGATTGCCCTGACCTACATCTACGGGCTGGGCCGCTCCAGCGCCCAGGCCATATTGGCCAAGGCCGGAATCGATTTTGGGGTCAAGAGCGACAACCTGACCGACGACGAGGTCACGCGCATCCGCCGGATCATAGACGGCGAGTATAAGGTCGAGGGCGACCTTCGGCGCGAGGTGACCATGAACATAAAGCGCCTGATGGACCTGGGATGCTACAGGGGCCTGAGGCACCGCAAGGGCCTGCCGGTCAACGGCCAGCGGACCCATACCAACGCCAGGACCAGGAAGGGCCCCCGCCGTTCCGTGGTCGGCAAGAAGAAGCCGCCCTCAAAGTCCTGACGGGCGGGCCCCCCGCCGCCCAGGGCGGGGCCGAGGCCTCCCCCTGGCCCCTATCCGCATCGGCCCGCCGCCATGGCGCGCGCCAAAGCCAAGCCCCCAGAGGTAGAAATGTCGGCCAAAGCTGTGCGCAGGACGCGCAAGAAAAAGGACAAGAAGATCATCCCGGTCGGGGTGGCCCATATCCACTCCACCTTCTCCAACACCATAGTGACCATAACCGATCCCCAGGGCAACACCCTGGTCTGGTCCAGCGCCGGGGTCCAGGGGTTCAAGGGATCCCGCAAGTCCACCCCCTACGCCGCCCAGACGGCCGTCGAGGATGCCACCAAGAAGGCCCAGGAACACGGGATGCGCACGGTGGACGTCTTCATCAAGGGTCCCGGCAACAGCCGCGAGGCCGCCCTGCGGGCTTTCCAGAACTCCGGCATACAAGTCAACAACATCAGGGACGTCACGCCCATCCCCCACAATGGATGCCGTCCCCCCAAGCGTCGCCGGGTCTAGACGGATCCGCTGGCCAGGCAGGCCGTCCGTGGCGGACGGCCAGATGACAATCCTAGGAGAAAAAGGTGGCCAGATACACCGAGGCAGTCTGCCGAATCTGTCGGCGGGAGAACACCAAGCTCTTCCTGAAGGGCGACCGCTGCTATGCCGGCAAGTGCGCCTTCGAGCGCCGCTCGACCGCCCCAGGGCAGCACGGCACCCGCCGGGGAAAGATTTCAGAGTACGGCCTGCAGCTTAGGGAAAAGCAGAAGGTCAAGCGTTCCTATGGCCTTTTGGAGAAGCAGTTCCGCTCGCTCTTCGAGAAGGCCGAGGCCCAGAAGGGCGTGACCGGGGCCAACCTCCTGGTCCTTTTGGAGAGAAGGCTCGACAATATCGTCTACCGGCTCGGCTTCGCCTCCTCCCGCAGCCAGGCCCGCCAGCTGGTCTGCCATGGCCACTTCCTGGTAAATGGCCGCAAGGTCGACATTCCCTCCTTCCTGGTCAAGGGCGGCGACTCCGTGAGCCTGAGGGACAAGAGCCGCAAGATTGCCTTCATCCAGGATTCCCTGGAGACCGTGGTCCGCCGGGGGCTGCCCTCTTGGCTCGACCTCGACAAGGCCGCCTTCGCCGGTACGGTCAAGGAGCTTCCGTCCAGGGAGGATCTGTCCGTCCAGGTGACCGAGCAGCTGATCGTCGAGCTCTATTCCAAGTGACGAGCCTGGAGGGGAGGCCCGCGCCCTCCCCCAGTCCCCCGCCCTTGTTCTAAGGGGCTTAACCCTAATCTTGAGACTTTCGGGAGAGGGTATGGAAAAAAACTGGAAAGAACTGATAAAACCGCAATCGGTCAGCGTCGAGGAACTCGATCCCCACAGAAACTATGGCCTGTTCGTCTGCGAGCCCCTGGAGAGGGGCTTCGGGTTGACCCTGGGCAACGCCATCAGGCGGGTCATGCTCTCCTCGCTGCAGGGCGCGGCCATCGTCTCGGTCAAGATCGAGAACGCCCTGCATGAGCTGAGCACCCTGGCGGACGTCATAGAGGACGTCAGCGACATCGTCCTCAATATCAAGGAAATCAGGCTAAAGCTCCACGGCCCGGGCCCCAGGACCCTCAGGCTGGAGGCGGTCGGCCCCAAGGTCGTGACCGCCGCCGACATCATCACCGACCACCAGGTCGAGATCCTGAACAAGGAGCGCAAGCTGGCCACGCTGGCCAAGAACGGCAAGCTCAACATGACCCTCGAGGTGGCCCTTGGCAAGGGCTACGTCCCGGCCGAGAAGCCGCCGGAGGAGGAGCAGATCATCGGGGTCATCCCAGTCGATGCCCTATACTCCCCGATTCGCAAGGTCAACTTCATCGTCACCAACGCCCGCATCGGCCAGAAGACCGACTACGACAAGCTGACCCTCGAGGTCTGGACCGACGGCAGCATCTCCCCCCAGGACGCCGTGGCCACCGCGGCCAAGATCCTCAAGGAACAGCTGACCGTCTTCACCGACATCGACGACGAGTCCCGGCCGGACGGGCTGGCGGAGCCGGACGAGCTGCGCATTTCCGGCCCCAACGAGCATTTTTTTCGGACGGTCGACGAGCTGGAGCTTTCGGTCCGCTCGGCCAACTGCCTCAAGAACGCCGACATCTACTACATCGGCGAGCTGGTCCAGAAGACCGAGACCGAGATGCTCAAGACCAAGAACTTCGGCCGCAAGTCATTGAACGAGATCAAGGAGGTCCTGACGGAGCTCGGGCTGTCGTTGGGCATGAAGGTCGAGGGCTTCGTCAGGCCAGAGAAGAAGGAATAGGATCCAAGGATAATGAGACACCGCAAATCGAACGTCAAACTGGGACGCACGGCCAGCCACCGTAAGGCCATGCTGCGAAACATGGCCACCAGCCTCATACAGCACGAGAGCATCAAGACGACGGTCCCCAAGGCCAAGGCCCTCAGGCCCATCGTCGACAGGCTGGTCACCCTGGCCAAGCGAGGCGATTTGCCCGCCATCAGGTCCATAGCCGCCGTTTTGATGACCAAGGAAATGGTCAAGAAGCTCCTGACGATGAAGGACCGCTTTTCCGACCGCTCCTGCGGCTACACCCTGATGGCCAAGGCCGGGTTCCGTGCCGGCGACGCCGCCCCCATGTGCTTCCTTTCCCTGATCAGGCCCGAGGACGGCAAGGCCGCGACCGGCCTCTCCGCCCCTGCCTCCAGGGCCACCGACCGCAGCCGCCGCGTGGCCGCCTCCAGGGCCAAGATCGCCAAGGTCGCTGGCGATGGCGCCGTCGAGCCCTCCTCGACCCAGCTGCCGGGCCTCAATGACCTCGAGGGCCAGGAACTCGACGACCTGCTGGGCCCCGATGACCAGGGACTCGACGATCTGCTGGGCCCCGACGACTCCGGTAGCCCCGCCGCCCCTGGCGACGACGGCGACCCCGATCCCGGCCAGGGAGGCGACGATCGCTAAGGCCAGGCCCTCCAGGCCCGGAGACGGGCAAGGACAACGCTATGAACGGACTGGTTTTTCCCCCTAGGCGACGGAGACGGCCAGTCTGGGCCGTCACTGACCCGTGACCCATATCGCCGCGCCGTCGGAGAGACCCACCCGGGCCTTTCTGGCGGCTTTTTATTTTGGGTGGTCCCATTTTTCCCCAGGCTGGCGCGCCCGCTTTCCAGAAATCGTCCCGATGTTGATTTTCCGGCCCGTTGGCAGTACAATTTTTTCTTGGCCCGTGCTAAATTGCTTAAATAATTTCAAGTTTAAGTTTTCTCTGTTCAGCCCTGTCCCTTCATCTTCATACAATGACGTATATTTTTTATTTTTGGTGCTCCAAAATGTTTTTATGGTGACCAATGAATATATTTCGCAGTTTTTTTAATCTCTTTTCCAGCGATCTAGCCATAGATCTAGGCACGGCCAACACGCTGGTCTATCTCAGGGGCAAGGGGGTCATCCTCTCCGAGCCCTCGGTGGTGGCCGTCAGGCTCAAGGACGGCCGCAACGGGAAGATTTTGGCCGTGGGCTCCAAGGCCCAGGAGATGGAGGGGAAGACGCCGGCCGACATTGCGGCCATCCGGCCCATGAAGGACGGGGTCATCGCCGACTTCGACATCACCCAGTCCATGCTTCGCCACTTCATCCGCAAGACCCACCACCGCCGCATCTTCAAGCCCAGGATCATAGTGGCCGTCCCCTCCGGCATCACCCAGGTCGAGAAGAAGGCCGTGCGCGAGGCGGCCGAGCAGGCGGGGGCCAGCGAGGTCTACCTCATCGAGGAGCCCATGGCCGCGGCCCTCGGGGCGGGGCTGCCGGTGACGGAGCCGGCCGCCAACATGATAGTGGACATAGGGGGCGGGACCACCGAGGTGGCCATAATTTCCCTGGCCGGCATCGTCTACTCCAAGAGCGTGCGCATCGGCGGCGACAAGATGAACGAGGCCATCGGGCTATACATCCGAAAGAAGTACAACCTCTTCATCGGCGTGCGCACGGCCGAGAACATCAAGCACGAGATCGGGACGGCCTATCCCTCCGGCGAGGTGGAGACGGTCGAGGTCAAGGGACTCCACACCGTGACCGCCCTCCCGATGGCCGTGCCAATCGACTCGGAGGAGATACGGAAATCCTTGAAGGAGCAGCTTGACACCATTATCAACACGGTGAAGAGCGCCCTGGAGCAGATTCCCCCGGAATTGGCCGCCGATATCGTGACCCGAGGCATAGTCCTTACCGGCGGCGGGGCCCTCCTGAGGCACCTGGACGCCCTTCTGAGGGAGGAGACCCAGCTGCCCATCCACATCGCCGACAACCCGCTGATGACGGTCGCCATCGGCAGCGGCAAGGCCCTCGAGAGCCTGGACATCCTCAAGGAGATTGTCCTCAAATGAACGCCGCCGCGGAGGGCCATGGGGGCCGCGTCTCAACCCTGGGGGGACGTGGCTAGATGGGCCGCTGGAAGCGCTTCGTGCCGATAGCCCTGGTCGCGGCCTCCCTGGTGCTGGTCTCCCTGTCGTCGAGGAACCGCTCCGCCTCGTCCCTCAACAGGGCCTCACTCGAGGTCGTGGGCCCGGTCGGCTCGGGCATGGACAGGCTGGCCCTCCTGGTCGAGGACGTCTGGTTCAGCTACTTCCAGCTGGTCGGGCTCAGGGATGAGAACGAGAGCCTCAAGAGGGTCATCGAGCGCCAGAGGAGCCAGATAGTCCAGCTGACGGAGGAGCGCGGCTCCAACGAGCGCCTCAGGCGCCTTCTGAACTTCAAGGTCGAGGGCGCCGGCCGCTACCTGGGGGCCAGGATAGTCGCCTGGGATCCGGGCCCCTGGTACCAGTCGGTGGTCATAGACGCCGGCTCTGACGATGGGCTTTTCCCCAACGCCCCCGTGGTCACCGAGGCAGGGGTCGTGGGCCGCGTGGCCGAACTCACGCCGGGCTTCGCCAAGGTGCTGCTCCTGACCGACTCCTCCAGCGGCATCGACGCCTTCATACAGCGTAACCGCGTCCACGGCCTCCTGGCCGGCCACGGCCACGGCCAGATGACCCTGGAGTATGTCCGCAAGGCCGACGACGTCCGCCCGGGGGACCTGGTGGTCACCTCGGGCCTGGACGGCATCTTCCCGCCCGGGCTGGCCGTCGGGAGCGTCACCCTGGTCGACAAGAAAAGCCTGGGGCTCTTCCTCGAGGCCCAGATAAGCCCCAGCGTGGCCCTCGATAGCCTCGAGGAGGTTCTGGTCAAGCTGGATCGTCAGGTCCCGCTCGACTGGATGTCCCTGGGGACGGATCTGAGGGAACGCTTCCAGGAACAGGCCCTGGGCGGGCGCTGACGTATTTCGCCCCGCCAGGGGGGAGGCTAGCCAAGGTGCTCTCCATCGGCCAGGCCCCCCAGGGCCTGAGGAAAAGGGAAGTGGCCCTGATTATCTTCCTGGGCCTTATCCTGACCGTCGCCTCCTCCCTCCCGACGGTGGCCAGGAACGTTGGCTGGGTCTTCCCCGAGTGGAGCCTGATGCTGGTCCTCTTCCTGGCCTTCAGGGCCGGGCTCCCGTCAGCGTCCCTAGGGGCCTTCCTCCTGGGCTGCTTCCAGGACTCGCTGACCATGTCCCCGGAAGGCCTAGAGGCGCTGGCCCTGATCCTTTTGGCCATGATGGTCTTCATGGCCTCCGAGTTCATGAAGCTCACCAAGTTCTTCCTGCTGGTGCTCTTCGTGGCCCTGGCCTCGATGGCCAAGAACGCCTTCTTCGTTCCCGGCTTCCTGATCGTCATGGGCCTGTACCCGGGCGTCTCCCCGGTCGTCTTCGTCAATTGCCTGGTCAAGGCCCTCGTCACCGGCCTCGCGGCCATCCCGGTCCTCGGCCTCCTTGACTGCCTGGTCGGCCGGCGCGACCGCCAGGCCTGACTCCTGGCGGCCGCCCGGTCTGGCCTTCCCTGGCCTCTTGGCCGGCGGCCTGGGCCATGGGTTTCCCCCGGGCAGGGGAAAAATGGGCCGCCCGGGCCCAGGCTCCTGGGATCCCCTTGGGGGCCCAAACGGCCAAACGAGAGCCAGGCTTGCGTTTAGCCGTGATTCGTGCTAATAGTATGGTCTTATATATCTCTATTTAGTGTCATGATAAAGAATTTAAAAAATAATACAAAGAAAATAGCATATATATTTTTTTGTAAATAGACATTTCTTCTGTTGAAAATTAATTTAATTTGACCATTTAATGTTATTTGGTTTTTATTGCTTCTTTTTGTGTATATTTCTAGTCATTATTTTATCAAAAAATTATATCCCTTAATGATGTTGGCCCATTCTCGGGCCGGCCAAATATCCATTGCCCGAGGTCTCCCGGATTGAGCGAACCCCACGAGCAGACATTCGACCAGGGCCACGCCAACTCTGGGTGGCTTCTGTTCATCAAGATAGCCATGACCGCGGTCTTCTCGGTCTTGGTCCTGCGACTGTGGTTCCTGCAGATAGCCGAGGGGGAGAAGCACCTGGAGAGGAGCCGCTCCAACCAGTTCCGCATGTCGCAGATCCCCACCAGCCGGGGCATCATCATGGACCGAAACGGACAGGCGCTGGTGGAGAACGAGGTCGTCTTCGATTTGAGCGTGGTCCCCAGGAACGTCCCCGACCCCGAGGCCGTGGTCGGGGAGCTGGCCAGGCTGACCGGCCAGCGGGCGGACGCCCTCATGGGCAGGTTCAATGAGTTCCTCAGGGAACGGCCCTACTCACCGAGCGTCCTCCTGCGTGGCCTCTCCAGGGCCGACCTGGCCCTGGTGGAGAGCCGCCGGCATGAGCTCGACGGCGTATCCGTCCAGCTCAACTCGGTCCGCAAGCCCCTGCGGGGCGACTTCGCCCCGCACCTTATCGGCTACATGGGGGAAATCAGCCAGGAGCAGCTGGACGGACAGGATTACGCCGACTACAGCCGGGGCGAGCTGGTGGGCAAGAGCGGCCTCGAGGAAGGCCTGGAGGGCCTACTGCACGGCCAGAAGGGCCAGCGGCAGATGACCGTTGACTCCAAGGGCCGGATGCTGGAGGAGCTTTCCATCGACTACCCCCAGCCCGGCTACGACGTGAGGCTGACCATCGACAGCCGCATGCAGAGGGTGGCCCAGGCCCTCCTGGGCGAGCAGGCCGGGGCCATAGTGGTCATGGACCCGAGAAACTTCGAGATCCTGGCCCTGGCCTCCAGCCCCATGTTCAACCTGGCCGACTTCGTCGGGGGCATATCCAAGGAGCGCTGGGGCTCGCTCAACGAGGACCCCTTCACCCCCATGCAGAACCGGGCCGTCAATGGCCAGTACTCGCCCGGCTCGACCTTCAAGATCGCCGTGTCCCTGGCCGCCCTGGCTGAGGGGGTCATTACCCCCGAGACGAGGTTCAACTGCGCCGGGGCACTTAGGCTGGGCAACCATTCCTTCAGGTGCTGGAACCGGCACGGCCATGGCCACGTCGACCTCCACAACTCGCTCAAGCTGAGCTGCGACGTCTACTACTATGAGGTCGGCCGCCGTCTGGGCGTCGACAAGCTGGCCAGCCGGGTCAGGGAGTTCTTCGGCCTGGGCCAGACCCTTGGCCTGGAGCTCCGGACCGAGAAGGCCGGCCTGGTCCCCGACCAGGACTGGAAGATGAGGCGCTACCAGCGCCCCTGGAACCAGGGCGAAACTTTGCCTGTGTCCATCGGTCAGGGCTATTTATTAACCACCCCACTCCAAGTGGCACAATATACTGCGGTTGTGGCTAATGGAGGGACATTATATAGACCCCACCTGGTAAAAGAAGTAGTTGATTTTGATGGAAGGTTAGTGCATAATAGTACTCCGGAGGTCATTAATCAGATGTCGATTAAGCCAGAGTATCTGAATGTAGTGAGAAAAGGCTTGGAAGCTGTGGTTAATGATCCCGGGGGCACTGGAAGACGCGGCCGGCTCCCCGACGTGAGGGTGGCCGGCAAGACCGGGACGACCCAGACCGTGAGCCTCGAGCGGTACCAGGGCTTCTCCGCCGCCAACAGGCCCTACAAGCTGCGCGACCATGCCTGGTTCACCTCCTACGCCCCGGCCGACGACCCGGAGGTCGTGGTCACGGTCCTTCTGGAGCACAGCGGCGGCGGCGGGGCCAAATCCGCCCCCATCGCCTCGAAGGTCCTGGCGGCCTATTTTGACAAAACCATCGACACCAACCTGATGCCGCCCTACCAGGTCCAGCCTGACAGGCCCGGCGGTTGGGAGGGGGAGCTGTGAGACGGCCTTCTCTGTATCTGCTTCATCTGGAGAATTTCAACTGGACTCTCCTGGCCAGCATGTGCGCCCTTCTGATGGTCGGCTTCGTCAACCTCTTTTCCACCGCCGGGGCCCAGCTTCAGGGCTGGAACAGCTTTACCCGGCAGATAGTCTTCTCTGGCCTGGGCTTCCTGGTCCTGGCCGGGAGCCTTTTCTTCGACTACAGGATCCTCAAGGCCCTGGCCTGGCCCCTTTTCTGCGTCTCCATCGTGCTGGTCGTCCTGGCCAAGTACCATGGCATCACCGTCAACGGGGCCACCCGCTGGCTGCCCCTGGGGACCGACGCCCTGAGGTTCCAGCCCTCCGAGTTCATGAAGATCGCCACCGTCTTCGCCCTGGCCTCCTTCCTGAGTTCCCGCGACCGCAAGGGCGGGCTGGGCATTTTGGACCTCGTCTTCCCGGTCCTCCTGGTGGCCCTCCCCTGCTACGTCATCCTCAAGCAGCCCGACGTGGGCACGGCGCTCCACCTGGGCCTCACGGTCATCCCCATCTTCATCATCCGCAGGATCAAGACCGCCGTCCTGGCCGCCCTGGCCTTCATGGTGGTCATCGGCGGGAGCTGGGTCCTCTTTTTCGGGGGCCTCGATTTTCTTCTGAGGCACGAGGTCATCAAGGAGTACCACCTGGAGCGCTACGAGACCTTCCGCTATCCCGAGAAGGACCCCAACGGCAAGGGCTGGCAGATAACCCAGTCCAAGAACGCCATCGGCAGCGGCCAGATGAACGGCCGTGGCTACATGGAGGGCTCCCAGCAGAAGCATGGCTTCCTGCCGGCCGCCGAGACCGACTTCGCCTTCGCCGCCCTGGCCGAGGAGTGGGGCTTCGTGGGCTCGGGGGTGACCATCCTCCTCTTCTTCGCCCTCATCTGGGCGGCCCTCTCGGGGGCAAGCCGCAGCGGGGACATGTTCGGGTCCCTCCTCTCCGTCGGCCTGGCCAGCCTCCTCTTCTTCCAGATGGCCATAAACGTGGCCATGGTCACCGGCCTGATGCCCGTTGTCGGCATCCCCCTCCCATTCATCAGCTACGGCGGGACGTCCTCGGTCATGAACATAATGTGCGTGGCCGCCATCCTGAACGTGGGCATGCGCCGTTATAGGTTCATGGAGGCCCCGCTCAGGCAGAACCCCGAGCTCTGGGAAAAGGCCCAGCCCTCCATCCATGACGCCCAGCCCGTCTCCAGCCTGCGCCGCCTGGCCCCCCCGAATCCCAATGAGCCCGACCACCATCCGGTCCACAGGTTGCCCCACTACAAACCCTGGCTAAAACACCTGGCCCCAAAAAACTGGGTCCAGCAGCAGCAGCTCATGCCCTAGCCGGGCCCCCCTGCCTCTGGGGGCCACCAAAGTGTGGCTCCCAGGCGGATCGTTTATATCCAGCCTGCTTTCCGGAAAATAGACCAGACAGCGGATTAGCCTGAAACATCCAGATATCGCCTCAGGCCGGAGTTCTGGGACGATAGGGCCGGGTCCTCCACGGCTGGGCTGACCATGCTGCTGCGGTCCGTCGAGACGGGAGAATCAGGGCCTCCAAGGGCTTTTTCCCGTCCCGACGGGGAGACGTGGTCCTGCCGCATAGTCCCATCGTGATCTTACCCCACCGTCCTCCACCCACTTCATCGGCCGCCCGCCGCTTCCACTTGGCTGGCTTGACCTCCCCGCCCGCCAAATGGCGTTTGGCTGCGCAGAGCAGGAAACGTCGCCGCTTAGAGTTTCCTTGATGGGATGCTGCCTTTCCGTTTGACCAAGGTCCAATCATCTACAGGCAGATGAGGATGCCTTTTCGTCATAGGTTAGTTGGTGCGCACAACATGGGTCAAGACCTTGAATGATATAAACTTTAAGTTTTTGACGTCTTGCAAATATAATTACTTGATGATATATATCATCTAATGACATGTTAATTGCCAAAGATAGAAAATATTGATACCTCACGTAATCTTACACAAGACAGATTATTCACTGGTCAATGGACAAACTGGCGATTGGTGGCCGGTCTGGAAAACCATCCAGGTGCCCAATACAGAGAAATGCAGGCATGGGACAATTAATTGCCGACCCGTGCGACGCCGACAGCTCAAGGTGTCTCGCCCTCAGATTTGAAATAAACGGTGTTCGTTCATGGCCTATTAACTGGAGAGCGGGACGCCTGACTTTCTGTACTGGGTGCTGAGACTGCATGAGTCGTTGACATTGGCGGTTGTCAGGTTGGGCTTTGGCTAGGTTGACAAAATCAAAAGATGATGATAAAATTTTTTTATCAAAAAAGTACTATTATTTATTTTATAATCTATTAATATCTATAAAAAATAATTTGGTGAAATTAAGTGCCAAAAAAACGAGTATTATCATTATTTTCTGGTTGTGGAGGAATGGATCTTGGCTTTGAAGGAAATTTTACTGTATTTAAGCCATGTATAAATACTGATATAAATAGTGATTGGATTTTAAATGATTTTTTTAACAATAAATATTTATTGAAAAAAACAAATTATGAAATTATTTTTGCCAATGACATCAATAAATATGCTAAAGTAGCTTGGAATGAAAATTTCTCAAAATATAAATATAATGACGATATTTTTATTCATGATAGCATAGTTAATTTAGTCAATAACTACCAGACTAAATTATATAAATTTCCTGAACATGTCGATGTTTTGACTGGTGGCTTCCCATGCCAAGATTTTAGCTTGGCTGGCAAACGCTTGGGCTTTAATTCGCATAAAAATCATAATGGTATAAGCGATAGCAATTGTGTATTTGAAGAAAATAGAGGTAATTTATATCTATGGATGAAAAAAACTATTGAAATAACAAAACCTAAAATATTTATTGCTGAAAATGTTAAAGGTTTAATATCAATTAAAAATGCAATAAAAATTATTGTAAATGATTTTTCTTTAGCTAGTAATAATGATTATTTAATAATAACTCCAAAAATTTTATCAGCTTCAGATTATGGTATTCCTCAAACAAGAGAAAGATTAATATTTATTGGTTTTTTAAAAAAAGCCTTAAGAAAAAATGCTTATAAAAATTTATCACAAGAACAAATATCTTTAGAATATGATCCATATCCTATAAAGACACACTATACTAAAAAAAGAGATAACTTATTAACTAATTCAATATTATTGCCTAAGGCTATAAATTGTGGGATTGTTTTGGCAGATCTTCCTGAACCAGAACAAAGCGATGATCTATCACAGCGCCATTATTCAAAAGCTAAATTTCTGAACAACAATTCTCAAGGACAAATTGAGGTAAAATTAGACCAACTGGCCCCCACCATCCGTTCAGAGCATCATGGAAACATTGAGTTCAGGCGGCTGTCTTCAATTAATGGGGGCCTGAACGAAGATGAGCTCAGGCGTGGTTTGCCCCAAAGGCGTTTGACAGTTCGGGAATGCGCCCGGATTCAGACCTTTCCCGATGAGTTTAATTTCGTTATAAACTCACAAAATAATAATTTGTCACCATCAGAATCATATAAATTAATTGGTAATGCCGTTCCTCCCTTGTTGGCTTACCATATAGCCATGAGATTAGAGCATAATTGGGACCTGTATTTTAGGTAAAAAATTATGACAATAACAAATTCAAATATTGTTTCATTAAATAATCTTAAATTATTACTTAATAATACAGTTAATTTTTTAAATAATGATGCAATATACCGAGAAGAATTTTATAAAAATAATTCTGGGATTAAATTGGAAGAAATAATATTTGATACTCTAAAACATCAAGCTATTAAAACTCAGTTTAATAACAAAATTAAACTTATTTCTGGTTTAAAATTTCCAGATATTGTCATTGACACAATTTATGGTCTAGAAGTAAAATCTTCGCAAAGTGAACGTTTAGAAACAACTGGAAATAGTATTGTTGAAACAAATCGTGATCAAAAAGTAGAACATATTTTTCTTTTATTCTGTAAGTTAGTCTCACCTATAACTTTTATTTGTAAGCCATATCAAGATTGTTTGACAGATATCCGTGTGACTCACTCTCCTAGATATATAATAAATATGAATTCAAACATAAATGATACAATATTTACAAAAATTAACATTTCATACGATGAATTTAGAAATTTAAAGTACCCTGTTGAAAAGATAAAAGAATATTATAAAAAACAATTAGGAGATAATGAATATTTATGGTGGTTAGATAAAAATAAAACTGCTCCAATTAAATTAATAGATCTAACTAAATCAACAATACATAAATATACTGAATATATATTAACTTGTATAGTTTTATTTCCAGAAATACTCGGTAAAAGTGCAAAAAATAAATATAAAAGAGTTATAAATTATTTACTTAGTGAATTTGGCATTATTTCTAGTAATATTAGAGATATTTTCTCTGCTGGTGGTAAATTTGATTATACAATAAATGGTTATAATTTTATAAATATACCACGTGTATATAGATTAATAATTTCAAATATTAAGATATTTAAAAAAATTTTATTACAAAATAAATCATATGTTTATAATATGCAAGATATTAGTAATAATGAAGTAATACTAAAATGGATTGATAAAGTTTGCGTAGATCAAAGTAATATCTATAAAGAAGCACAAAAACTATTAAATTATTTACTTTTATTATAATTTTTATTTGTCACAAAAACGACAGCTGATTTTTTGATAATTTCTTTATCTTTCCAGCCAGTGCCCGCATGGTTATTGCCGATATGGTCATTTTTAAATGCTATACCCCTAGACAGACGAAGATTGTCCAGCTTTGCGGTACCATGGGCACTGTCAACAACTTAATGAGACCGCTTCTCCCGAGTACGAAATACGTGGTCTGCCCATAGACTGCTAATTGATGACGATTACACATTTTTTGTTCCGGGTGCCAAAGTAGCCGGGTTGTCAGACCGCCTTAAGTTGTTGACATTGGTACCATGGGCAATGTCAACAACTCAAGGTGTTCCACCCTTGGATATGAAACAATACATGGCCCGCTAACTAAGAAGCCTTCGGAGCAAGAGGTTTGATTTTTCTACTGGAACCGAGACTAGCTTAAGTTGTTGACATAGGGCGTATGGCTCAAAAAAATTTTAATTTAGTTTAAAATTTCGATTTAGAATCAAAGTTGATAAAACTAATAATCCTTATATTTCTTCTATTACCAATAATAGAAATTATTATTTAAATCATCAAATACAGTTAAGAACTTATGCGGTGTGTTATTACTCCTTGCTTTACAGTCCAGCGTTGCCAGCAATCACGGCGGCAACCTCTTGAGTTACATCAACACCGCCGCTCAAATTTTTGACGAGCGCCTGTATCGTGTAGACCGGCCCCCAGGGAATTCCCCACCATCCCAGGAAGAAAGAAATCAACGTAGATGGCAGGCCACGCATTGTCGCGCTCTGTCCACTCCTGATGAAATGGATGGAGCTGCTGCGCCGGAAAGTCATGACAATGATCGAAACAGTATACATGTAATAGACGAATTTAGCACCGTTTTGTATTTCTTGGGCAAGTTGTTTCCTGTTAAAACCATCAATTCCGATAATTTTTGTCATGTAGCACTCCTTTGTGGTTCAGTTTATACATTTGTGTTGGCAACAACCGGCGGCGCGGCAACGTTCCCGAGCGGGTCCGTATACTTCAGCCCCAGAGTCACCTTTCGGAAAACTGGGTCTCAGAACAATTGGTCGTGTCTATGTTTCGTTTACAGAGTCTTGTTCGCTGGACAACTCGACAAGGTGCGTGATGAAAATTTAGATATAGCCCATGAATGATCTGTTAAATTACATGCTAAAGCATGTGTAATCGTTGTCTGCTGTTTTCTATTCATCCGCCAAGACCAGTTCTTCGATTTTATTCGTCACGGCTCGTATAGTGTCATAGTTGACGTCAATTCCTATCTCCTTAAGGCGATCCTGGGAATCATCATATGAGTCAGACACACATCCTTCCTTGGTCACTTTGAGCATGGCACAGATGGTCATAAGGATATCGCCAATCAGATATACAAAACCATTATATCCATGATTGACGAGTTTTTTGGCGTCCTCCGGGGTCGATGCCTTCAAGGCGAGCCTTTTTTAAGGAACCATGCCGACAAGTGTAATTATCGAATTCGTGTAGTAGTGCCATTTTTTAACTCTTATTCCACTTTTTTGACTATAAGACTTTCTTCCTCTGGCATCTTTCCCATTCCCTAAAAGACTCTCTTTAAATTTGTATCATTGATAGGCTTGTTTCATCAAGTACTAATTGCTCTATATCGTCAATGGTAAAAAAACAATCTTTCAGGGTGGTTCTCCTAAGAAAATAGTCATCACCGACCGCTATTATGTCTAGTAATTCAATGATATGTTCTGGATTTAGGCTGTTCCCATAGATTTGACAAATCTTGGCTACCTTGTTCATTATTTTTTTTAATTTAGAATTATTAAAACTAGTCGGCTTTGATTATTTACATTCTACCTTAAATTATCTCATTTAAGGTAACATTTTGCATCTATAATAAGTATGTCTTGGAGTTAAAAAAATTTTTTAAAATATATCCCAATTAGAATAACTAATGTCTTCTATTTTACTGGTGGATAAGTCGGGGTCAGCAAATGCGGCGACAACCTCTTTAGTTATATCAACGCCGCCGCTCAAATTTTTGACGAGTGCCTGTATCGTGTAGATCGGCCCCCATGGAATCCCCCACCATCCCAGGAAGAAAGAAATCAACGTAAATGGCAGGCCACGCTTTGTTGCATTATGTCCGCTCCTGATGAAATAGATGGAGCTGCTGCGTCGGAAAGTCATGATAATGATCGAAACAGTATACATGTAATAGACAAATTTAGTACCGTTTTGGATTTCTTGTGCAAGTTGTTTTCTTGTCAAATCATCAATTCCGACAAATTTTGCCATGTAGCACTCCGTTGCGGTTCAGTTTACACGTTTGTGTTGGCAACAACCGGCGGCGTGCGGGCCATATTACCGAGCGGGGCCGTCTACTACGCCGTGAAGGCTACCCGGCTCCCCTCGGTCCCGGGAGGCCCACCCAGCATAGTCCAGGTACCAGGCATTGGTGCCAAGCATCGGCGCAGTCGCCGAAGCCGTAGGTGCCAGCGCTCCCGGCCCTGGCTGCGTAATCCCGCTCGGCCTCCGTGGGCAGGCGGTAACGACGGCCACTCTCTTCGTCGGACTGCTCGGCCGCGGAAATGGGCCTCGCCGGGCCTCCAAAACACAGGAGGGAAGTCATCGCCACCAGGGCAAAGCCAAGACCATCGGTTCTCTGCGCGCATTGGGTGCTCCTTTCAACCACGCCGGCGGCTTAAGGCAATCTCGGCTATTTTGGTGGTAAAAGCCGCTCACAATGACGGGCACTGGCCCCATGCATTATGCCATCAACATTACAGGCCGAGTTCGGCTGACCACAATATGTCAACGGGACCATCTTCCGTGGCCTTCCATTTCATTTTTATCGCCAGGCTTTCTGGCTCTGGCCTAGCCAGGGCAGGTCACCGTGTCGTGGTGTCGGTCTCGATGGATAGACTGATCAGAACCTGGCCTGGGCGGCATGATGTCTCGGCCCTTGAGATCCAAATGGCCTGGCCTGCCTGGTTGGGAAGGCTGATGGTCAGGCCGCCATCGCTGGCCTGGAACCCCAGCTCGCTGATTGGTCCCGTGTCCGGCACCAGTTTGTCGATACGGCTCTGGTATTGCCCGAGAAAGACCAGGTGATGCGTTCCGTTCTCCCCGGCCACCGGCGGCTGGATCAGACTTAGGGGACCAATCTCGCCCGCAAGGTCAAGGGTCAGCTCGTATGAGTCGCCCTCATGGCGGACGTTGGCGCCGGTGATGGTGCCATGTCCCTTGGGGACTGGCGGGCAGGCCATGAAGTCGGCCCGGGAGTCCTGGCCTGTTTCGGGGGTCCCGTTCTCGCCGCCCGGCAAGGACCGTCCCCCATCTTCCTGTGACCCTGGAATCTTGGCCTCCGCTTGGCCTCCATTGCTGGAGGTTGGCCCGGTTTGATCCCCGGGCCCTCCTGGCTTGTCTTTTTCCCCACTATTTTCGTCCCCGCCTTGAGGCTGCCTAAAAATCGACTCAGGGCCATCCGGATCGGCCTCGCCCGGCGAAGGGCCTGGCTGGCTCTCCGTCGGGCTGGGATTCAGGCTTTTTTCCAGCGGGTCGGCCTGGGTCCGTCGGTCAGGGTCCTGGGTGTCCAGGCTCACGGGAGGGTTGGGCTCCTCCTCAGGCGCCAGGACTGGTTGCGCCGAGGAAGAAGCTTCCTCGGCGTCCACCGCTGGTTGGCCATCCATTGGCTGGGCCTCGGTGGGCCTGGCCTCATCTGGCCCCAGGGCGGGTCGCGCGGCTGGAGGTCCGACGGAATCGGCCCTCGCTTGGTCGGTCTCCATTGGCTGGTCCTCGGGGAGAGTGGCTTCTCCTGGACTCGGCTCTGGCCGGCCATTAGGCGGGCCGGCCGGGGAGGCCTCCTCTCCCTGTGCCTGTGCCGCCGTCCGGGGGCGGGCCTCCGGCGGGGCCTTGGGCTCCAGGACCAGCCTGATGGCCAGGCCGTCGGGGGAGCAGGTCAGGTGGGCCTCGGCCTTCCTGACGGGGCTGGAATCGCGGTAGGTGAGGCTCAGGCGGACAAAGTCCATGTGGCCCCCGAACCTGATGGCCCTGATTGGCCCTGGGCCCTTTGGGAAAAGGGTTTTGTCGGGAAACCCGTAGCGGCCCTTGAAGTCGAGGAAGGAGACGCTGTCCTTTTCCTGCCCCAGGACGTGGCTGGGGATGGCGGTGCCCAGGGTGCCGGAGAAGGGGACCATCAGGAGGAGGTCTCCGTTGTGGTCGTAGGCTCCCTCGGGGTCACGGAAGGAACCCTGGCCGTCCGCGGCGAAAAGGCAGGGCCCATAGCCCGGGAGACGGAAGGGCGGTTCCGGGGCGGCCTTGGGCGACGCCTGGACGGCCTGGCTCGCCGCCGGGGAGGACGGGGACGGTCCGGCGGGCTGGTCGAAGGAATAGGCTAGGACTAGCCGGCCTGGCTGGCAGGATATCTCGGTCTCGACCTTTTTGGGCTTGCGGCCGTCGTGGTAGTTAAGGGCAATGCGCATGAAATTGGCGTGGCGGCCCAGATGGATCAGACGCACGGGCCCGGGGCCGCCTTGGTACAGGCTGGCCTGGGAGATCCCGTAGTCGCCGAAGAAATCGACGTACGTCACGTTGCCGTTGGCCAGATCGAGGATGTCGTTGACGGAGTGGCGTCCTGGCTGGCCCTCAAGCTCAACCTTGAGGACATAGCGGCCCTCCTGGTCGTAGCCGCCGGAGAGGGCCTTGATGGTCCCGTTGCCGTCGCTCCCCTGGCATGGAAATGGCAGGGCCTCTCGATCCGGCCGGGTCGGCCTGGGGAGGGAAGCGTCACCGTCAACGGGAAGGGTCGATGGGGCAGCGTCCCCAGGGAGGACTTGGGTCTCCCCCGGTGGCTCGGGTGGCGGAGGAAGATCGCCCTGTCCGCCGTCGCCGGGATCGAGGACCGGGGCCTCGGGGGAAGGCCTGGCCTGGTCCCCAGGGAGGACGTGGGTCTCCGCCGGTGGCTCGGGCGGTGAAGGGGGCCCGCCCTGGGCGCCGGGTTGCAGGGCCTGGGCATCAGTGGCCGGGTCATCCGTGGAAGGCCTGGCCTGGGCCGCGAGGACGGAATCGAAGGAGTAGCGGATGGCCAGGACGTCATCGCGGCAGAGGATCTCCAGATTGACCTTCTTGGGCGCCCGCTGGTCGCGGAAGTTGAGGCTCAGGCGGGTAAAGCCCTGGTGAAGGCCCAGCCGGGCCAGGCTGACTGGCCCTTGGGCTCTCTCGGGGTGGTGTTCGCGGAGAAATGGGAGGCGGCCGGCGAAGTCGATGTAGGAGACGTTTAAGGACCGAAGGTCCAGGGCCTGGTGGACCGTCATCCGACCCAGCTGGCCCTCGTAGCCTATGAGGACCAGGTAGCGGCCCTGGTCGTCGTAGTGGCCGTCGAGGGTCTTAAGGAGTCCGCGGCCCTGGCCGGAGTCGTCCAGGGGGCAGGGGCCGAAGCCCTGGAGATCGTCGACGGGGGGCTCAGGGGCGGGGGCCGGCTCCCTGGGCGGAGGAGGGGGGACCGGCAGTTCCGGGGCGGGCCGCGGATCCAGGTTGGCCAGGATGGGCGTCAGGGCCGGCTGGGCCGGGGGCTCGACCGGGCCCATGGCCACGTAGATGGCCGCCATGGCCACCAGCCAGACAATCAGCACCGTGAGCATTATGAACCGGGAACGGTTGGACATCATTCGGCTTTTATTATAGAGGATGGGAGCGGCGGTGGCTCCAGGTTATGGTATCCGATGACCGGCAGGGCCCCGTCGGCCTTCATGATGACCCTTATCTCGGTTATGCCAAGCCCGGCCAGCTGCTGGGCGTGGTCAGGGAAGTCGCCGGGCACAAGCACCAGGTCGCCCCGGATGAGTTCCTCGAGGAAGCTGGGGAAGGCGTTGGGCCCGGAATAGGAGAGAAATAGATCAAGGCTGGGGAGGCTTATGGTCAGGGTGGTGTCCCCCCCGGTGGCCGGCTTCCAGACGAAGGTCTGGGAGGACGGGTAGTTGTAGATGTCCATGGTCTGGACAGAGTCGCTGGCCTTCAGGGTCAGCGAGGTCCTCTCGGGCTTCTCGGAGGCCTTGGCGTCAACCAAGGTGGCCACGGCCGATATGGTCACCTCGTATTGGTCCTGG
>JAISEK010000007.1 GCA_031264145.1 Deltaproteobacteria bacterium
CATGGCGCCCTCCTCCTCCTATCTCCAGGCATTGCTCCCTGATGGCTATTGCTGGGTACAATATCAGAGCAAAAGCCGCTTGTCAAGGGCAATTATCCATGTATTTGTATGGGTACAAAAACATAGCCGAACTTAATAAATTCAATAGGTTAACCCTTTTCTGGGAGGAACTCCTGTTTAAAATGGAACTTTTTATCCCGAAAAACTGTATGAAATGGGAAGGTATTGCGCTGGGCGGCGAGTACGGGCGGCTTATCGATATCCGAGACGACTACCAAATATGTTCTCTGACAAGGATAACCTTGCTGACGGTAGTCATGTAGACGTGGTGGACTTTGTGCTGTTCGATGAGTCTTGGACTTTGTTTTTATGAGTTTTAGCAGCAAAAATAGGCGATATTTTTTGGCTCAAATAATTATTTTTATGGCGAGTATCTGCGTATTTTAGGAGACATCAAGTCCATATCTAGCCCGCTATAGGCATGGTGATTGACCAATCATTCCCCAAGAAGCTTTGCCTTCGCTTTTTCCCTTACATCGCGGCCGATCTCTGTCCGGAATCCGACGGGGGATCGACCGGCGGGCCAGGATGGAGGGCCAGCCGTATGCGGGCCGTGATCATGTTGAGCTCGTTTCTAAGCTCAATCATCTTGCCGTCCCTGAAGGGGGCCAAGTCCCCGGCCTTGCCGGCCTGCTCCAGGAAGGCCGCCGCCTGGGACAGCTTCAGGGCGCCGATGTTGGCCGAGGCTCCCTTTAGGGCGTGGACGCAGTTGATGATTACATCGAGGTCGCCCTCGTCAATCTCGCCCTTGAGAGACTCCGAGATGGAGGCCGCGTCCTTCAGGAAGACGGTCAGGACCTGCTTGTAGGTCTTGAAGGCCCCGCCGCTCCTGACCAGGCCCAGGGCCGGATCGAAATCCGGGCCTTTTAGGGTTTCGGCCAGGATGGCCGCGTTGAGGGTTGGGCCGGTCGCCGCCGGCCTCTCCGCCTTGGTGGCGGACATCGGTTTCCTGCGCCTGGAGACGGGCACCCATCTGTCGATCAGACCGGCCAGCTCGTCGGTATCTATGGGCTTGGAGATGAAGTCGTCGAAGCCGCTGGCCAGCAGCATGTCCTTGACCCCGGAGACGGCGTTGGCCGTGAAGGCGATGGCCGGGATTCTCAGGTAGTGGTCCCTGAGGTCCCTTATCCCCTTGAGGGTCTCTATGCCGTCCAGGCCGGGCATCATGTGGTCGATGAACATGATGTCGTACTTGGACTTTTTGGCCATCTCGATGGCCTCCAGCCCGCTGGCGGCCGATTCCAGGATCATGCAGTAGGGGGCCAGGATGCCCTTGGCCACCATGATGTTGGTGTTGATGTCGTCAACCAGGAGGACCTTCACGTCCGGGGCCTGGAAATCGAGGCTCCTGGCGGACTCCTTGACGGCGAAGGCCTCCTCGGAGAGCCTCTCGAAGGGCCTTTGGTCGGCCACGGCCTGCCTGATGGTGGCCGTGAACGTGGATCCCTTGCCGTACTCGCTCTCGACCGTGATGTCCCCGTCCATGAGGCGGCAAAGGCTTCTGGCTATGGAGAGCCCCAGGCCCGTGCCCTCGACGTAGTGGTCGAAGCGGCCCCCGGAGAGGCGCACGAAGTCGCCGAAGAGGTTCTCCAGGTCCTCCTTCCTTATGCCGACGCCGGTGTCCTCGACGCTGAAGGCAATATCGGCCTGTTGACCGCCGAATGGCGATATGAGCCTTGCGCCCAGCTTTATGTAGCCTTCCTTGGTGTACTTGATGGCGTTGGAGAGAAGGTTGATGAGGATTTGGCGGATGCTCCTCCCGTCGCCGACCATGGATTTGGGGATCATGGGGTCGAAGTCGGTGTAGAGGTGCAGGGACTTCTCCCGCAGCCGTATGTGGGTGAGGGTCAGGACGTCGGCCAGCAGCCTGTCGGTCTGGTAGGGCTCGGAGACGAGGACGAACTTCCCTGACTCTATCTTGGAGAAGTCCAGGATGTCGTTGATGATGCCCAGGAGGTTGTCCCCGGCCTTGCGGATTTCCTTGATGTAGCCCAGGCCCTCGATTTTACCGTAGTCGCGGTCGGCCAGCTCGCTCAGGCCGATGATGGCGTTCATGGGGGTCCTGATCTCGTGGCTCATGCGGGCCAAAAATGAACTCTTGGAGCGGCTTTCCTCCTCGGAGCGGGTCTTGGCCACGCTCAGCCGGATAAGGACGATGACCAGGACGAGGGACAGGACCAGGCCGATGGTCGAGATGACCGGGAACAGGGCGAAGACCTCGCTGTAGTAGAACGACAGCGGGGCGATGTTGCACAGGTACCAGCCGTTGTCGAGGCGGCTGAAGAAGCCGATGTGCTCTTCGCCGTCGAGGCTCAGCTGCTCGATGACGACCCGCTGGTCCTGGAACGCCAGCTTGCCCTCGATGTCCTCAAAGCCGGGGATATCCGTGATCTTGAGGCCCACGTATTTTTTGTCCGGGAAGGTCAGGACGGTCAGGGAGCTGTCGGTCAGGAGCCCGAAACCGGAGTTGGCCAGCTTGAAGTTGCTGACCTGGTTGACTATGGGCTCGATGAGGAAGTCGATGGCCAGGACCCCGCGGCTCTCCTGCTTGTTGTCGAAGACGACCATCGACAGGGCGGCCACCGAGCGGCCCGTCCTGGGGTCGATGTAGGGCTCGGTGTGGTAGATGTCCTCGGTCAGGAGGGCCCCCCGGAGCCAGATGGCCGTCTTGGGGTTGAAGAAGGCCCCCGTGATGAGGCCGGAGCCGTCAAGGAAGTTGCCGTCTATATACCCATAGACGGACATGAACACGTCCTTGATGTCCTGCTGGGAGTTGAAGGCCTCCGACAGGTTCTTCAGGATCCCCAGCTGGTCGGCCGCGGAAAGATCGTGGTTCAGGGCCACGGCCATGAACTTGGCCGCATGGTGCAGGGCGTCCTCGTTGGCCAGGATCAGTGAGCGGAGGTAGTTCTGGTAGACCGTGACCTCGGTCTGGCTGTAGAGGTCGATTTGCCTCTTGACCACGGAACTGACGTAAAAATAACAGCCCATGGTCATGACGAAGAAGGTGGAGAGAACTAGAAGGATAAGTTTTATGTTTGTTTTTAATATATTGATGTATTTCATGTTTTTATTAAGCCATTTGATTTAAGACAATATATTATATGTTTTTGAAAACGTGATATGCTACAGCATTTCATAAAGTTATTAATCTATTGGTATGCTGTAATATTTTTCCGGTATCTCTATCTTTGTGGTTTCTATATAGCCCTTCCCTAATATGTAGGTGTCCTGGTAGACCAGCAGGTAGTTGCGCAGGGGCTTGCCGTTGAGCGGATCGTTGTAGAAAGTCGCCTTCCAGCGGGCCCCAGGGGAAAATATTCCCAGGCAGTCCACGAGCGTGTCAATGTCGGTTATGGTGGTCTTGCCCTCGGCCAGTAGTTTCCCAAATTCGGTCAGGCCCGCCGACTGGGTGTAGCCGAGGGGGTAGACCCAGGTGCCCATGCGTCCCCCGCCGCCGGCGTCGACAACCGCCTTCTCCACCATGTTCAGGATGTCGGTCCACTGGCCCAGGAAGGGCTCCACGTTGAGGTCGAAGGCCTTCGGGTAGCCCAGCAGGGTCGAGGGGATGTCTGCCTCGATGAAGTAGCCCCCGTAGGCGGCCATCTGCTTGAGGATGGGCTCGGTGTGGGCGTCGTTGGTGGCGAAGAAGGCCGTGTTCGGGCCGTATTTCTCCAGCCACTTGGGGTAGGCCTCCATGAGGAAGGCGGTGGCCCCGTCGTAGCCGGCCTCGCCGATGGGATCCGGCGCCTCCTCCATGGCGAACTCGAGGCCCAGGTCCTTGGAGGCCTCCTCCATGATCCTCAGCCTCTGTCTCATGGTCGAATAGGACAGGTGGCGGTCGAAGGAGACGTGGACGAAGGTGTCGATCCCCATCTGGCGGGCGGAGTAGGGCAAGAGATAGCCCCTGGAGATGAAGTCGCCGGCCACGACCAGGTCGGCCTCCTGGCTGATGACGTCGGGAGACTCATGGGGCTCGCCAGAAAGACAGATGACGTCCTGGTTTATGGCCTTGGCGCGCCTGAAGCCCTCGGCCGTCCCGGCGATGGCCTGGTTGACCACGATGACCCGGACCCTGGGGTCCCTGGCCACATCCTCGATCATGGCCGCGGTCAGATCCACGTCATCTATGAACTCGTCGCCGTAGATGACGTGCTTTATGAGGCCCCCGTCCTTCTCGTCGCCGTAGAGGCGGACCATCTCCCTGGCCCCCATGAGGTCCTCTCCCCCCTGGTTTTCATCGCCGGTGATGAGGGCGATGGTGTATGGGGGGGGAGTCGCGTCCCGGTCCCAGGCCTTCTTCTTGGCCCTGAAGGCCAGGGGGATTTCCAGGGAGGTCGTCCCCAGGTAGCCACGGCCGAAGATGTAGGTGTCCTGGAAGATCAGAAAGACGTTCCCGACCTCCTCCTCGTTTTTGCCGGTGTAGAGCGCCCCGTTCCACTTCGTGGTCCTGGAGGTCTCGTCATAGAGTTCCAGGAGCCGCTTCGTGTCGTGCCGGCCCACCTGGCCCAGGGCCACCAGGCGGCCAAACTCGGTCATGGCCACGACGTGGGAATAGCTCAGCGACGTGGTCCAGGTGCCAAGGCGGCCCCCGGCCCCGGCCTCGACTATGGCCTTCTCCATACTGTCCAGGAGGGCCGGCCAGTCATCCTCCAGCTTCTCCAGCTCTTCGGTCCCGATGCCCAGGGCCTCGGGGTAGCCCAGAAGGGGTGAAGGCTCGTCGGCCTCGACGAAATAGCCGCCGTGCCGGATCACCCCCTCGATCATTGGGGCGGTGTGGCCGTTGTTGGTGGTGTAGAAGGCCGTGTCCGGCCCGTACTTTTCAAGCCACAGGGGGATGTGCTCCCGGATGAAGGTCTGGGCGCCGGCCAGTCCGGCCTCGCCCGTGGGGTCAGGGGCGTTCTCGAAGGCAAAACCGATGCCCAGCTCCTGGCTGGCCTTTTCCATTATGCCCCTTTGCCGGCTCAGGGACTCGTCGATCATGTGTCTTGGGAAGGAGACGTGGACGAAGGTCTTGGCCCCCAGCATGCGGGCCCCGTAGGGGATGGTGTAGCCCCGGGTGATGAAGTCGGCGTTGACCACCAGGTCGGCAGCGACCGATATCTCAGAGACGTCCTCGTGGCTCTCGGCCACCAGAAGGACGATGTCGGGGCGCCTTTTCCTAATGTTGGTGAAGGCCGAGGCCGTGCCCGGCACCCCCTCGGTCACGAAGATGACCTTCATCTGGGGGTCGTCGGCCAGGGCCTCTATGGTCTCTACGGTCTTCTCGAAGTCGCTCAGGAAGTTGTCCGGGTAGGTCACGGCGGTGATGCGGCCGCCCCCGGACGTCACCCCGTACTTCTCCTCCATGGCCTCGACGCCCTTGAGGCTGTCGATCCCCTGGTGCGAGGAGCTGGTGACGATGCCGATGTGGAAGTCGTCGCTGGTGTCCGCCCTCTGGCCGGAGGCCGCCGGGATGGCGGGCCCGGCCGGTGCCTCCCCGGTCTCCGGGGCGCCGGCCTCGGGGGCCGCGCCCCTGTCGGGGCGCGGCCCAAGGGATGGATACACGAAAAGGAAGAATATGACGTTGGCCAGGATCACCGCAACCACGCCGATGATGATGGAGTTCCTTCTTGACATTCCTCTGCCGCCATCTTGGGACATCGAAGATTTCCTTGGAGGACCAAAAATCCTCAAGAGGTTCGGAAAGGCTCGGACAAAACTGGCCGCGGGGCCGTTGGCCTGGCCTCTTGGGGGAATTGTCCTCTATTTCGCCGTCAATGCCGGCATATGGGAAAAGGTGTCTCTGGACTGATATCCGGAAAAGGGCAACGGGCAGCCGTTAGTCTCGGCTTTTTGGGATACAGGCGATGAAATGCCACAAGCGCAGCCAACATGGCTGGACCGAACAACGCCCACCCTGCCTGGGAAATGACAAGGGCCAAGGCCAACGGGCTTTATCTGGACATTTTCCGGCCAGGTTCCCTGTGAACCGGTTCTGTCGCGGTCTCGTCAGATGTGGTCTTTTTTAATATGGCTTTCTCATTGATAATTTTAGTCTTTAAAAAACTATCATTTTTGTTCTGTCCTGTCAATGGGGAAAAATGAAACGAGAGACATTGCGAAATGTTTGGTTTGCTCCCAACCTGGCCGGTTTGGGTCAGGGCCACCCTTTGCAGGGCCCAGGGGCCAAACAGGCCAGGACGGCTTGATTCAAATTCGCTCTGTATAATTCAAACATAATAAATTAAATACAGACA
>JAISEK010000017.1 GCA_031264145.1 Deltaproteobacteria bacterium
TCTCTCTCTCTCTCTGGGAGGATGCTGCCGTAATTATAAGAATTCTGGTCCCTGGTCTTTTTCCGGCGACCGGGACAACGACTGTCAGGCCTAACGTCAAGTCACAGGCGATTTGATGTCAGGCCTTTTTTGATTCCTTGTCCATAATAAAATATAGTTTTATACATACAATTAATTGATAATAATCATGTATTAATAAAAAAATATGTCTATTAACCAAAAGAAAGTATGTAATTCATGAAACAAATAGAAAAAGACAAAACAGATAACAATAAAAAAAATTTATGTTATAACGATAATGATTTACATAAACTAAAATTATATTTAGAAAATAGAGATATAAATAGTTTTTTATCTCTATTAGGCAAAATTTCTAGATCATATGGCATGACAAAACTTTCTAAGGAATGCTTTAGAAACAGAGAAAGTCTATATAGAAATTTTATTAAAGATGCAAAACCAAAATTTATTACTATTTTAGATATATTTAATAGTTTAGGACTTAAATTAACTATTAAAAGTTAAAAAATAAAATTAGATCTTATATTTTTTTAACCAGGTCCATCTGTCGGTTTTAGCCATAACCACTAATCATGGACCATTCCAAACTTCTTGAGAGGTAGGTAGACATGAGAAGAGAGGGAAGAATTTCTAGCCGCAAAATATCCTGGCCGCAAATCTTTGCAACAGTCGGTTTGGTATTCTTGTTTGAGCTGGCTGGCAGCATGCCTGCTGGGGCTCTTAACTTGCCTGTAAAGGTGGGCGACCCAGATGCTCCTGAAGCAAGTTACATTATAGTAGACGATGGTGATACTATAGATTTTACTGATCTTGGTCTAGCTCCAACTGCAGATCCAGTTGGTGGCACATCTCAAGGAATAATAACAAGAACATATAATAATGAACCAGTAGCTGGACCAAATGGCATTATTATTACAGGTAATATTTCAGATTATAGTATTATTGGAGGCTTTAAATATAACGGACTTGGAACCGGAAGTGATAATATAATTAT
Source organism: Deltaproteobacteria bacterium (assembly GCA_031264145.1). GTDB lineage: Bacteria > Desulfobacterota > Desulfarculia > Adiutricales > Adiutricaceae > JAIRNQ01. The sequence goes on from JAISEK010000017.1 coordinate 1,016, forward strand.
GTTAAAGCAAGGAGGCACGATTGGCGATCCATCTGGAACAGGATCAATTATAGGTGGTATTTCAAATAGCTCAGCAAGTGAAGATGCTTTAGACAATAATAAAATATATATATATGGTAGTGTATATAGAAATGTAATTGGTGGTTTAGCTGGTGGTATCGATATAGATATTAATTATAATGAAATATACTTATATGACGGCGCAAATGTAACCACCGTTGGCCCATATTTTGGAAAAGTTGTCGGCGGCTCAATTTGCGCCACTTCTTCTATTCCATGTGATACTGCCTCCAACGGATACATTACCTTTAATACTATTACCGTGTCTGGTGGCCAAGCACGTACGGTTATCGGCGGTGAGCATGAAAATTCTGGCTCCGGGGCTGTAATTGATCATAACTCAGTCATAGTGTCAGGAGGAAAAATAGAGGAACTTAAAGCCGGTTATGCCAAAGGTGATGGAGTCGTTACGTATAACAGCATCGAGATCACAGGTGGTCATTTCACAGGTATCGTGCAGGCTGGTTATGGCGAAAATGGATTAATTGACCATAACTCAATTAGTATATCTAATGGTATATTTGAAGATGGTTTATACGTTATTGGTGGACATAACGAATCTGGTTCAGGAAATATATCAAATAATTCTATTGATATAACTGGACTTTCAGAATCTAATACAGGTTTAATTATTATTAAAGGTGGTTTCGCAGATAACGGAGCTACTAGTGATGTTACAGATAATATTGTTAATGTTAGCAATGTTACAGTCAATGAAATAAGAGGTGGAGAAAGTCAAGGCAATGGAGCAGTAATAGGAAATAAAGTAATTATCAATAATATTGAAGTTATATTAAGTGTTTATGGCGGTTTTGGTGATAATGTAAATGATATTCAGGATAATAGCGTAACAATTACTGGAGGCACGAATATTCTAAGAAATATTCATGGTGGTCTATCTGGTTCTGGTACTAGTGCCCATGATAATTTAATTGATTTTCAAGGTGGCAATACTACTGTTCTTGGGGATGTACTGTCTTATGGCAACATAACAATACAAAATGGAGTCAATAAGTTTGAGGGCTTGGTCGAAACCCAAGATTCATCAGGCACGCAAAATTATACCATAGACATAACTGGCGGAGAATCCACTTTCGAGGGCAATATCGGAGTTCCAAGCGGTAGTTTTTCGATGTCAGACGCTACCGTATTATTCGCTCCAGTTGCTTCGGCCTTGACGGTCACCGCCACTACTATAGCAACCCAAAATACGATCCTTGACATCGGCAGCACCACCGTCACTTTGGCCGCAGCTAACGTTACTTTCGATGGTGGCACCACGATCAAGATGACCCCAGTTGACGGCTCGGTTTATGGCCACTTTGTCGCTGCCACCAACAACACCGTGACTTTCGATGACGGCGTCAAGATGGAACTGCGTTCCCTTAACGGCGACAGCCACTTTTGGGAAGGCAAGACGCTCATGGATGTCGGAACCATAGGCACAATCACTGATTACGACAAGATAGACGCCGGATTCTACAATTTGATATACGACGTTAGTGGTTCACATATACTTAAGGTTGACAGCAGAAACAGTTTCTCTGACCAGCTGGACGTGATCGCCGATGACCTGCCGGTCGCGCCGACCCCCAACATGAGGTCGGTCTTCGGCCTCATCGACCGGATTGACGCCTCCGGGGAAAACGATCCCCTGATCGCGGCCCTCATGGACCACATTGACGACATCACAAACAACGTGGATCCCGGCCTGGTCGAGCTGGCCCTGAGGCAGATGATCGGCGAGTCGGTCGTCAACGTGGCCTCCGGGGTGGCCAACACGGCCATCAGGACCCAGGGCGTGGTCTTCAACCGCCTCGACCGCATCAGGGAGGCCGAGATCGACGACCTCACCCCCCCGGCCGCCGGCAGCGGTGAAGAGCTCAACAGGATCTGGGTCGGCGGCTTCGGGACGTGGGCCGACGCCAGGAACCGAGACGGCGTCTTCGGGTACGAGTACTCGGGCGGCGGCGTGGCCCTGGGCTTTGACCGCAAGGTCGCCGCCGTGCCAGGCCTGAGGGTGGGCCTCAGCGCCGCCTGGGCCGCCGGGGACCTGGACAACAACGACGGCCTGACCAAGGCCGACCTGGACACCGCCGGGCTGGGCGTCTACGGCAGCTACATGCTCCGCAACGGCGTATTCTTCGACGCCAACGTGGCCTACGCCCACTCCAGGAGCGACTACACGACCGACCTGGTGACCGGCGGGACCAAGGAGGGCTCCTTCGACATCGACTCCTGGCAGTTCGGCGTCAGGGGCGGGGCGGTCATCCACGCCGGGACCTTCCAGATCATCCCCAGCGTCGGCGTCAGGTACATAACTCTGAGCCAGGGCGGCTGGGACGAGACCCTGAGCGCCGCGGCGGCCGCCAACGGCACCCCGCGCAACCGCTTCGCCAAGAACACCGACCACCAGGTGGACATCCCCCTGCAGGTCAAGCTCAACACCACTTTCCAGACCGGCACGGCCACGGTCACCCCGGAGTTGCGCCTGGGCTGGACCCTGGCCGCCAAGAGGCCCGACAACGACCTGAACGTGGGCTTCGTCGGCTCCTCCCGGACGGCCAGGATCGTCGGCGTCCGGCCCGGCTCCAGCTCCTTCCAGGCCGGGGCGGGCCTCAAGGTCAACACCGGCGGGCTGCTGGACGTCTTCCTGAACTACGATCTCGACGCCGCCAGGGGCTTCCACAGCCACAACGGCTCCGTGGGCCTCGGCTTCGAGTTCTAGCCCGACAAGCGACCAGCCCTCTTGGCTTGGGCGGGGCCGGCCTTGACGGTTGGCCCCGCCCTCTTTTTTTGGGTGGCCCAGGGATGGCGGCGGCGGTTTCTTGGCGACTCGTTCTGTACGGACGCCTGGGAGACCCTTTCGGTTGCCTCTCTGGGCCGCCGTTCATGGGGCAGGTGGCTATTGGGCCTGGCCCTTGGTGGACAGGCTGCCAGGGAGCCTGGTGGTGGCCGCCCTCGCTTGGTAGCCCCCTCGCCCGCCGGGCTGGCCAGGGTCTCCCGGCCAGGGATCGGCCAATGGTCCCCAGGACGTCCAGGGCTTCCGGCATCCAGGGCTGCGGGAATTCTGGCCATGGGCAGAGGAAATTGTGGACAGCGCGGGGGCTATCCCGCCATATCACGTGGGCCTGGCCCTGGGGCGGCCGACAAGCGCCGCCATAAGGGCTACAATGACCTGGGCGGGCTGGACGGGGAGCGAGGGGAATCGGGCGGCCAGAAGGGTGGCTGGTGCCCTCGCCTGGGGGCTCCCGTCACCCGCCAGGATGGCCAGGGCCTCGCGGCCATTGGCCTGGCCAAGGTGCCCCAGGATGTCCGGGCGTCCGGCTTCCAGGGCCACGGGGACCTGGCCTTGGGAAAAAAACTTGGGGCCAGGACTGGGCTTCAGGCCATATCCCTGGGCCCAGGCTGCCCCTTGGCCGGCGGCCGGCACAAGCGCGGCCTGGCCAGGGGCAGCCTGGGCCGGGCCAAGGTGGGGCGTTGCCGGCGGGGGGGCGGGCTCAGGCGGCCAGGAGCCCGGCCACGGCCTCCCGCACCTGGGGGCTCTCGTCTCGGGAGAGGAGGGCCAGGGTCTCCCGGCCGGGTATCTGCCCAAGGTTCTCCAGGACGTTCAGGGCGTTCAGCTTCCAGCGCCACAGGAACTCGGGCCTGAGGTAGAAGAACTTGGGGGCCAGCACCGAGGCTATCTCGCCATAGTCCATCAGGAGAATCCGGAGAGGCTCCAGGCTGGGGGCCAGGGCCGCCAGGCCCGGGAAGTCCTCCCGGCCGTGGGCCCAGACGCCGTGGTTGTGGGGGCAGGCGTCCTGGCAGGCGTCGCAGCCGTAGAGCCATAGGCCGATGTCCCTCCTGGTCCGGGCCCCGTGCGTCCGGCCGCTGTTCGAGGTGGTCAGGAGGCTCACGCACTGGGTGAGGTCCATGGTGAACGGGGCCGAGAGGGCCCCGGTGGGGCAGGCCTTGGCGCAGCGGTCGCAGTTCTCGGGGCAGGGCCGCTGGGGGACGTCCCCGACCAGCTCAAGCTCCTGGTCGATTATCCAGGCCGCGATGGCCAGAAAGGAACCGTTGGGCCCATAGAGGAAGTTGTTGCGCCTTACCCGGCCCAGGCCGGCGGACATGGCCGCCCAGCGCATGGCCGTGACCCCGGGGTGCTCGTCGTGGGCGACCCGAAGGCCCAGACCCTCCAGGAAGGCGGTGAAGGCGGCTATCCTTTTGGCCTCCGGGGCGGCCGGGTTGCGGCGGCTGTCGAGCAGGTAGTGCTTGCCGAAGTGTCTGGCCGGCCCTGGTGGAAGGGCGTAGCGGGTCAGGTCGAGGGTGGCCACGACGATGGCCCCGGCCCAGGGCCAGGCCTCCCTGGTCCTGGAAAAACCCAGGAAGTTGTTGAGCATGGCCGCCCCGGGGGTCCTGGCCAGACGCTCGAGGACCCTCCCGGCGTAGCCGGCCATGGCCTCCGGCCTTATGATGCCCACGGAGGAAAGGCCCAGGGCCAGGCCCCGGTCGCGGATTTCTTGCGCTTTGGACATGCGGTGCCTCCCGCCGGCGAAGGAAGAGGCCCGCCCCGCCGCCGGGACGGGATCGGACGACATGGGACCCGTGGGCGGGAAGGGCGGGGGACGCCGGGAGCCGGGGCCTCAGCCAGCCTGGGCCGGGGAAACCAGCCGGAGGGCGTCCCTGGCCTTGGCCGCCCGGGCCACGGTCATCATGAGCTTGATGCGGTTGAGCTGGTTGACCTCGCTGGCCCCGGGGTCGTAGTCCACGGCGGCCAGGTTGGCCCCGGGGTAGCGGCGCTTGAGCTCCTTGACCACGCCCTTGCCGGTGATGTGGTTGGGGAGGCAGCCGAAGGGCTGGAGGCAGAGGATGTTGGGGATGCCGTGCTCCAGCATGAGGGCCATGTCGGCGGCCAGGTACCAGCCCTCGCCGCTCTGGTTGCCGAGGGAGACCAGCGACTCCCCGGCGGCCTTGAGCCCGGCGAAGGAGTTGAGGTGGCCGAAGCGGGGGTGCCGGAGGAGGGCCCGGCGCATGGGGGCGCGGTACTTCTCGATGAAGCCGATGAGCCAGCTGTTGACCCACTTCGTCAGGCGGCTGCCGGTGAGGAAGTCGCAGCGGAAGACCTCGTCGTAGAGGCAGTAGAGGAAGAAGTCGGTCAGTTCCGGGAGGACCGCCTGCCCGCCCTCGGCCTCCAGGATGGCCACGACCTGGTTGTTGGCCTCGGGGTGGAAGTTTATGAGTATCTCCCCGACCACGCCCACCCGCGGCCTCAGGGGCTCGTCCAGGTCCAGGGCGGCGAAGTCGTCGGCCATGGCCATGATGTTGGCGTTGAAGCCCTTCTTGTCGCCCCTGGCCACGGCCGGCGTGGCCAGGAGCACCCACTTCTCGAATAGGTCGGCGGCCGCCCCCGGCCGCCTCTCGTAGGGGCGGGAGGCCAGAAGGAGCCGCTGGAGCATGTCGCCGGTCAACAGGCCCATCAGGACCCGCCGCCAGCCGGCCCGGTCGATGGAGAGCCCCTGGCCCCCGGAGCCGCCCGAGAGGGACAGGGGCCAGACGGGCACCCGCGAGAGGCCCGAGTCGGTCAGGGCCTTGCGCAGGAAGGCCACGTAGTTGGAGGCCCGGCAGCCGCCCCCGGTCTGGCTCATCAGGACGGCCACCCGGTCCTGGGGGAAGCCGCCCTTCTTTATCTCGTGGATTATCTGGCCTATGGAGACCAGGGCCGGGAAGCAGGCGTCGTTGTTCACGTACCGCAGGCCCTCCTCCACCGCCGCCCGCTCCAGGTGGGGGATGAGCCTTATGTCGTAGCCCAGCGGGGTCAGGGCCGGGACCAGGAACCGGAAATGGATGGGCGACATCTGGGGGCACAGGAGGGTGTACTCGCTCTCCCGGCCCTCCTCCATGGCCACGGGCCTGTAGTCGTAGACCTTGGGGCTGGAGTTCCTGGCCCGGTGGCGGCCCCGCTCCCGGATGGCCGCCAGAAGGGATCTGACCCTTATGCGGGCCGCCCCCAGGTTGGCCCCCTCGTCTATCTTCAGGAGCGTGTAGACCTTGCCGGCCTCCTTGACTATCTCGGCCACCTGGTCGGTGGTCACGGCGTCCAGGCCGCAGCCGAAGGAGTTGAGCTGGACCAGCTCCAGCTCCTCGTGGGCGGCGCAGACCACGGCCGCCCGGTAGAGCCTAGAGTGGGGGATCCACTGGTCGCGGACCCGCAGGGAAAGGCCTTCCGGGGCCAGGTGGTCGATGGAGTCGGCCGAGAGGACCCCCAGGCCGTTGGCCGTTATGAGATCGGCGATGCCGTGGTGGATCTCGGGGTCGATGTGGTAGGGGTGCCCGGCCAGGATGACCGCCCGGCGGTTGGTCTTCTTGAGCTGGGCCAGGGCCCTCTCGCCGGCCTGCCGCACGTGCTGGCGGTAGAGCCCCTGCTCCCGGCCGGCCTCCTTGATGGCCGCCTTGAGCTCGCCCCTGGAGAGGCGGGCGAAGGATAGCTCCCTCGAAAGCCTCTCGGCCAGGGACCCGGCCTTGGCCGCCAGGTCGACGAAGGGGGCGACGAACTTGACCCCGCTGTCGCCGATGGCGTCAAGGTTGAGGCGGATGAGCTCGGGATAGCTGCCGACCAGGGGACAGTTGTAGCGGTCGACGGTCCCGTAGATGGTCGGCAGCTCCCTGGGGGTGGCCGGGAAGAAGATGAAGTCGGGCCGCTGGGAAATGAGGGCCAGGATGTGCCCGTGGACGAGCTTGGCCGGGTAGCAGACCGTCTGGGAGGGGATGGTGTCCAGGGCCGAGTTGAAGAGCTCCTTCGAGGAGGGCGGCGACAGCTCCACCCTGAAGCCCAGGGTGTGGAAAAAGGTGAACCAGAAGGGGTAGGTCTCGTACAGGCCCAGGGCCCTGGGAAGGCCCACCCGGCCCCGGCAGGAGGAGGCCGGCCGGGGGGAGTAGACCTGGAAGAGCCGGTAGAGGTTCCAGGAAAAGAGGTTGGGCAGCTGGTCGAAGTCGTTCAGCTGCCTGAGGCCTCCCAAGGTCGGGAGCCTGGAGAGCCGGTCGGAGATGTCCCCCAGGCGGGCCTTGTTGGCCAGGGCGTCGATGCGGTCGGCCGCCGGGCTCTTGGTGCCGGCCCCGCGCTCGCAGCGGTTGCCGGAGACGAAGCGCCGGCCGTCGGAGAAGCTGTTGATGGTCAAGAGGCAGCGGTTCTCGCACTTGCGGCAGCGGACGTTCCTGGAGGTGACCGAGAAGGAGGCCAGAAGGTGGGCCGGGATGATGGTCGAGGGCTTCTGGGCGAACCGCCAGTCCTCCAGGGCCAGCAGGGCCGCCCCGAAGGCGCCCATGAGGCCGGCGATGTCCGGCCTGACGACCTCCCGGCCGATGGAGAGCTCGAACGACCTGAGGACGGCGTCGTTGAAGAAGGTCCCGCCCTGGACCACCACCTTCTCGCCCAGGTCCTCCGGCCGGCTGATGCGGATGACCTTGTAGAGGGCGTTTCGGACCACCGAGTACGAGAGCCCGGCCGAGATGTCCCCCACCTGGGCCCCCTCCTTCTGGGCCTGCTTGACCTTGGAGTTCATGAACACGGTGCAGCGGCTGCCCAGGTCGACCGGCCGGTCGGCCAGGAGGGCCATGCGGGCGAAGCCCTCGGGATCCAGGCCCAGGGTGCCGGCGAAGGTGGCCAGAAAGGAGCCGCAGCCGGAGGAGCAGGCCTCGTTGAGCATCAGGCGCTCTATTATGCCGTTCCGGACCGAGAGGCACTTTATGTCCTGGCCGCCGATGTCGACGATGAAGCTCACGTCGGGCACGAAGCTGGCCGCCGCCTTGTAGTGGGCCACCGTCTCGACCTCGCCCATGTCAACGCCCAGGGCCGCCTGGATAAGGGCCTCGCCGTAGCCGGTCACGGCCGAGCGGACCACCCGGCAGTGGGGCTCGGCGGCCTGGTAGAAGCCCGTCAGCGCGAAGATGACCGACTTCAGGGGATTCCCGTGGTTGGGCCCGTAGTGGGAGTAGAGGAGGTTCCTGTCGGCGTCCAGGGCCACCAGCTTGGTGGTCGTCGAGCCGGCGTCCAGGCCCAGGAACACCTCCCCGCTGGCCGGCCAGGAGGCCCGGGGCAGGCGGGCCCGCTCGTGGCGGTCCCGGAAGGACTTCAGCTCGGCCAGATCGGCGAACAGGGGCGGCAGGGGGCTTATCTCGGGGGCCAGGCCCGAGCCGTCCAGATCGCCGGCCCTCCTGGCCCACTCCTCCGTCGGGACGGCCGGGCCGGCCCTGGAGACCAGGGCGGCCCCCAAGGCCACGAAAAGCTGGGCCTCCGGCGGGCAGACGGCCTCGGAGGGGGCCAGCTTGAGGGTCTCCACGAAGCGGCGCCTCAGCTCCGGGAGGAAGAAAAGCGGACCGCCCAGGAAGGCCACGTTGCCCCGGATCCTCCGGCCGCAGGCCAGGCCCCCGATGGTCTGGTCGACCACCGACTGGAAGATGGAGGCGGCGATGTCCTCCTGGGCCGCCCCCTCGTTCAGGAGCGGCAGGATGTCGGCCTTGGCGAAGACGCCGCAGCGGGCGGCGATGGGGTAGATTGTCTTGTGGTTTCTGGCCAGCTCGTCGAGGCCCAGGGGATCGGTCTTGAGGAAGGCGGCCATCTGGTCGATGAAGGCCCCGGTGCCCCCGGCGCAGGTCTCGTTCATGCGCTGGTCGATGCCGGCGTCGAAGAAGGTCAGCTTGGCGTCCTCGCCCCCCAGCTCGATGGCCACGTCGGTGCGGGGCAGGTGTTTCCTGATGGCCTCGGCCCCGGCCACCACCTCCTGGACGAAATTGGCCCCAAGGAGCCTGGAGGCGCTGATGCCCCCCGACCCGGCCACGGCCAGGGTGGCCCGCCGGCCCGGGAACCTCCCCACGGCGTCGAGGATGGTCCCGATCATGGTCTTGCGGACCTCGGAGAAATGCCTCCCGTAGCTCTGGTGCAGCAGGCGGCCCTCCGGATCGGTCACGGCAATCTTTATGGTGGTCGAGCCCACGTCCAGGCCGACGTGGACTAGGTCGCTGGCCCCCTGGGGCCCAAGGTCGCTAGGCATGGCAATCCCGAAAAGACTGTTAGTCGGCCCGCCGGGCGGGCGGGCTGGCCCCAGGGAACGTTCCCGGCTGGGCACCGCCCGGACATGATCCCACAAACAGTCCTTTTTTTGAAGGGGCGGGGCGGAAAATCAGCGGCAGGCCCGGACGAAGGCCGAGAACAGCGCCTTGGCCTGGGCGTCGTGGGCGGCCAGGGCCTCCGGGTGCCACTGGACGGCCACGGCCCAGGGATATCCCGGGTACTCCAGGACCTCCACCACGCCATCGGGGCTGCGCCCCGTGGCCGCCAGGCCCCGGGCCACGTTCCTGGCCGCCTGGTGGTGGCCGCTGTTGACCATCAGCTCGGTCCGGCCGCAGATGGCGGCCAGACGGCTGTCCCCGGCCAGGACGACAGGGTGGCTGGTCTCGCTCCTGGGGGTCCTCTGCTGGTGGACCAGGGGCCTGGGGAACTCGGAGGGGATGTCGTCCCAGAGGTCGCCGCCCAGGAAGACGTTCATCAGCTGCAGGCCCCGGCAGATGCCCAGGATGGGCCTTCCGCGGTCCAGGGCGGCCGAGAGGAGGGCCGCCTCCCAGAAGTCGCGGTCGCGGTCCATCTCCCGGATGACGTCGCTGCCGTCCTCGTCCCTGAGCATGACGTCGCCGCCGCCGGTGAGCATCAGGCCGGCGGCCAGGTCCATCATGGCCCCGGCCCTGTCCATCAGGGGCCCCGTCAGGCGCGGCCCGGACTGGGCGAAGCCGCGGCCCTCGATGAAGTCCGGGCCCTGGCCGGTCCAGGAGCCGACCACCAGGGGCAGTCCCCCGGCCCGGTAGATGGCGTCGCAATACTGGAAGGAGACCCTGACCTGGGCCAGACGGCCATTGTCCCAGTCGGCGGTGTCGCGCTGGGAGGCCGAGACGATGATTGGGGGATAATTGGACATGTGCCTTGCCGACCTACCGGGGGACGATCATGAGGCCGGGGCCTGCGGGAGCCGCAGCATGACCCAGCAATGGCCGTCGATGACCTGCTTGCCGGCCTGGTTGGACACCGAGGTCCTCAGCTTGATCTTCATGGTCTTCTCCTCCTTCTCCAGGACCTCCAGGCGGACGGTCACGCTGTCGCCTGGAAAGACCGGGGCCTTGAACTCCAGGCTCTGGCTCAGGTATATGGTCCCATGGCCCGGAAGCTCGCTTCCCAGGAGGGCGGCCACCAATGACGCCGAGATCATGCCGTGGGCCACGCAGCGCCTGAAGAAGGAGCCCGCGGCCGCGAAGTCCTCGTCAAGATGGACCGGGTTGTCGTCGCCCGTGACCTCGGCGAAATGCCTGACGAGCTCCCTGGTGACGGCCGTGGTCCTCTCGGCCGCCTGCCCCACATATATGTCCTCAAATCTTGCCATGAGCGTCCAGTCCTTTGTTTTCCCGAGGCGGGGCACCCTGCGGGTGCCGCCCCGGCCAAACGGCCTCCGTCCGGCCCTACTGGCCGGACCCATGCTCCACGGGCAGCCCGTCCAGGATGAAGAAGGCCATGTTGCCCCGGACCTGGTCCAGGTAAAGCGTGTGGTTCTGGCCATCTAGCCCGAACTCGACCAGATCCCCGGGGACCATCACGTGGGCCTCCCGGCGCCCGGAGACGGCGTCGCGGATTCGGAGCGTCACCTCCAGGTCGATGCTGTTGAGCTCGACCAGGGACAGGATGGCCTGCCCGCCGAAGGCGGCCTTGTTCTCCATGGTCCGGAGGGTCAGCCGGCCTCTGGCCTGGTCGTCGGACGGGCGCGGCGCCTCGGCGGGGCCGGGGGCCTGGTCCCCAGCACCGCCAGAGGCCGGGGGGGCCTCACCGTCTGGTGGCACCGGCGGCGGGCATCTGGCCGCCTCGGCGGCGGCCAGGCTCTCCTTGACGGCCCTGATGTCGGCCTCGGCCAGGGCCAGCATCTCCCTGAGGGAGATGTTTTCCCGCTCCAGCTTCAGAACCCTGTTCCTGCCGTCGGAGCGCCCGTGGTCGTAGCTGAAATACCAGACCAGCGCGCACAGGGCAATCAGGGCCCCCACTCGGACCAGCCTCTCGATCCTCCTGAGGGACCTGGCGTCACCGGGCCCGCCTGGATTGGGGGTTCTTCTATGGGGTTGCTCTTTTCCTGGCATCTGGCGTCTTTCTGGTTCGGTAGGGGATTGGGGACCGGGCGATGGGCCATGGGTGCCTGGGACTCGGACGGTGCCAGGCCCAGGACCGCGCCGGCCTATTCCTGGAGATCCCCAGGATCGGGTTTTTTCGATTCGCCCCTGCTGGCGGCGATGGCCTCGGCCTTGCGGAAGACGCCCATTTCAGTCAACCCGTTCAACCGGCCATCCTTCTCATAGACGCCGGACGCTATGTTGCGCGTCTCCCGGCTCATGACCAGGGACAAGAGGATGGTGTTTTCCTTGGGGGCGCCGACGGCCAATTGGCCGACCTGGCGCAGGGCCTTGTCGGCGATGTCCTGCGTCCCAGCGGATTTCGGCCAGACTTTCAGCCCCATGACGTACCTAAGGCCGCCATGCCCAACCTCCAGGACGGACAGGTCATGATACCCGTGCCTTCTCGTGGTGGCCCTGGCCCCGGCACGCCAAAGGCAGGCCAGCAGCAGGGACAGGTAGAAACCATCGCCCATTCTCTGGGCCAACTGCCAGGACAAGGTCTGCCCTGCCTCGCCCTGGACCCGTATCCTGGCCCAGGGAACGTCCCGGACCTTTGACGGGCCAAATAACCTGGAGAACCACGCTGGGGGCGACATGCCGGACGAGTCCACCTGGTCGCCGTGGTCGAACTGGCAGAACAGATAGCCAAGGACGCCCAACACCGCCGCCACGCTCCCGGACTTGAGTCTCTGTCCCAGCACTTTCACCATGTCATCGAAATTGGCCATGTCGTGGACCAGGTTTTCCAAAAACGGCCCGGAAATGGACGATCTGGTCTCCTGGTTGGGATAGTTCAGGGAGAACGACTCTTGGCCTCTTGCCTGGAGGACCAGGTAGCCGGCCTGGTAGAGGACGCCCTCCGGGGAGGCGGCCTCGATTTCCCCAGGCGAGCGGGCGAACCCACGGCTGACCTCCCGGCCGAGGAACTGGTCCACGGTGATGGCCATGTCCCCCAGAAACGTCCCGATGGCCGCCTTTTCGCCGGCATCAAGCCAATAGTCGCCGAATTGCCGTTTGCCCAGGCAGGAGATGATGGAGAATGGATTGCCCACCCTGGTCTTCCCGTCGAAGGAAAAACCGCCGTAGTGGTCCATGACGCGGCCAAGCAGCTCCTTTCCGTCATTTTTGAACTTTCTGGCCAACGAATCGAGATGGGGCGCGAAACATCCCTCCAGCTCCGCCTGGGAAAACCCCATGAAGGCCCCGAATGCCGACTTGAGGGAGAGGTCCGTCAGGCCGTGGAGGCCGGACAGGACGCCATCGCCGGAAAACCTGGCCACCCCGGTGATGAAGACGAAATCAAGCCACTCCGCCGCGGCCCCAATCCGGGAGTATAGATTCCGCAGGACTTCCCTCGTCCCCTCAATCAGCCCCTCGTCCCTTCCCGGTTCCTCCTCCCAGGCCAGGGACGTGGCCGGGTAGTCGTAGCCGTCGATCAGGAGGACGGCCTTGTTTTCGGGGGACGTCCCGGCGACATCGCGCAACAGGTTCAGAAAGCTATCTATATAATCGTTACCTTTTATCGCCACGTTATACCGTTTGGCATTTAATTCCAGTTGTCTTATGATTTTTGTCTCCAGGTTCTCATTTTCCCTGCCGCCCATGTCCAGGACAATGACCGGCTTGGCGGCGAAGCCAGGGAAATTGACCTGCTCCTCGGCCGCGAGCCCCTTGAACAGTTCGGCTCTTTTCGAGAAAAAGGCGTCAAGGGTGGAGACGGCCAGGGACTTGCCGAACCGCCGAGGCCGACACAATAGAACGATCTTCCCAGCCTCGCGCAGCTTCTGGATATACCCGGTCTTGTCGACGTAGATGGCTTTTTTCTGTCTTATCTCGTCAAAAGTCCGCATGCCCAGGGATAGCAATGGTAATTTCGCCGCCATATCGCCCCTCTTCGTCTAGCGTTGGTTTTTTATGGATTTATCCGGACGCTGTAGTATTAGCTTGAATGTAAATTGGAATTACAATGATGGAATCAAATCGAATTGGTTTTCTGTAAAAGAATAGATTCTATCCCGGCCTCGCCCATGGACAAATCCCCGCTATGGCCAAACTTATGGACAAGTTGCCTTTGGGCACCGACATGACCTTGTTTCGCTGCCAGACGGTACCATTTCACCGCCTCGGCATTGTCCTGCGGTACTCCCAAACCTCTCTCGTACAAATTGCCAAGGCTATGCTGGGAATCGACAACGCCCTGCTCGGCGGCCATCCTGAACCATTTGGCGGCCTCGGCCATGTCCATGGCCACGCCTTCGCCCCTTAGGTACATGCAGCCGAGGTTGTTCTGGGCAGCGGCATTACCATGCGCGGCGGCCAACCGATACAACCTGATCGCCTCGGCCTTGTCCCGCGGTACTCCCCATCCTTCCTCATACAGCTTGCCAAGGCTATGCTGGGAATCGACGACGCCTCGCTCGGCGGCCAGCCTGAACCATTTGGCGGCCTCGGCCATATCCATGGCCACGCCGTCGCCTTTTAGATACATGCAGCCGAGGTTGTTCTGGGCAACGGCAAAACCTTGCTCGGCGGCCAACCGATACAGCCTGATCGCCCCGGCCTTGTCCCTGGCCACGCCTTCGCCTGTGTCGTACATAAGGCCGAGGGAAAACTGGGCAACGGCATTGCCGCTCTCGGCGGCCAATCGATACAGCCTGATCGCCTCGGACTTGTCCAGGGCCACGCCTTCGCCTGTGCCGTACATTCTGCCAAGGACACACTGGGAAGCGGGATGGCCTTGCTCGGCGGCCAGGCGGTACCATTTTACCGCCTCGGCCTTGTCCAGCGGTACTCCCAAACCTCTCTCATACAGCTTGCCAAGGCTATGCTGGGAATCAGCAGCGCCTCGCTCGGCGGCCAGCCTGAACCATTTGGCGGCCTCGGCCATATCCTTGGCCACGCCTTCGCCCCTTAGGTACAAGCAGCCGAGGTTGTTCTGGGCAACGGCATTACCCTGCTCGGCGGCCGACCGATAAAGCCTGGCCGCCTCGGCCTTGTCCTGGACGACGCCTTCGCCATTGTCGTACATTATGCCAAGGCAACACCTGGCAACGAGATTGCCTTGCTCGGCAGCCAGACGGTACCATTTTACCGCCTCGACCTTGTCCAGAGGTACTCCCAGACCTAACTCATAAAGCTTGCCAAGGCAATTCTGGGAATCGGCAGCGCCTCGCTCGGCGGCCAGCCTGAACCATTTGGCGGCCTCGGCCCTATCCTGGGCCACGCCTTCGCCCCTTAGGTAAATACAGCCTAGGTTGTTCTGGGCGGCGTTATCGCCTTGCTCGGCGGCCAACCGATACAGCCTGATCGCCTCGGCCTTGTCCTGGACGACGCCTGCGCCATCATCATACCTAAGGCCTAGGAAAAACTGTGCCGTGGCATCGCCTTGCTCGGCGGCCAATCGGTACAGCCTGATCGCCTCGGCCTTGTCCTGGGCCACGACCTCGCCATCGTCGTACATGCAGCCAAGTCTGCACTGTGCCTCGGCAAAGCCCTGGTCAGCGGCCAGACGAAACCATTTGGCGGCCTCGACATTGTCTATGTCCACGCCGTTGCCGTCAAAGTACATACAGCCAAGGTTATGCTGGGCATCGGCGAGACCCTGCTTGGCGGCCAGGCGATACAATTTTATGGCCATGGTCTTGTCCTGGGCCACGCCATCGCCGTGCTCGTACATGACGCCAAGGTTATACTGGGCACCGGCGTGACCCTGCTTGGCGGCCAGGCGATACAATTTTACGGCTCTGGGCTTGTCCTGGACCACCCCTTCTCCGCGATCATACAAATTGCCGAGGTTTACCTGGGCAAAGACAAGCGCTTGCTTTGCGGCCAGGGTGTACAATCTAGCCGCCTCGGCCATGTCCTGGACCACGCCTTCTCCTTTTTCGAACATAACGCCAAGATTGAATTGGGCAACGGCAACTCCATTCTTGGCGGCCAGGCCATACCATCTAGCCGCCTCGGCCTTGTCCTGGGCCACGCCATTGCCTCGCTCGTACATGACGCCGAGGTTGAACTGGGCCTCGACATCCCCGTGCTCGATGGCCAAGTTTTGTAATTCTTTGATCATATCATCAAAAAAAAGGCCCATGTTAAAATCTTTGGGCTTTTTTTTGTTATTATATTTCTTTGACTTCATTGTCATGACCTAAGAGCGGAAAACAGGGACGATGGCTGACGGCGTCCGCGAGATGTGGCCAAGGCTACGCTTCTGATTCGCAAGTTTCGCGTCTTCCACTTCCGATGTGCGCCCCGTATTGGCTAATCTCGACGCCTCCGCAAAAGTCCGGCCATGAACCGTTATCCCCATAATCATGGCCGGAGTAGTCCGTCGGCGGGAGCAATTGGCACAAAAACAGCGACTTCAATTGCAGCACGCATTACAGACTTAAAAATGATCATTTTGAGTTTTCCAGGTCTTTTTACAGAATGATCAAGGTTGCCAAAAGTCTTCTTTGCCACATGCCATGCCCCTTACTCCTTCAAGGCAGCGTCCTGATTCATTCGATATCCCTGCCAAATAACCGTAAACACACATGGCTTATCATATCTTCCTTGAGCCAAGGAATAATGGCGGTGCCTTTTGTGGGCCACATCCAACGCCATGTTCCCCGGTAAGCCAGGGATGTTGTGGTCAAAACCAGCATCGTCACCCGAAAGATGGTGACGGACGCGATGGGGACAGGTCAATCGGCCTATTACTGGGGCCAGGGGAAAATTCAGCCAGCCGGGGAGCCTCCCTGGTTGCCGTATCCATGGCCAATATCTTGCCAATTCTTGTCGGGGCACCGACATGACCACGCCCACCGGCCAGGCGATACCATTTTCCCGCCTCGGCCATGTCCCGCGTTACCCCCAAACCCATCTCGTATAACGAGCCAAGGATAAGCTGGGAATAGGCATCGCCCTGCTCGGCGGCCAGTCTGAACCATTTGGCAGCCTCTGCCTCGTCCTTGGGCACGCCATCCCCTCGATGGAACATATTGCCGAGGTTGCTCTGGGCATTGGAATTGCCCTGCTCGGCGGCCAGTCGATACCATTTTTCCGCCTCGGCCACGTCCTTGGCCACGCCCTCTCCGATATGGTACATGCAGCCAAGATTATTCTGGGCAAGGGGAAGCCCTTGTCCAGCGGCCAGGCGATACCATTTGACCGCCTCGGCCTTGTCCGTGGCCACGCCCTCGCCTTGATCGCACATCATGCCAAGGCAGTACTGGGCAAGGTCAAGCCCCTGTTCGGCGGCCAGGCGATACCATTTGGCCGCCTTGGCCCGGTCCATGGCCACGCCATCACCCATATGGAAAAAACGGCCTAGACTATACTGGGCAAGGGGAAGCCCTTGTTCGGCGGCCAGGCGATACCATTTGACTGTCTCGGCCTTGTCCGCAGGCACGCCCTCGCCATGCTCGCTCATTATGGCAAGGAAATACTGGGCAACGACAAATCCTTGCTCTGCGGCCAATCGAAACCATTTGGCCGCCTCGGCCTTGTCCTGGGCCACGCCCTCGCCTTCCACGTACATGCCGCCAAGGCTGCACTGGGCCAAGGCAAGTCCTTGTTCCGCGGCCAAGCGAAACCATTTGGCCGCCTTGGCCTTGTCCATGGCCACTCCTTGGCCTTTCGCGTACATGAAGCCAAGGCAATGCTGGGCATCGGCGAGATCCTGCCTGGCGGCCAGGAGGTACAATCTGGCCGCCTTGGACTTGTCCATGGCCACGCCTTGGCCGGTCTCGTACATGAGGCCAAGACGATGCTGGGCATCGGCGCGCCCCTGCTCGGCGGCCAGGAGATACAATCCCGCCGCCTTGGCCTTGTCCACGGCAACGCCTTGGCCGGTCTCGTACATGAGGCCAAGGTTTACCTGGGCAACGGTGACGCCTTTCTCGGCGGCCAGGGCGAACAACCTGGCCGCCTTGGCCGGGTCCTGGGCCACGCCTTCGCCTTTCGCGTACATGCCTCCAAGGTTGGACAGGGCAACGACGAATCCCTTCTTGGCGGCCAGGGCGTACAACCTGGCCGCCTTGGGCAGGTCCAGGGCCACGCCTTCGCCTCTCTCGTACATGATGCCAAGGTTGAACAGGGCAACGGCATCGCCTCCCGCAGCGGCCAGACGGTACAATCGGACCGCCTCCGCCTTGTCCATGGCCACGCCATCGCCTCTCTGGAACAGTACGCCAAGGTTGAACTGGGCATAGGCGTGCCCTTGCTCGGCGGCCAGGGCGTACAATCTGGCCGCCTCGGCCTTGTCCTGGGCCACGCCTCTGCCCTTTTCGTGCATTATGGCAAGGTTGTACTGGGAAATGGCATCGCCCTGTTCCGCGGCCAGGCGGTGCCACTCGACCGACTTGGCCAGGTTCTGGGCCACGCCTACCCCATCGGCATATAGAAGGGCAAGAGCTGTCTGGGCCTGGGCGTGGCCTTGCCTGGCGGCCTGGAGGTACCATTTGCCCGCCTCGGCCATGTCCCGGCGCACACCCTTACCAGCCGCATACGCTTGGCCAAGCTTGAATTTCGCGTCGGCGTCATCTTGTTCAGTGGCCAGGCTATGTAATTTCGCAGCAGCACTACCAATGAAGTTGTATTTTTGGAGACCTTTGGACTGGTTTAGATTATCTTTACGGGTAAACGACTTCTTTTTTTTAGCCGACATAATCTCCAAAATCCTTTGAGAGACATACTATTGGCCAGTAGCCCCAATATCGTGAACGCCGATTTGGGCAATCCGCCTGTCATTGGCCGCCAACACCGCCCTCCCTGAATCCAGGTTAAGGATGTCCCCGGGCAGAAAGCGGCTCTGGCAAGCGCCACAAACAGCCACAGGCCAAAGCAGGCACCCAAAATCAGCGAAAAAGGACCATGGCTCGCATATCCCAAGGTCTTCCAAGGCCACAGCCCAGGACCCGTCCTGGCAACGCCACAAGAAATGTATGGCACAGTTTTGCTTTGCTCACTAAAATAGCCGAGAGGGAACCGCGCGACCTGAATTTATCCGCCAAGTTCTTCCTTGGCCTCCCCTTCAATGCGAAGACAGCAAGATCTTGACTGGCCATGGCCTGATATTACTACATCTTGTGCTAATAGTCAAAATACCGTTCCTGCGTCTCACCTGACCGCCTGACAAAAGAAGGTGGAAAGAATCTTGAACGTTCGTTTACCGCAAAAGTAGAGCTGTTCGCGCGAGAAAAGGGCTGGCACTATGTTTCCGTCCCGGCCGGAATCAGTCGTCCGCTGGGGTACCTCGCCGACCGGGGGCTGATAGCCGTCACGGCCACAATCGGCATGACAGGCTGGCCGACCTCGCTCCTGCCGATGGGCGACGGGACGCACTTCATGGCCTTGCCCGCGAAAGTGCGCGCAAGGGAAAAACTGGGTCTGGGGGAAATGGCCGAGGTATCGTTTGAAGTGAGACAACGGATCCAGGACTAGTGTCCTGTCAAATGGCTAATCGAGTCTTGCGAGGGATCATTGTGGCCCCCTGCCTGCGATTCCAGATAAGAAAACTCATAAACCCATAATTAACATCTTGACAAGATGCTAGCCAGGCTTCTTGCTGGACGAGGAACGCCGCCTGGCCGCCTCGGGTCTTCTCCGCATGGGCCAGAAGAGGACGTCGGCCTCTAAAGATCGCGATGCCTCCCCCGCCGCAGTTCTCTGACCCATTGGGACGGGTTTTCCATGTCGTCGCGATCAGCCCACATCCCGAACGCCTGGATGCTGGCCAGATCATCGCCTGGCTGGCCAGTTCCGAGGTGTTCCCCCTCATGATCGCGCGGGACCGCCAAATAAGCGGGCAGACGCTTTTCCGCGGCGATGATTCGCCTCAGCACGAGATTGACGATGTCGCCGAGGGAAAGGCCTTGGACGGCCAGCACGGCCTCGGCTTCCGACTTGACCCGGGCGTCAACTTGTATGGTTATGGTGGTCATTCCAATCCCGCCTCGCCTGGAATATTGTCCCCCATGGGGCCGGCAGGGAAGATGGCGCGGGGGCGTTCTTTGGCCCCTCGCCGGGCCCGGCCCAGATGTCGCCCGGAAGACGCCTTCCCCTCAGCGCGCCCAGGTCCGTCACCGGCCCGTACCGCCGCGCCTTGGGGCTCCCTGGCCCGCAGGGCGCGGCCTGGCCAGAGGAAGTCCCCTCCCCGCCCTTTCCATGGCGGCACCCCGCCAGGCCGCCTCCAGCCGCTCTCATCCCCTGGGCCGAAGACACGCTTCCCTGTGCCCCTTGTCGTCCCGGCGGGGCCTTCAGGCCGATTCTGGCCAGCTCTTCACCGGAACCGGGCCAGCCCGGGGCCTTTCCCAGGGCCTGGGACGGCCTCGGCGTCTTCAATGATCCCGCCCATCCCCCGCGCCGGCGGGCCAGCCCGGAGGCGGCCCCGGGCACGGTCCCTTGATGGGCAATTCGCCGCTGACTGGCAAGGAGGCCTGTCCCTCAGGCGAGGCCATGGGCCGGCAGAGATTCCCCGCTGGCGTCTGGCCGGTCCGCCAGGGCATGGGCCCGATGGCGTCCCGCTGGTCAGGGGATCTACGGCCGGCCTGGTCCAGGCCGGCCCCCAGGCGCGGCCGGAAGGTGTTTCGGTATTCTCCCCAAGGCGTGCTTTTTCACGAAAAACCAGAACTCATCAAGCTGGACTTCCGCCAGGCCAAGCGAGACTATCGCGCTGGCCAGCTGTTCGGCGCAGAGTTCACCGATCTTGCGTATATTATCATTTACCGCTTTGGGGCTAATCCCAAGTTGCCCGGCTATGTCTCTGACCCCGACACCACGCGATGATAGGGAGACTATATCCTCCAGCATCTTCATGGATAAATGCGCCTTGAATAAAGGAGTTTTCCGAGAAGCGCTGAATGTGGTCCTGCATTCTCTGCAATATAGCAACGTATGCTCTTTATTTTTCCCGTAAGTTGAGCGTATGGCTATATTGTCCTTGCCAAATTCTCCAAAAAACGCACACTTCAGATTGTCACAACAGTAATCGGATAATGACATCATGCCCCGCCTCCCGGCCAAATGGCCCGATTTCCTGGGACGGCGCCATGCCGGCTTCTTGTGACCTTCGACGCGAGGCGCTCGGCAACGATGGGCGTCCCCTGGCGGCAATGGGGGCCCATCCTCACCGCCCAGGGCTACAGGGGCTGGATCATATGGTCAGGCCCAGGGCTACAGGGGCTGGATCATATGATCAGGCCCAGGGCGACCCGGGCCAGAAACTCGTTCAGGGCCGTGGGGGTAGCCGGCTTCTGGAGGCAGTCGTCGACCCCGTTCCCGGGCGACATGATGGAGGGGATCTTGTCCTGGTTGGCCGTGCAGATGACGAAGTAGATGGGGGTTATCTTGTGGACGAACTTCAGCTCCCGGCAGAAGTCGATGCCGGTCTTGCCCTCCTCCAGCTCGTAGTCGCTGATTATGATGCGGGGCTTCTCGGAGATGGTCAGGGCCACCCCGTCGGCGATGTTGGGGGCGGTGAGGACCACGAAGTTGTTGTCCTCCATCTGCTTCTTGAGGAGTTCACGCTGGTAGGCCGAGTCGGAGAGGATGAGGGCCCGGCGGGGCTGGACGGAGAGGGGGGTGCTGAGGAGATAGGTGATGAGCTTCTCGGCGTTGTTGAGGCGGGTCTTCCCCACGGTCAGGCGCTCGTTGAGGGACTGGACCAGCCCGTCGTGGCTGGAGTCGACCGGCCGCAGCCGGGAGGGGCCCCTGAGGACTCGGCTCACGTAGTTCAGGAGGGCCACGGGCTGGATGCCGGGGTCGATGAAGGCCTGGACCCCCTCGTTGATGGCCATCAGGACGCTTTCACGGTCGGCCTTGCCGAAGGTGTCGATGAAGATGAAGGAAATCTTGTCGTTGCGGTCGGAGACCTCCTGGAGGATCTTCACGCTCAGGGCGTCCTCGGAGCGGTAGTCCATGACGACTACGTCGGGGGCGGCGGCCAGGATGGCCTCGGCCTGGGGCCCCTGGGCCTGGGCCGGGTCGGGGGCCGGGGCCTCGGAAAGGGCATACTTGCCGGCCAGGGGGGCGGACAGGGCGGCCCTGTGTGAAGGATCGGCCACCATCAGCATGATTTTAGCGTTCATACGTCACCCGCCAGGGGAAGGTTGGCCCGCCCCTGGCGGGGAAAGGGCCTTGGGGAAATGGGGCCGAGGGTTCACTCGACCGGCAGGTTCTCGTACTCGACCACCTGGTAGAACCTCTTGAGCTGCTTCTCGCAGAAGGCGTTGACCCTCTCCAGGCTGTGGCTCGAGGCGAACATGACCTTGATCTTGTCGGTGCCCAGGCCCCTCTCGATCTTGTCCAGGCTGGGCACGGTGTCGATAAGGTCGCCCAGTAGCGAGATGCGCTTGATTATCAGGTAGCCGACCAGGGAGGTTTCCTGGAAGGAGGGCCCGATGTGGAACATCGACTGGTAGACCTTGACCCCCTGGGTGACGAGCTTGGAGAAATACAGGATGGTCCCCAGGGGCGAGAGGTGGAACTGGCCATCGTCGGCCTCATCCTGGGGCGGCTTTTCCTTGGCCTCCGCCTTCTTGTAGCGGGCCAGCTCGGCCAGGAGCTCGGGATCCTGGATCTCGTAGCCCCGGCCGGCCCGGATCTCGACGATGCCCTGTTCCATGTTCTTTATGGCGTCAAGAAGAAGATCAATGACCTCTTTATCAACCTTAAGTTCTTTCTCCCTCATCTGGTCCAGGATTGTCTCCAGGTCGTGGACGAAAGTGCCCACGTTGGTAAACCCTGTCATGATGAAGTTGCCCTTGATGGAATGGAAATGCCTGAAGATGGTATTGACCCGCCGGATGTTCTCGGGATCCTTCTCCAGCTGGAAGATCTCCTCGCTGGCCTCGCTCAGGATGTTGGAGATCTCGACGAAGAATTCCTCGGCCATCGACTCGTCCATGGCCTCGGCCGGCCGCTGGGCAGGCGGGGTGGCGGTGGCGCCGCCGGGCTGCTGGGGGGAGGCGGCCGGGGCCGGCTCGGGGGCCTCGTCGTCGAAGCTCATGACCGAGGCCCTGCCGGAGAAGCTGGCGTCGTCCTTGGAGTAGCCGCAGCTCATGGCTATGAGGTCGAAGGGATCCAGGACCATGCCCAGCTGGTTCCCGCCCAGGATGGTGGTCCCGGCCACGCCACGGACGGAGAAGATCTCCGGCAGGGGGATAAGGACCAGCTTCTGGGGCCTGATGAACTCGGAGACCTTGAGGGCCAGGCGGCCGTTCTTGGAGTCGATTATGATGACCGGGAGGTTCTCCCGGAACTCATCGACCGGCAGGGGCGCCCCGGTCAGAAGGCCGCGGAGGTCGTGGAGGGGCACGATGGAGCCCAGGTAGATGATGCTCTCGGTCGCCTCCATGGTGGTGTTGACGTCATCGAGGGAAAAGGACTGGGTGGCCACCACGTTGCCGATGGGCACGGCGTAGAAGGTCTCGCCGGAGCGGATTATGAGGGCGTCGGTGATGTTGACCGCCGAGAGCTGGGGAATCTTGTAGGTGAAGGTGGAGCCCCGGCCCCTGGCCGTATCGATGATTATCTCGCCGCCCAGGCTCTCGACCGTGCTCTTGACCACGTCCATGCCGACCCCTCGGCCGGAGATCTCGGTGGCCTCGGTGGCCGTGGAGAAGCCAGGCTGCATGATGAGGTTCCAGCACTCGACCGGCGAGATGGCCTGGGCCGCCGCCGGGGGCAGGAAGCCCTTCTCCACGGCCACCTGGCGGATGCGGGACTCGTCGAGGCCATGGCCGTCGTCGGAGACCGAGACGTAGGTGAAGCCCTCCTTCTTGTAGGCCGTGAGGACCAGCCGGCCGGTCGGTGGCTTGCCGACATGCTTGCGCTCCAGGGGATCCTCCAGGCCGTGGTCCACGGCGTTGCGGATCTGGTGGGCCAGGGGCTCGTAGAGCCTCTCGGCCACGGTCTTGTCCACCAGCGTGTCCTCGCCCACTATCTCGAAGTCCACCTGGCGGCCGCGCTTCTTGGCCAGGTCCCGCACCAGCCGCCTGAACCTGAGGAAGGTCTCCTTTATGGGGACCATGCGGATGTCCATGACCAGGTGGTGGAGGTCCGAGGAGATGCGGTTGGTGGTCATGGCCACGTTCTTGATCATCTCCAGGGAGTTCTTGTCGAGGTTGATCAGGGACGTGGCGAGGTGCCGCTGGAGGATGGAGATGTTGGAGGCCGAGATTATGATCTCGCCGGTAAGGCCCAGGAGCCGGTCAAGATGGGATATCTTGACCGCCATGCGGTCCAGCTCGGGCGCCTGGTGGGCGGCCGCCGGCTTTGGGGCCTCCTTGGCTTCCGTCGGGGCCGCTGCTTGGTGCTCACCACTCATGGTTGAAAACCCTAGCCAGGACGATGTTGACCATTTCGGCGGTGGGGGGCTTGATCAGGTAGTCGTCGGCGCCGAGCCTCAGGGCCCTGAAGATGTACTTGTAGTCGGCATGGGTGGAAAGGATGACTATGGGGATGGATCTGAGCCCGGGGTTGTTCTTGACCGTCTCGGTCAGCTCGAAGCCGTCCATCTCGGCCATGACGAGGTCGCTGACGATCAGGTCGTACTTCCCGGCGTTGAGCTTCTCCAGGGCCTCGACCCCGTTGCCGGCCTCGGAGACGGCCAGGCCCATGGTGGCGAAAAGCTCCTTGATGGTCTTGCGGACGGCCTGGTAGTCGTCAACCACCAGGACGGACTTGCCTTGCCAGATGCTACCGTCTATCTGCGCCATGCGGCTGCTCCAAAGGATCCAACGACCGCTCGGGGCCTTAAGGTGCCCCAAGGTCCAAGCCGTACCCCGTTTGAGATAAGTATATCACAAATCATGGCGGCCTAAAATAAGCGGCAGGAACCTGGCCAGAGAGCAAAATATTCCATATTAGTCAAATGGATCGCTTTTTCAGGTCAATTTTTGCCTAAAAATTGCATGTTGTGACGGCAACCATATGCGATTTTTAGTCCAAAATCTATCAAAACCAACACTTGCTTAAAAAATTCTCTATTTATTTTCTCTATTTTTATATACGATACCTATTAAGAACTTCTTAAAATATATTAGCACTACAGCGCATAAATTTTCGAGTTCGCATCGGCATTATAACTTTTGACGACTTATGCGACAAAGCGCTACTGGTCCTTGATTTCCAGCGAGTCGAAAAACGTCTTGCGGATCCGAATCCTTCTCTGGGTACGCGCGCTGTTCCGCCCAGCCTTCAGCCGCGCTGGTCGGGGGCATGGCGAGGCAGTTCTGGGGCAGGTGCCCATTTTCGGCCTCCACGGCCCGCATGAAGCCTACGATCGAGTACGGCTCGCTCAGCCCGAGCAGCGTGGCCGGCCCGGAAAAATAGATGTCCGCCGCCTGGCGCCCCTTGTAGACGAGCGGGTCCGTTCCCTCCATGGCGTCCTGCATCTGGGTGGCCGTGCTGGCTCCCAGGAAGGTCCGGTACGCCTCCAGGCCGTCCTGCTCCGCGATCTCCCGCTCCTGGGGCGTCCACCATCATCTGATGGAGGATAGGGTCGTCATGACGCCCGACTCCCTGTCCAGGCGCACGAAGTCGCCGGAGACCCCGCCGCCGTCCGGGCCCGGCGCGGCGCCGCCGTTCCTGGGCCGGCATGTCCTGCTTGTCGAAGCCTGGCGGATAGCGTACCGTGAAGGCCGGTTCAAGGGCGGGGAAGTCCTTTTGCGTGTCGATCTCTTGCCAGTCGGGCTGGACGGAGGCGGCAGGGAATATTCCATGCGGGGTGGCCTCGCGGTTGGGGGTTCTCAGGTTCCACTGCCGGGAGGGCAGGGCCACTGGCGCGTCTCCGGCCCTGTCCCTGTCCCTTGCCGCCGCCCCCAGGGGCCTCCCTGGCCTCAGATGGTCTTTAGCCGCTCCCTGGCTATCCCGGCCGAGTAGCTCTTGGGATACTCCCGGACCACCTTCTGGTAGATGAGCTTGGCGCTGGCCTTGTCGCCCAGGGCCTGAAACGAGAGGCCCTGCTTTAGGAGGGCCGTGGAGACCAGCGGGTTCTTGGGGTAGCCGCTGACCAGGGTCTGGTACTCCAGGATGGCCTCCTCGAACTTGTTCTGGAAATAATTGGACTCCCCGATGTAGAACTGGGCCCCGGGCACCTGCCCGCCGCCAGGCTCGGCGGCCAGGTAGGCCCTGAACCTCTCGATGGCCGCGGGGTAGTTCTTCTGGTCGAAAAGCTCCTTGCCCTCGTCGTAGGCGCTCCTCTGGGCCGCGGGGGGAGGGACGGCCACGGGCGCGCCGTCTGGGCCCTCCTCGGCCACCGGCGGGGCCTGGGGCGCGGCGCCCGTGGCCGCCGGCGGTGCCGGGGGATAGGCCGGCTGGGCATCTGGTGGGACCATGACCGGGATGGCCGCCGGGGCGACCACCTCCCGGCTCAGGGGCGGCAGATTGGCCCTCTTCTCCAGCCGGTCGAGCCTGGCACTGATGTACTCCATCTGCTGCCTGATGGACATGCCGCCGACGCTGGCCGTCTCCACGTTCTCGTTGAGCCTCTGGACCGCGGTCTTGAGGTTCTCGATTTCCAGCTGGCCGGTCCCCGAGGCCGCCCCGACGGCGCCGCCCCCCAGGCGGGCCCTGTCGCGCAGGTCGGCGACCTCCATCTTGAGGGCGTCAAGCTCACGGCGGATGCTGCCGCCGCCCCCGACGGCGCTGCTGGAGCAGGCCGGGAGAAGAAAGAGGGACAAGAGCAGGGCCAGGGAAGAAAGTTGACGTTGCATTTATGCCTGCCTCCCGGGGCCTGGGCCCCCGCTTGGCCGGTCTCGCGGCCAGCGGGGAAGGCGGCCCCAATAAAAAGCTTGGCTGGGTTCCCGTCGTCGGGGCCTTGGGCCGGCGCGGGCCGGCGGGAAGGGCCCCGAGGAAGCGGCCGGCCGCATGGGCGCCAGCCTGGGGGAATAATATCGGCACAAGACGTGGTTCTGCTTTATGCCATATTATCGCCCAACAATAATAAAATATATATAAAATAAAATTTTAACCATACTATATTTTTACAAGACAACAACTAACACATGGACAATGTTTTACTAAATGTTTGAAGTTTTAAGTTTCAGATAATATTCTTTCAGTCCAAGAACAAATATCCCAAAAGTTGCGGCCAGCCATGCCCTTCGAAAGGACCAGGGGGCCGGGACAGGGCCATATTAGCAAATTTTCCGCCCGGATCACAGGGCCATTTCAGGGACCCGCCACGGTCCAGGCTCCAGGGCTACCGCCAGGGTCGAGATATTTTTAGGCTAATTTTATTCTTAAAATAAATTACTATATTCTTTTATTTAGTTCATACTTATGAAAATTAAATTTATATAGACTTATATTTTGTAAGATCCAATTAATTTAACCAAATAGACACATCAGAAAATTTTTTTCATTTATGGTTTATCAATTCAGCACGGACGGCCGATAAGAATGGTGAGGACGCCGCGGCGGCATCTTTTGCCGGCCTGGGGAGCGCGCGGCCTGACTGGACGGGCCTCGACAAATTGGCCTCCAAATTGCATCGAATCTGGCGAGCGGAGCCAGGGCGCCGGGCACCTTGGCCCCACGGGGGAAGACGGGCCCGCAGGGACCAGACAGGCAGGGAAGGATCGCCCCTTCCTTGAGACCGACCAAGGAGATTCGGCATGGAAACCTTTACCGTGGACGGACAGAGCATCATGGAGAACGAGATTGTCGGGGCCAATCTCGAGGAGATTCTTCTAAACCTCATGGAACACCCAGTGACCAACGGCCGCATCATAAAAAGGATATTCCTGAACGGCCAGCCCTACGTCGAGGACGTGCCCCACGCCGCCCTTGAGGTGCAAAGGGGCACCATAGAGTCGCTGAAGCTGGACACCCTCACCCTGGAGGACATGGGCCTGAACTTCCTGAAGACCGGCCCGGCCTACCTGGAGACCCTCCTGGAGGCCCTGGGCAAAATCGTCGAGACCTTCAGGCTGGGCGACGAGCAGGAGGCCAACGAGTACTTCCTGAACTTCCTGGAGGCCCTGCACCTCCTGATGACCCTCCTGGAGCAGACCAGGTACGTCCTGGGCCTGTGGCAGGGCAGCGACGACGAGAACTCGTCCTCGCTCAACCAGTACCTGGACTCCCTGGCCCAGGTCCTGGGCACCATCCTGGAACTCCAGGAGCAGAAGGACTGGATCTACCTGGCCGACGTCCTGGAGTACGAGCTCCAGGACTCCCTGCGGAGGCTGGCCGCCATCCTCCCGACCCTCTGCCAGCGCGGGCACTGAAGGTGCCGGCCAGCAAGGACATGGATCTGGCCCTCTGGCGCAAGACCGTGGAGATCTGCCAGGAGTGCCTGGAGATGGACCGCCGGATGCTGGCCAGGATTGGCCCCCCGGAGGAGGACAGGGGCAGGGACGCCGAGAACTACCTCGACCCCAGGCTCTGGGAGCAGTTCATCGAGGCCAGGCAGGACCTGGTCGAGTTCACCACCTCCAGCATCCACGTGCTTTCATCGGGGGCCGGGGAAAAACTGCCGGCCGGGACCGGGGGAAGGACTGCCGAGGACGAGAGGGACTTCGCCGAGATGAGCGAGCTGGAGAACCGCCTGGTCACCTCCCTCAAGGAAATGGTCGAGCTGGAGACCAGGCTGGCCGACTACCTGACGGAGAACCTGTCCGTCCTCAGGGAAACGATCGACGGCCTGGCCAGGAACCAGGTGCTCTTCACCCAGTACGCCAAGAAGTACAACAAGCCCGAGCCTGGCTACCTGAGCTCCGACGTCTGAGCCCCAAAAAGCCCCGTCCACCAGCGGCAGGCCGGGAGAGCCAAATAGATTTAAATTCCCCTTGACAAGGCCGTCAGGCGATGTTAGCCTTGTCCTGCGTTTTCTGGCAACGATTGACGCAATAGACTTAAACAAGCAAATGCGTCTTATTGTCAAATCTTTTTTCTCGTGCGCTGTGTCCGGCATGACGGCGAGACGTCGACAGCACGTTCCGCCGTCAAAGATGCCCCAGCCCGGCCCAACGGCCTGAACCATTTTCCTCGCCACGGGACGGCCATCTGGCCGTCCCATGGCCAACCGTTTCCCGCCTAACCGCATGTCGCCGGGCCGATCAGCGAGACTGAAGGCCGGGGAGCCCCGATGGGGCTGCCCGGCCTTTTCCGTAACCCGAGGGCCCTCAGGGGCCGGGGACGCCGACTCGTTTTCGGGGCCGGAAAAGCCCCGGGGCAATGAAAAAAATCTTGACAAGGTGGTTAGGGGGTGGTAAAAGATGCCTAGGCTTGACTTAATCTATCTTTGTCCTTTTAATAGAAGTTTTATAAACATGTGTTGTTGTCATAAAATACATAAAACTATTTTTTTCGTTTTATCGTCAAATGATAATATCTTTTTAGACTATAAACATTGATCCATAGCCAATCAGAAACCACTGAAGGCTAGGCCCGGACCCACCCGTCCGGGCCTAGCCTTTTTCGTTTCCAAGGAGGACGGCGGATGACGAGCGACACGACAGCCCGTGGCTTCAAGATAGTCCTGAGCAACCTCTCCCAAAGGTACGCGCTGAGGGGCACCGACGGCCAGGCCGGGGACACATTCCTGGCCCTGGACGATTTCAGCCTGGCCGTCAGGGCCGGGGAGTTCGTCTCCATCGTCGGGCCCTCCGGCTGCGGCAAGTCCACTCTCCTGGACATCATCGCCGGCCTCTCCAGGGCCGCCCGCGGCTCCATCCTGATCGACGGCCGGCCGGTCTCTGGCCCCGACCTGGACAGGGGCATCGTCATGCAGGGCTACGCCCTCTTCCCTTGGCGCACGGTCCGCCGGAACGTGGAGTTCGGGCTGGAGATAAAGGGCCTCTCGGCGGCCGAGCGCCGGGAGACCGGGGCCAGGTACATCGACCTGGTCGGCCTGTCGGGCTTCGAGGACCGCTACCCCTACGAGCTGTCGGGAGGCATGAAGCAGAGGGTGGCCATAGCCAGGGCCCTGGCCTACGACCCCACGGTGCTGCTGATGGACGAGCCCTTCGCCGCCGTCGACGCCCAGACCAGGGAGACCCTCCAGGACGAGCTGATGCGCATATGGGAGAAGACCGACAAGACCATCATCTTCGTGACCCACAGCATCGATGAGGCCATCCTCCTGGCCGACAGGGTGGTGGTCATGACCCCCAACCCCGGGCGCATCAAGTCCATAGTCGACGTGCCCCTCCCCCGGCCCAGGACCAACCGGGACATGCGCCTGGACCATGCCTTCGCTGGGCTGAGGCAGCAAATCTGGCTGACCCTCCAGGAAGGCGGCCAGGAGGCCGGCGTTCGCCAGGGTGCCCCCGCCCTGGAGGGCCCCCTGCCCTTCGTCCAGCCAGAGGCCGCCCTGCCCGGGGGCGCCGCGGCCTCCCTGGCCAGGTAGAAGGACGCCCTCCCCCGGAAGACGGCGGGAAGGCGCGGAAGGAGAACAAAAATGGCCTTAAAGAAGAAGCATCGGGCCTATGTCGCGATCGCCGTCCTGGTGGCCGCCCTCATAGCCTTCGGGGCCGCCATGGGCCGGACGAGGCTCTCCTCCCCGGCCGAGGATCTGGCCCTCGGGGCGGCGGCGTCGCGGCCCGACGGGGACCTGAGGGTCGTCAAGACCTTCTCCCGCAAGGATTGCTCGCTGGCTCCCTGGCTCATAACCGACAAGCTCGGCTACTTCAGGGACGAGGGCATCAGGCTGGTCTTCACCGGTGAGCTCCAGCCTCCCCAGAGGGTGCCATCCATCATCAGCGGGGACAACGACACCACCGGCCTCCACCCCAACGCCCTGGCCGTGGCCATAAACGGCGGGGCCCCATTCAAGGGGGTCGTGCGGGCCGACATAGAGCCCCTCCCCGACGTGGACCCGTCCTTCAGGCACATGTGGTGGTTCGTGAACCCCGAGAAGTACCCTAACGTCAAGAGCTTCGCCGACCTCAAGGACATCCCCGGGACGATTAAGTTTTCGATCATCAACACCTCATCGTGCTCGGACTTTCTGGCCAACCGCATCCTTGACCGCCACGGGGTGCCCAGGGACAAGATAGAGTGGGTCCTGATGCCCGACGTCCAGGCCATACAGGCCCTCAAGCAGGGGCTGACCGACGTGGGCGGCGTCCACCCCCCGTTCTACAAGGGCATGGTCGACGCCGAGATGCTCAAGATAGCCGACACCCAGGAGGCCGGACTGGACGACGAGGTGGCGGGCCTGAACTTCTACGTCTTCACCGAGGAGTTCATCAAAAACAACCCCGAGACAGTCAGGGGCTTCGTCCGGGCCATCACCAGGGGGCAGAAGTTCATAAACGAGAACCCCGAGCAGGCCAGGATCTGGACCGAGGAGGTCATCGGCGTCCCGGTCTCGGCCAACCACTACTACTCGACCACCACCAGGATCGACGACGACCAGATAATCCCATGGCTGGAGGATCTGGAGGACCATGACGTCATCCCCAGGGGAAAGCTCAAACCAGGAGACCTGGTGGTCCACGACTTCGAGAACGAGACGATCTCGGATGCCTCGGCACCGGGCCGAACCGGCCGAAACGAGATCCCGGCAGGCGATTCCTGAGCCTACACCCCAGGCCACGCGGGCCCGGGGCCTCGCCCCATGTCCGCCAAGGGAGCCTGGACCCGAGGCTTCCGCGGCGGCCGGGCAGCGTGGCGGGACATAAACGGGACGACAGGGGACACCCGGCCGCCCCAGGAAACAAGAAACGGAGAAACGACCAATGGTTGCCAAGAGCAACGGAAAGAAGCCCCCAAGGAAGATCAAGCAGATCGCCATCTACGGCAAGGGCGGCATCGGCAAGTCCACCACCACCTCCAATCTCAGCGCCGCCCTCTCTGACATGGGCTACAAGGTCATGCAGTTCGGCTGCGACCCCAAGGCCGACTCGACCAATACCCTGCGGGGAGGGGCCTACATCCCCACCATCCTGGAGCTTCTGCGGGAGAACGGGCGGGTGGAGGCCCATGAGGCCATCCATGAGGGCTACAACGGCGTCTACTGCGTCGAGGCCGGCGGCCCCTCGCCTGGCGTGGGCTGCGCCGGCAGGGGGATCATAACCGCCGTCCAGCTCCTCAAGCAGCAGAACGTCTACGAGGAGCTTGGCCTCGACTACGTGATCTACGACGTACTTGGGGACGTGGTCTGCGGCGGCTTCGCCGTGCCCATCAGGGAAGGCATAGCCCAACACGTCTTCACCGTGTCCTCGTCGGACTTCATGGCCATCTACGCGGCCAACAACCTCTTCAAGGGCATCCAGAAATACTCGAACGCCGGCGGGGCCCTCCTGGGCGGGCTCATAGCCAACTCGGTCTCGGGGGGCTACCAGAGGTCCATCATCGACGACTTCGTCTCCAGGACCGGGACGCAGGTCCTCCAGTACGTGCCCAGGTCGATCACCGTCACCCAAAGCGAGCTGGCCGGACGGACGACCATCGAGGCCGCCCCGGACTCCGAGCAGGCCGGGGTCTACCGGGAACTGGCCAAGAAAGTGGAGGCCCACGAGAACTCGGCCAGCCCAAGGCCCCTAGATCCCAGGGAGCTGCGCGACTGGGCCAGCGAGTGGTCTGACCAAATCCTGGCCATAGAGAGGGGCGAGGTCCGCTCCTCGGGGGCCCTGATATGACCGGGTGGCGGACGGGGCCTTCCGGCGCCCGAGGAAAACACCAGCCAGGCCCCTGGCGTCCCCAGGGACGCCAGGGGCCGAAGGAGCAAAAATGATCGATCTCAGCGAAAACACCTGCCCGACCAGGGAACAGAGGGCCAACGGCATCAACGCCTTCAGCGGCAAAGCCAGCGAGCTGCTGTCACAGGCCAGGGAAGGGAAGCTCAAGAACTGCGAGCGCGACTTCCAGCAAAACTCCGGCTGCCTTCTGAACTTCTATCTTTCCGTCAGGGTGGCCACCATAAGGGACTCGGTCATGATTGTCCACGCCCCGGTCGGCTGCTCGGCACCGGCCAACATCTACCGTGAGGTCTACCGGCGCCTGTGGACCGGCCTGGGCCGGAGTCACGATGACTTCGACTTCCACTGGCTGACGACCAACCTGGGGGAGCGCGACGTCATCTACGGGGCGGCCGACAAGCTCAGGTTCGCCATCGCCGAGGCCGAGAGGCGGCACTCCCCGGAGGCCATCTTCATTCTCACGTCCTGCGCCTCGGGCATCATCGGGGAGGACGTCGAGGGGGTGGTCGCCGAGCTCCAGCCTGGGACCAGGGCCACAATCGTCCCCATCCACTGCGAGGGTATACGCTCGAGGATAGTCCAGACCGGCTACGACGCCTTCTGGCACGGCATCCTCAAGTACCTTGTCAGGGAGCCGGAAAAGAGGCAGGGGGACCTGGTGAACGTCGCCAGCATGCTCAGCTACACCTGGCAGGACCGGCAGGAGATATCCAGGCTCCTCGGGAGGATGGGGCTTCGGGCCAACTTCGTCCCCGAGTTCGCCTCGGTCGAGGACTTCAGGAACCTGGGGAGCGCCGCCCTCACGGCCCCGGTCTGCCCGACCTACACCGACTACCTGTCCCGGGGCCTCGACGAGCATTTCGGGGTGCCCTTCTTCATGTACCCCTCGCCGATCGGCATCGCCAACACAGACGCCTGGCTGCGGGAGATCGGGGCCAGGCTGGATCTCTCGGAGAGGGCCGAGGAGGTCATCGCCTCCGAGCGGGCCCGCTGGGTCCCCAGGATGGAGAAGATCCAGGAAGGCTTCGCCAAGGTCAAGGCCGACAACGGCGGCGACTTCCGGGTCATGGGCTCCCTTGGCCAGGGCCGCCTGGTCACCCAGACCCCCTTCTTCAGGGAACTCGGCGTCTCGACCCCGGTGGCCCTGTGCCAGGACTTCGACGATCTCCTCCTGGAGGACGTGGAGCGGCTCCTTGAGCGGGTCGGCGACTTCGAGATCATAGTCAACACCTTCCAGGCGGCCGAGGTGGCCCACACGGCCCGCAAGCACGACCCTGACATGGTCCTCTCCTGCCCCTTCCAGGGCAGCGCCTACAAGCGCCAGAAGGGCATGACCAGGATCCACGCCCTCCGGGGCGACGGGCGCCTGTGGAGCGCCCAGGCCGGCTACGCCGGGGCCGTGGCCTGCGGCAACTTCCTTCTCCAGGCCACCAAGAACCGCTCCTTCCAGAACACCATGCTGGCCAAGACCGAGGATCCCTACCGCGAATGGTGGTACCGGCAGCCGGATCCCCACTATTTCCACCGCAAGGAGGCCAGGGGATAAGATGGCCCTTACCCTTGTCAAGGGCTCGGAAGGGCCCCTTTCCGCCGTCGAGTATCCCGAGGTGGCCGAGGCCCCCCGCTTCACCTGCGCCCTGGGGGGCGCCTACGGGGCCACCCTGGGCCTCTACGGGGCCGTCCCCCTACTCCACTCTGGCTCCGGCTGCGGCATGGCCAACGCCCAGGGCATGACCTACGCCTCGGGTCTCAACTCGGGGGGCATGATCGGCCCCACCACCACCCCCTGCTCGGGGCTCGTCGAGGAGCACGTGGTCTTCGGGGGCGAGGACAAGCTCCGGCGCCTCATCGAGACGACCATCCAGATCATGAGGGGCGAGCTGTACGTCGTCATATCCGGCTGCGTCCCGGCCCTCATCGGCGACGACGTGGACTCGGTCGTGGCCTCCTTCAGGGACCGGGCAAGGGTCATCCACGTCAAGACCTCCGGCTTCGCCGGGAACGGCTTCGCCGGCTACGACCTCTTCCTCGACTCGCTGGTCGACAACGTCCTTTCAGGAGAAAAGCCGGACGTGGAAAAAAGGCTCGTCAATATCCTGGGTCTGGCCCCCAACCAGCACGTTTTCTGGAAGGGGGAGCTTCTGGCCCTCAAGGAGCTCTTCGCCTCCGTCGGCATCCTGGCCAACCCCATCTTCGCCGACTTCGGGTCGGTCGCGGCCGTCCAGGCCATCCCCAAGGCGGCCCTGAACGTTGTCCTGAGCCCCTGGAACGGCCTCGCGGCGGCCAGGAAGCTGGAGGAGCGCTACGGCACGCCCCTCGAGGCCTTCGGCTACGTGCCCATCGGGCCAAGGGACACGGCCAGCCTCCTCAGGGCCGTGGGCCGAAGGCTTCGGCTGCCGGGCCGGAAAGTCGAGGCGGCCATCTCCTCCCAGGAGCGCCACGCATACCGCTTCATGGAGTACCTGGCCGAGATGTTCATGGTGGCCATGCCCCACGCCTACACGGCCGTCATAGCCGACAGCCGCACGGCCATCGCCCTGACCCGCTACGGGGCCAACGAGCTGGGCTGGAACCCACAGCTGGCCGTGGTCACCGACGACCCGCCCGAGGATCGCCGCCCTGAAATAGAGAGGCTCCTGACCGAGGGGCTCGAGGGGACGAGCGTGCCCCGGGTCATCTTCGACTACGACTCGCACCGCATAAGGGGCTACCTGAGGGAACAGCCGCTCCAGGTCATCTTCGGCAGTTCCCTGGAGAAATACATCGCCAAAAGGGAGAACGAGTCCCACCACCTGAGCGTGGCCTACCCAACCTACGACCGCCTGGTGGTGGATCGGAGCTACGCCGGCTTTCGCGGGGGCATCGCCCTTCTGGAGGACATGTCCCATTCCTTCGCCGGCCCGACCTGACGGGGCCACCCTCGCGCCCGAAACCCAAAAGGAGCCGCCAAAATGAACGTCCCAGGCGACCATCCCTGCTTCTCGGCCGACTGCCGGCCCAACCTGGGCCGCATCCACCTTCCGGTGGCCCCGGGCTGCAACATCTTCTGCCGCTTCTGCTCCCGGGGCATCTCCGGCCACCTGGACCGCCCCGGCCAGGCCTTCAGGGCCATAACCCCCAGGGAGGCCCTGGGGGCCCTGGAGTCGGCCCTGAGGCTCTGCCCCGAGATAAGGGTGGCCGGGGTGGCCGGCCCAGGGGACCCACTGGCCGGCCCCGAGGCCCTGGAGACCCTGGCTCTGGTGAGGGCCCACCACCCCTCCATCATCGGCTGCCTCTCCACCAACGGCCTGGCCCTATACGAGAGCATGGAGGGACTCCTCCTGGCCGGGGTGAGGACGGTCACCGTGACCGTGAACGCCGTCGACCCCAGGATCCTCTCCGCCCTGAACGGCGGGGTCATCCTGGACGGCCGGACCGTGGCCGGGACGGACGGGGCCGAGATCCTCATAGCGGCCCAGGAGCGGGGCATGAGGCTGGCCAGCCAGAACTCCTTGGCCATCAAGGCCAACATGGTCCTGGTCCCCGGCCTGAACGACGGGCACGTCGCTGAGGTGGCCAGGCGCGTGAGGGACTGGGGGGCGAATCTGATGAACGTCATCCCCCTGATTCCCGCTGGCGGCCTGGCCGGCATCCCGGCCCCTTCCGCCATGGACGTAGAGCGGGCGGCCAGGGAGGCCGGCAGATTCTTGCCGGTCAAGAGAAACTGCCGGCGCTGCCGGGCCGATGCCTGCGGGGTGCCTGGCCTGAGCGACTTTTCCAGAGAAATATACGGCCCTGGGTGGCCACGGGAGACATTCTCACATGGCTAGAAAAGGGCCGGAAACCGTCACCAGGGACACCCTGCCCGGCCCCGCCAGGTCCCGTGGCCCCTACCGGCCTGGCCGCGTGGCCGTGGCCTCGGAGACCGGGGAAAACATAGACGCCTGCTTTGGCCGGACCGGGTGTTTCAGAATCTATGCCCTCGCCGACGACGGGGGCACCCCCGCCTACGTCCCCCTGGAGACCAGGCCAGGCCCCAGGCCCTGCCGGGACAGGGAACACGACCTCGGGGCCCTGTCCGCCTGCGCCGACCTCCTGTCCGACTGCGGCATGGTCCTGGCCGGGAAAATTGGCCCGGCGGCGCTCCAGATCCTGGCCTCGCGGGGCATCCTGGGCCTCTCGGTCCGGCTGCCCCTGGACGAGGCCCTCAGGCGCCTGGCCGCGAGATAGGCGGCCAGGGGCATTTTTCCGGGCCGGGGAGGCCTGGCCTGGATGGAGGACGCGCATGGACGCGAACGAGACGGCCAGGGGCCACCCCGGCGAGGGGGCCAGGACACTGGGAGCCATGGGCCGGCGGCTCATGGGCTGGTACGGGATCCTGGGCTTTCTGGCGCTTTGGCAGCTGGCACCCTTATTGGGGCTCTGCGACCGCCGCTTCATCCCGCCCCCATCGGAGATTGGCGCCGAGGCCCTGGTCCTCATGGGCCGGGGTGAGCTTTTCGTCCATGCGGCCACGTCGGCCCAGAGGGCCCTCCTGGGGCTGGCAGCGGCAGTCGCCCTGGCCCTTCCGCTGGCCGCCCTCATGTCCGGCTTCCTGCCGAGGCTCACCAGGTTCCTGGCGCCCCTGGTCGCCCTCCTCTCGGGCATCAACCCCTTCGCCCTCTTCCCGCTCTTCATCCTCCTCTTCGGTGTCGGCGAGAAGGCCAAGTTCGCCATAATCTTCTGGTCGAGCCTCTTCCCGATCCTCGGCGCCGCCATCAACGGGATTGCCGGCTGCGACCCGCTCCTCCTGAAGGCGGCCAGGTCCATGGGGGCCAAAAGGGCGGTGGTTTTCCTCAAGGTGTCTGTCCCCGCGGCCTTGCCCTCCATCATGGTGGGCCTTCGGCTGGGGGCCACCACGGCCTTCCTATTCCTCATAGCCGCCGAGATGCTGGCCGCCAACACCGGCCTGGGCTGGCTGGTCCACAACTCGGCCATGAACAACTACATCCCCAGGCTCTACGTGGGCGCGGTCTCCATCGCCGCGATGGGCCTGGCCCTGGCCTTCCTGATCGACCGGCTGGAAGGGTTCCTTCTGGACTACAAGGAGGAGGTGAGGGCCTCCTAGGGCGGCCCCACGGACCATGAAACGTATAGGCGGCTTTTTTGGCGATTCCTTTTACAGGTTTGGCTCCATCGTCCTCTTCGTCCTGGCCTGGCAGACACTCTGCTCCACCGGCCTCGCCCCCGGGACCTTCGTGGCCTCACCGGCCGTCATCGCCGAGACCCTGGCCAAATGGGCCGTCAACGGCTTTCTGGCCAGACACGGCCTGATCTCACTCTCCCGGGCCCTGTACGGCTTTCTCCTGGCGGTGGCCGTCGGGGTCCCCCTTGGTTTCCTCCTGGGCGGCTGGTTCAAGGCGGCCGGCAGGATCCTGGATCCGCTTCTGAAGTTCCTGGGCCAGTTCAACCCCTTCGCCCTCTTTTCCGTGTTCATGCTCATCTTCGGCCTGGGCGAAACCTCAAAGGTGGCCATGATCTTCTGGGTCTCGCTCTGGCCAATACTCCACAACGCCTCCCTGGGGGTCAGGACGGTCGATCCCCTGTTCGTGAAGCTGGCCCGCAGCCTGGGCCTCTCCCGGCCAAGGATCCTCTGGCGCATCGTCGTCCCCTCCTCGGCCCCCTATCTCTTCAGCGGCCTCAGGCAGGCCTCGGGCACGGCCTTCTTCATGCTCATCCCGGCCGAGATGCTGGGGGCCGCCCGCGGCCTGGGCTGGCTCATCATAAATGCGCAGATAAACTACCAGATCCCCCAGCTCTACGCCGGAACGGCCATCATCGTCGCCATTGGCCTGGCCATCGACGCTCTCTTCAGGTTCCTGGAGGGCCAGGTGGTCAGGTGGAGGGAGAAGGCCGCCGTCTAGCCCTCCCCGCCTGCCCACGGCCCCGTGACCCCCGCCGCGGCCTCCCGGACGCCGCCTTCCAAGAACATCGCGCCGGTGGCCCTAGGCGGCAAGGCCACGGCCCAGCGGGGCATGAGAATGACCCTCCCGAGACGCTCCCCAACGAGGTTCCTGGTCCCGGCCGCCATGTTGGCCCTCTGGGAAACCCTTTCCCGCCTGGGACTGCTAGATCCCCAGTTCGTGCCCGGCCTCGCGGACAGCCTGGCGGCGGCCCTGGACATGACCAGGCGGGCCTTCCTCCTCACCCACGCCATGGTCTCGCTGGCCCGGGTGGCCTTGGCCCTAGGCCTGGCCCTCCTGGCGGGGGTGCCCCTGGCCTTTTCCCTCGGCCACGCCTGGCCAGGTGCCTTCAGGTTCCTGGAGCCGCTCCTTCGGGTCCTCGGGCAAATAAACCCCTACTGCCTCTTCCCCGTCTTCGTGGTCGTCTTCGGCCTGGGCGAGGCGGCCAAGATCTCCGTGTTGGCCTGGGTGGCCCTCTGGCCCATATTTTTCGGCACCCTGGCCGGCCTGGGGGACCTGGATCCGGTCCTGGCCAGGGCGGCCAGGGGCATGGGGGCCGGGAAGGCCTCCGTCTTCCTCAAGGTGGCCATCCCGGCCGCCTCGCCCTCCATCTTCGCCGGGGCCCGCACAGGAGTCCAGATGGCCTTCTTCATCCTAATCGCCGCCGAGATGACCGGGGCCACGGCCGGCCTGGGCTGGCTTGTCCACAACGCCGGGGCCATGTTCCAGGTGCCCAGGATCTACGGTGCCGGCCTGGTCATCGTGGCCCTGGGCCTCGGCCTCAACAGGTTCCTGGTCTTCCTCGACCGCGGCCTCTTCTTCTGGCGGGCCAGCGGGCCAGGCCAGGATGGCTTGCCCCGGCCTGGCCCGCTGGCCTTGGCACTGGCCCTGGCCGCTGCCCTCATAGTCCTGGCCATCGGCCTCATCGGGATGGCCAGGGCCGAGTCCCTCCTGAACGATCCCTCCGTCGTCCCAGAGTACCGGGTCTGGACCGAGTGAGGGGCATGGCCAGGCACGTATCCATCCCGGCCTTCCTGGTCCTCTGGGAGACCCTGTCCCGCTCCGGGGCCATCAGGGCGGTCTTCTTCCCGCCCTTCTCCCAGGTCATGGCCACCCTGGCGGAGCTGGCCGTCTCGGGCGAGCTCTGGGGCCACCTGTCCATAAGCCTCCTCCGGGCCCTTTCGGGCTTTGCCCTGGCCGCCCTGGCCGGCCTCCCGCTGGGCTTTGTCCTGGGCGGCCACTCCCGCTCCCTTTTTGAGCTTCTGGACCTCCCGATGGAGATTCTGAGCCAGCTGAACCCCTTCCTCCTCTTCCACCTCGTCATACTCGTGATGGGCATCGGCGAGGCTCCTAAGATAACCATGGTGGCCTGGACCTGCCTTTGGCCCATCGCCTTCGGGGCCATGTCCGGGGCCCGTGGGGTCAACCCGGAGCTTGTCAGGGCCGGCCGGGCCTTTGGCCTCTCCGGGGTGTCCATCCTGTCCAGGATCCGCCTCCCGGCGGCCGGGCGGCAAATATTCCAGGGCCTGCGGCTGGCCCTGGGCCAAAGCCTCTTCATGCTGGTGGCCGCCGAGATGATGGGGGCCTCGAGGGGCCTGGGCTTCCTGGTCCTCGACAGCCAGGAGACGTTCCAGCTTCGGAAAATGTACGCCGCCGTCCTGGCCATAGCCTTCCTCGGCCTGGCCCTGGACGCGCTCTTTGGGCTCCTTTCCCGGCTCCTCGTCCCACTGCCTCCCGGCCAGAGCGCCAACACGGCCGGAGACTGAGCCCCCAAGGATGGTGACGCCATGAACACGGCCTTGTCCGGATCCGCTCTCGCGGCCGCCCTGGCGGCCCTGCTGGCCCTCCTCGCCGGCCCCGCGGCCAGGGGGGCCGAGATGGCCCTAAAAATCGGCCACACCGGCCCGATCGGGGGCCTGGTCATCCTGGTTGCCGCCCAAAACGGCTACTTCAGCGAGGAAGGACTCTCCGTCGTCCCAGTGCCCCTCGCCCCCACCGATCTTGACGGCCTCCCACCCTCCGCCCTCGCCGCCCTGGTCACCAACCATGAGTTCGCGAGGCTGGTCAGGAGGGACATTGGGGCCAGGGCCAGCGCCGGCCTTTACGGCGGTCTCCTGGAGATCCTCGGCCTGGGAGCGAGGCCAGGCCGGCTCGCCCTGGCCGTGGATGGCCTGGGGAGCGGCCCGGCGGTGGCCGCCGCCAGGCATTTCAGGGGCCAGGGCCTGGATCCCCTCTCCGACGTGGACTTCCTGGACCGCCCCGGCGGTCTCCTGCGCCAGGCCATGGAGTCCGGGGAGGCCAATGCCCTGGCCAGATGGGAAAAGGCCTGGCCCGGCCAGGCCGACGGCGATGGCCAGCCGCGACACTCGCCCGGCCAGGCCGGGGATCCTGGTGGCCTTTCCGTCATCTTCCGCGGCTCCGACCGCCTGCCAAAGCCCAGGCCGGGGACGAGAAACCCGCACTCCGGGCACGTGGCCGACAGCCACTTGTTCGAGGCCTTCGTCGTCCTGTTCCCAGACAACTATGGGCGCGACGACGAAACCTCGGCCGCCGTCTCAAGGGCCCTCATCAGAGGGGCCAGGTGGATTGGGCGGAACTTGGCGGCGGCCGCAGGCATGGCCAAGGGGAACGGGCTTTTGCCAGGGGACGCCGAGGGGATCGCGGCCGAGCTCTCCGGGTACATGTGGATGCCCGGCGTGGGCCAGGCCAGGGACCACCTCAAAAGCTATGCCCATGAATGGCTGGCCAGGGGGATTGTCGAGGGCAAGGACGAGGGGGAGGTATTCGGCAGGATGTTCCTGGAGGCCCTGCCGGGGCTGGACTAGTGCCTTGTCTTTCTTGATTTGACTGGTGTAGATAGCTCGGATTAATCTGACCAGACCAACGTTGATACTGGGGAAATTGAGCTGACTTTATCCGACATTTCAAGAAAAACGATGTACTAGCCCCAGTTTTTTCAAAATCGACGGCAAACCACAGCCCATGCCACAATTAAGGAGACACCGTCAGCAAGAGCCTTTGAACTAATGGCTGCCTTATTTAGCCAGATAGGCAAGATCTTTATCCATGAAGTCATGAACCTTGGCATTCGGAGCATCACCATTCTGATCAATATCAACTATAGATATGAAAAAAATATTGGTCCGTAGACCAATTATTCATTCTATAAATATGCCAAACTATAAATATTTAAAAAAATTATATATTATGTATTTTTTCAGGCCCTGACGTATAACACGGCCACAACCGGACACCGCCCTGAGTCGTGTCGCCGTTCACGGGTGGGCCGGCCTCTGAGCGGCGGCTCTTGGCGCGCGCCAAGTTCTCCCGGCTCCAGCCACCCAGCCTTCCGGGCCGCCTCCCAGGAGGCGAAGGAGGCCATGACAGAGAAGGGCCCCAGGAGGCGACATACCCCACCTGGGGCCCTCCGGCATGGCTGCCGCGGCCTATTGCCAGCCAGGAGCGCGCGGCGGACCTCGACGGTCCCTTGTCCCACGCCCGGCCCTCAGACGGTCTCTTCCAGAAGGAGGCCCTTCAGTGCCTTCTCCGCCTCGTATCTGGCCACAGCCTGCTCATAGACGCTGACCCTCTCCGCGGCGCTGAGCTCGGAGAAGCCGGGCAGCTCGATCTCCTCCACGTTGGTCCTGTTGTCGATGCCTCCGCCCTTCGGCACGTTGACCACGTAGCCAAAATCCTCAGGGTATGTCATGGCCCTCAGGCGCTCCAGGGCGCGCTCCTGGGCCGTGGAGCCGACCGTGCCCATGACCCTGGCCGCGGAAACCTGGCCCATGTTCGAGATTGTCGGGAAAGCTATGAAGCCGTAGTCGCCTGGGACCACGCTTTCCATCATGCCGAAGTTCCGGGAAGCCAGCTTCAGGAACCGCTCCCGGACCTCCGGGTCATCCTTGACGACCTCGTTTACCCTGTCCAGGAAGGCCCCCCCGAGGAAACATGCCAGGTCAGCCTGGTAGTCGTTCCACTTGAAGTCGTTCCCGCCAATGAACCCGTAGCCGTAGTCGGAGTCGTAGTCGAACTGCGGGACCTCGTAGCCGGGGTCGGTGAGCCTGGCGTATTCGGCCTCTCTCAGCCTGTTCATCTCGTTCCAATAGTCCGGGTCGTCGTTCGCCATGAGAGGGGCACC
The DNA here is from genome assembly GCA_031264145.1 of Deltaproteobacteria bacterium. Taxonomy (GTDB): domain Bacteria; phylum Desulfobacterota; class Desulfarculia; order Adiutricales; family Adiutricaceae; genus JAIRNQ01. The sequence continues at coordinate 42,955 of JAISEK010000017.1, forward strand.
GTCCGGGCCGCGCTTAAGCGGGCCAGCCAGGGTATTGCTCGGCCCGGGATCGTGGGCCTTGAGGAGCGAGTTGACTGCCGCTATCACGTCGGCGTCGGCGCCGAGGCCCTCGATAAGGGCGGCCCCGTCGGCATCGTCCAGCTCCTCGCGCAGGAACCTCGCCAGATCCGAAAGAGCCTCGCCCCCTATCTCCCCGGCGGAGAGCCTGAAGTCCAGGCCGTAGAGCGACTCTAGATGCGCCTGGTTCACCCTGTCGGCGTCCAGGGACTTGTGCCACTCGAAGTTCACCGTAAACTGGTAGCGGTCCTCGTCAGCGATGATGGCCTGGCCGTAGTAACCGTTCAGCACCCCGGCGAGCGACCCGTCGGCGAGCGAGGCGGCCGCCGTGAGCACCGGCGTCCCGAGGATCGTGGCCAGGGCGTCCTCCACCGCCTCGGTGTCCCCTGCCCCGTTCAGGAAATCCACCATGCCCGCAAGCTTCCCCTGTGTCTCCCGAAGCCAGGCGAACATGTCGGTGTCCTTGTCCAGAACCCCGAACATCCTCTCGAACTCGGGCACCTCCTCCACGGTGAGCTTGCCGACCGAAATCTTCGCCACCATCTGCGCCCTGTCCTTCAGGACCTTGCCCAGGGACATCGCGACGGTCGCGGCGTTGAAGACGTGCTCCGTGCCTTTGAGGATCTCCGCCATCGCCTCCGTGGCCGTTTCCTGGCCGAAATCGTCCCGTATCCGGTCGACTGCCCCGGTAACGGCCGCAACCAGCGCGGCGCGCTCCTCCCGTGTCTTGTCGCTCCTGCCGTCGGAATCCACGCGCCCGGCAATCGCGGACTCAAAGTTCTGGACGATCTTCTTCCTCTCCGCTTCCCCCCCGCCGGCCTTGGACGCCTTCAAAAGCTCCTGGGTGTCGTTCCTGATGGACAGGCCGTGGCCAGCCCGGTTCCAGGACGCGATCCCGCCCCCGTGGACGGTCCCCCCGATCCTCATGTAGCCAGTCACAGAACCAAAGCCGCCGGTCATCATGTCTGCGCGCTCCCTCGAGGTTTCGCAGGGATGACGCGATCCAGCACTGGGCCGCGGGCCCCCTGCTCTTTCCTTATCGGACGGTCGGCGCATGTCCTTGAATCGAGGCGCCTCCCCGCAGCGCCGCATGGGGCAGGCCTTGCCGATGCGGGCGCCGGCTCCCGCCCGGCCGAGGTGGAGCCGTGGGTGGATCCCGGCATTTTCATGGCGATGCCCTACCCTCAGGATGGACTATAGGTTTATCGGCATTGTGGCCGCCGGAATGGAGGGCTGGGGACGATGGCGAGGTCCTTGGGGCGTTCTCTGGGGGGCCCGTGGGACACGGTGATGGGCCGCATCCTGGACGCAGGCCAGGCAAGTCAGCAAACCGGCCTGACCCCGAAGTCCGCCAGGCGGCCGAAGGCCTCCGCCGGTTCGGCCAGAAGATGCCCTCTCGACCCCAAAAGCAGCCACCGGCCCGCCAGATCCCTCACCAGGCCCGGCTCGTGGGTGGCCAGGACCACGATGAGCTCCCTCCGGGCCAGGCCGGCCAGGTCGTCCACCAGCTTCAGGCAGCCCGGCCAGTCGAGGCCGGAAAAGGGCTCGTCGAGGAGCAAAAGCTCGGGCCCGGCGGCCAGGGCCGAGGCCAGTGCCAGGCGCTTTTTCTGGCCCAGGGAGAGCGTCTCCACCGGCTGGTCCAACACCCCCGCCAGATCCCAGTGGCCGGCCAGACAGTCGAGCCCACCGGCCCCCGGCGCTCCACGGGCCAGGGCCAGGCCCAAGTCCTCCCTTGGGCTGTCGCCCAGCAGGAAATAGTCGACGTTTTGGGGCAAGAGGGCCGAGCGCTTCCTGAGCTCCCCGGCCCCGCTACGGCCAGAAAGGGCAATCCGGCCCCGATCCGGGGCCAAAAGGCCCGAGAGCAGATCGAGGAGCGTGGACTTGCCCGCCCCGTTCGCGCCGGCCAGGCCCAAAATATCCCCACCCCTGGCCTCAAAGCCGAGACCCGCTATAATCGGGGGCCTTCCGGGATAGGCGAATGACAAGCCTTCCACGGCAAGCAGGCCGGCCATGTCCCTGGCTTCCCTCGCCGACATGGGCGGCTAGCCCTGTGGCCTTGACCCGGCCGGGCCCCCTCTCTGGCCCAGCCGGGGTGCCAGTGAGCGGGCGGCCAGGGCGGCGCAGACCATCTTGGCCAGATCCCCTGGGAGAAAAGTCACGTTGAGGAACAGGGCGGCGGGCCAGGAAAGGCCGGCGTTGACCACCAGGCCCAGGGAACCGCACGAATACATGAGGGCCATGCCGGCCAGGCCCAGTGGCAGCATCCTGGCCAACCCGGGGCGCCCCTTGCCCCTGCCCAGGCCGCAGATGGCGGCCATGGCCGGAAATGAGAATGCGTAGCCGACGGATGGCCCGAAGACGAGGGCCGGACCGGCCTGGCCCCCGGAAAAGACTGGAAGGCCCAGAAGGCCAGCCCCCAGGTATAAAGCGGCCGAAATGGAGGCCCTTGGCCCCTCGACGAAACCGGCCAGGAATATGAAGAACGTCTGGAGGGTCACCGGGATAAACGCCACGGGAATGACCACCCAGGCCCCCAGGGCCATGAAGGCCGCCCAGACGGCCAGACGGGCCAGGCGGCGAGCGTTTTCCCAGTCCAAGTCCTCGTACATCGACGGCCCTCCCGGCCAACCCAAAGCCAATTCATACCCAAACTTCGCGGTGCCCGTGCCAAGACGTTCGTGCATGAAACCGGATGCTTTTCATCAAACTTTGCTTTGCGGGAACAGAGACCAGTCTGGCCCCTTCTTCAGTATCGACGTTGGTCTGATCAGATTAATCCTAGATGTCTACACCAGTCAAACCAAGAAAGACAAGGTACTAGAGTGGCTGCCTCAGCGCAGAATTGTCCAGAAAGCCCGCCAGGACCTCGTTTCTGCCGTAGACGGCCAGCCCAAGGCCAATTACCTCGCTGGCCGATATCCTATGGGGCCCGCCGTAGTCCTTCTCCGCTATGGCCTTGAGGGCCCTCTTGAGGGCTCTGGCCTGCGTGCTTTTCGCCTTCTTCGGGGCGTGGCCGGGACTGGCCCGGTCGTGCTTTACCTCTATGGCCAGGGCCTTGCCATCGGGCAAGAACAGGCACATGTCGTCCCGCCCGACGGCCCCGGCCGTCTCGCCCAGCGCCTTGAGGCCCATTGCCGACAGGGAAATCTGGATCAGCCCGTGGTAGAAGCTTTCGCCCTCCCCATAATCAGGGCCAGTTTCCTGGCCCGCGTCTTCGTCCCCATCGGCGGGATGCTGCCAGTAGGTCACGTTTGAGAGCAGATCGCTGAAAAGCCGGCCGATTTTAAAGCTGTCCCTTTTTCTACATACTCAAGAAAATTGGCACCTAAGGGCCCGGGCAAAAATAACTGTACACAATCATGGGAAAAAGGTGTAGTTCCATTCTCCATGAAATTTTGCATTTTTGATGTTTAAGCTTTCGAGCTCTTTGTCAGATACTTTGATTCCATTCAAGTATTCGTTTTCATCAAGTTCACATTGAAC
>JAISEK010000026.1 GCA_031264145.1 Deltaproteobacteria bacterium
ACATGCCGCATCCTTCGAAAAGCCAGGTCGGCAGGCCTGCTGGCCGGCATGTCATACGGAGAACTGATGGATGACCTGTCATCGGCATGGCGGGTGAAAGACGCCCCAGAGCCTCCTTCAAGCAATGACGCATACTGGGTCCACACCCTGATCTGCGTCTTTGATGAACTCGAGGCATTGGGACTTTCCGTGCCAGCCGCAAAGTCTATCCCCAAGAAAAGGGGGCGGCCCAAGAAAGATTCGGAGGAGCAGAATCCAAAGAGGCCAAGAGGCCGGCCCAAGAAAAATCCTGACTGAAAAATTCTATAGTCCGGGAAATTGGGAAATCTTTAATTAAAAAATAATTGTCTTACGCTATAATATTTAAAAAGAGTCTGCCAAGCTAGAGCCATCAAAGTCATTGGAGAAAAACTATCATGAGGCCAGGCCAATGGTCAGGGTGATTTCGTCGGCAAGTTTCCAGGCAGTCTAACTGACGCGGGGTTTGGCTGTTGTCCTTGTGGATTGGCTGAAAGCAGGTTTTACCGATATGCGTTTAGCTGTAGATGTTTTTTGCTCTGGGTCATTGGCGTACCGCCGGGATCAGTGGTTTCTTCGGAATGTCCGCAGGGCAATCGGGGAATCCGTCATGAACTCCCCCAAAAAAGGCAAGGGCCGGAATGCCAAATAGAATATGCGTGCTCCAGTTTCCATTTGTCCATTATCGCACTATTCTTCCATGTTGGCAATTTATCTTCTTGGCAGGATGGCAGGACTGTGGTCGGGATTGGCAATGGCCCTGGAGAATTTTATGTTGGAGGCCAAACCGGATGGCCAATCTCATGCGTCTCCTTGACATGATGATGGCGTCTGCAGGCCATTAGACGTGGAATTGGACGGCAGGTGCCAAAACTGCGACCAGTATTTCTTGCCCAAAAATGGCCGACATAGCATTTGGGTTGACCTCGGCTGTCTGGAATGATACGGCCAGGCTTGGCTATTTGGTATTTGACCTGGCATTTGAAGTCTTTTGTCCTTTTGGGTCACAGGTTTCTTGCCACGTCCCAAATGGTTTAACTATCAGCGTGTATTTTTAAGGATTTTGAATGTGGAAGTGGAAAGATACTTTCAGTGCTTATTGGGGGTAAATGGAAAGTGTTTAATGAAATAATTATATGAGTATAAAATTAAATTTTTAAACTTTTGGTTGCGGCAAGTTAACTGTTGTTGTCAGGACGAAAATGCCAGCGAAGTCTGATTTATCACCCTGAACATTTAAAGGTGGTCACGTGATAAATAAGCCAAACAAGTTGGAAATTTGCTGGTAACGTGAGAAACATGCTTTTTTTGAGTCTTTCATCTATAGTTTTGATAACGGGCCTCAAGCCTGATCATTTTGGCCAGCCAGAGGTTTTTGCGGCATGAGACAATTTCCTGGCAGGAATCGCAGGCGGCCTTGCCGCCCTGGCCCATGGAAGCCGGAGGCTAGATAAGGAAGTCCGAGGGCTGGATGCTGTAGACGGCCGGGTTCAGGCAGTCGACGATGCGGCGCCTGAGCTTGCCGCCGCCATCGTCGCTCTCCGTCAGATCGACCAGGGGGCCCTTGGCCAGGGTGCCCTCGGCGGTCGTCGCGAGTAGGACGGCGGAGGGGAAGAAGTCGGCCTGGTTGTGGGCGGCGGTCACGGCCAGCTCGCCGGTGTCCAGGACCAGCAGGCTGCCGACGGGCCAGGGGCCCATCATTTGGGCGAAGATTCGGACGACGATGGGGTCGAGCTGGCCGGAGGAGTTGGCGATCAACTCCCTGAGGGCACTGGAGGGGGAAAGAGGCTCGGGGCGGTAGGGACGGTGGGAGACCATGGCGTCGTACTGGTCGGCGATGGCCAGGACCCGTCCGCTGAGGGACAGGGGCCTGGTCCTGTTCGTCAGCGGCCAGCCGGAGAGGTTGACCCCCAGGTGGTGCTCGCCGACCGGCTGGAGCATGGAGAGCTTGAGGCCGTAGCTGGCGTTCAGGCGTATTATGCGGGCGATGCTGCCCAGGGTGAGGTTCTGGACCATGGCCAGGTCCCGGCCGTCCAGGGCGTCGCTCTTCTCGGCCGTGGTCAGGAAGTCGCCGGCCTTCCCCAGGTCGTGCAGGAAGGCGATCAGGCCCAGCTGCTCCAGGGATTTCTTGGAGTAGCCCAGCGAGTGCCCCAGGGCCAGGGAGAGGATGGTGACGTTGGCCGAGTGGGTGTAGATTTGGTCCCCGTGGTCCCTCACGGTGCTCAGGGCCAGAAAGGAGCCCCAGTCCTCCAGCATGAGGTCAATGAGCTCCTGGACCACCCGCTTGCCCTTCTGGATGCTGGCCTTCTTGCCGGTGGTCAGCCGGGTGACTATGTTGCGGAGAACCGTCAGGGCCTGGGAGTAGACGAGTTTGGCCTGGAGATTGGTCTCGCCTTCGCCCCTGGAGGCGCCATGGGGCTCGCCGTCGGCCGCAGGCATACCGTCGGGGTCGGAGCCGAAGCCGTCGTCCGCCCTGGTGGGCACGACCGGCCAGCCGTCGGGCTTGGCCAGGTTTTCCTGGAGCCACTTGAAGGGGTCCGGGTGGCGCTTGGCCTGGTGAAGGGTGTTGATCATGTCCACGATCTCGTCGCCCGAGAGATTGTCCTTGGGATCGAATCGAAGGCCGGAGAGGCCCCTCTCCTGGAAGAATTCCGACAGCTTGACCGAGGTGGCCCAGACGGTCGGGGAGTAGGCAATGCGCTCATCGTTCATGAAGAAACGGCCGCGGTAGAGGGTGAACGACACCGGCTTGCCGGTCTCCCAGACCCCGGCCAGGGCCCCGTTGAAATCGTTGACCATCTCCGAGAACAGGCGGTTGTTGGCCTGGTGGATCTTGACGACCTGGAGGAGCCGGAACATGCTGATGAGCATGATCTCGCCGGCCGAGGTCTTCCTGACAGCCTTTTCCGTCTCGCCCATGGCGGGGCCTCCCTGTCTTCTCCCTTTGGCCCACTCTGGGTCACGCGAAAATCGGGATTGATGTTTTTTCGCGAATTTTCGTCAGACCGTGAAGCCGGCGGACACTATTCCGTCGGTCCCCTCCCCCTGGGCACCCTAGATGCCCTGGCCTTCTCTATTGCCGCATCGGCCTGGCGGACGGCCTTCCGCAGATCCGTGAAGACGCTGTGGGCCGCCTTGGAGACGGCCTCCGCCTGACCCATGAGGCTAAGGGCCATGGCCGCCCCGGCCCTGTGGGCCAGCTCGTGGTCCATGCTCAGTCCCAGGAGCGAGCGGACGCTCTTCTTGTTCAGGACGCCGGTCACGAAATCGGCGGCGGCGGCCGAGGTGGCCGACTGGCCCAGGGCCCGGTAGCAGTTCATGATGGTCTCGGTGTTCTTGACCGAGCTGGTCTCGTAGCTGGAGCGCAAAAAAGAAAGGAGCGTCTTCTCGACCGCGGCGTCGCGCTTTAGGCCCAGGTAGTGGTAGACGCTTCGGCACAGGGTCGGCTCGGGCTCGTTTAGCATGTGGGACATCGACGAGATGTGCCCTGGGTTCCGGGCCAGGAGCACCAGGGCCGAGGCTTCCCTCACCTGTGGATGGGTGTGGTGGCTCAAACCGCACAGGGCGGCCTCGCCTCGGTCGGATAGCTTGAGGTAACCGGCCAGGGCCAGGATCATGGGGACCGGGAGCGCCGAGTTTATGTAGCTGGTGAGTTCAGGCCCGCATTGGGGCGAAAATATGGCTATGGTCCTCAGGAGCCTGTCCAGGAGCCATGGCTCCTTGACGTGGTTGCAGAGCCAGGCCATCTCCTTGGCGGCGGATGGCTGGAGGACCGAGAGGAAGGAGTCCAGGAACTGGCCCAGGGTCTCCAGCCCGTCGGGGCCCTGGCCGGGGGGGATCGCGAACAGCAGGAGGCCTTCCAGTGTCTCCCTCATGCCCAGGCGCTTGCGGTATTCGTCCAGCACGCCTTCCAGGCGTTGGCCGGCCTGGCCGGTGAGGGAGGCCACCCTCATGTAGAGGTCCAGGACCTGGGGGAAGAAGCCGGAGGCCAGCCCGAACTTGGTGGCCTCGGCCAGAAAGGTGAGGATGGGTGCGCACTGGGCCAGGCTGCCCAGGCGCCACAGCAGATCCAGGGCCGGCTCCAGACCGTCTAACAGGGGCATGGGGGCCATTTCCTGGGCAATCAGATCGGCCACGGTGCCCCTCTCGGCGTCAGTCAGCTCCATCTTCCTGAAGGCCGCCAGGTCGTCTTCCGGCGTGAGGCCAGTGAAGCCGCCTGAGCCAGCGGGCCTGGCGGGGGTGCCGATGCGCTCCAGGGAAACCCGCCCCTGTCCCCCGCCGCCATTGGGGTCCAGCCCATCGAAGAGGGCCAGAAGGGAGGCTGCCCCCTGGGACCCTTCCCTGGGGCTCATCTCGGCCAGGCTCTGGTCGTGGCCGGCCTTCTGCCAGGGACCGGCGGAGAGGGCGGCAATCTCGGTCATGGGGTCGATGTCCCAGTACTCGTTGGCCGTTTTGTACCTGATGCCCTCGAACTCAGCCTCCCACATGGCCGTCACGATGTCGTTCTCGTCGTCCTCCTTGAGAATCCTGAAGCTGTTGATGAGGATGATGAAATTCTCCAGCTCCCGCATGGTCAGCCCGTCCAGGAACTCAAGCCACTGGAGGCCGTCGCGGAAGAGGGGAAAGAACAGGCCCGTATCGCCCCCCTTGTCCTTGTGGACTATCTGGCCCTGGAAGACTAGGGTGTCGGGATCGATGAAGAGCCGTACCGACTCGTGCTCGTCGACGAAGGGCCCCAGCCATTTGAAGAGCTTTTCCAGGGACTCCTTCCTGATGTTGGAATTGGCGGGGTACAGGCCGATGTTCTTGATGGCCACGGCGAAGATCTGCATGCCGGAGGTGAGCTGTGATACCAGCTCGTCCAGGGACTGGAAATGGTCTGGATTGTGCTCGGTCTGGAAATCGCTGCCGGCGGGGGCGGTCTGGGCCTGGTCAGTCGGGGCGGTCTGGCTTGGCATGGGTGCTGATTGTCCTGTAGGGACCTGGGACGCTTGACTCATGGGCTTCCTCCGAGCTGGTGACCGGATGGGCTGCGCTCTTTGGGATTCTGGGGACCAGACGGTCCGCGCGGCCTCGGGGGCCTGGCGGAGACCCTGGCCCACAAAAAACATCAACAATCCAGGCTTCTAATTGTCTTTTTTAAACAAGTGGCGCACCTGGAATGACAAGTCTCGCAATGCGCCATTACATTCTACGTCCTGGTGCTGACAATTGCAAGGAGGCCTTGGGGGCGGAACTGGCCAAGCCAGGAAATTTGCCAAGCGATAATGGGATGTTGGGTAGATGGAAGCGCATGGTGCCCAGAAAGCCCCTTCACTCGGAAAGACGGCGGCGCTCCTCGTCCCAGGCGGCGGGCAAGGCCAGGGGGACAGATCCCCTTGGGGCCTGCCGGCCAGACATGCCGCCATTTTGGCTCCTGGTGGATGTTAGCGTTATATTAAAGGTGACAGACCATGTTCCACGCACGTTTCGGCCTGCCAGGGCAATTGGCCTCCAGGGAAATGCGCCTGCCAATGTCGCAGCCGGCCACGGGATCTCGAAAAGGCCGCCCGGGCGTCTCATTCTAAACCGCATTTAAAAACTGACTTATAAAAGCCAAATATCGATGAATACATTTCAGATTTGTCTTACCATAATAGTAAATTTTTGACTGCGACTTAGAATCAGTAATAAAAAATGGCCAGCGGTAACCGCTAGCCCTAGCCCTGGGTGGGTTATGGAATCCCATGAATTTATTGTTAAATTTTTAATTGAGCATAATTATGTTTATCAGGGTTCCAAAAAGGATTACGTCGTTTCCTGGCAACGCCATTGAAACCAAGGGAGAAAGCCGGTCGCCATTGAGAAAAAGCCCGGCCTTCCGGTTCAAGTTGGTAGGGGCGGGACTCAGCCACGTTCCCGGCGGCGGCGGATCTCCTCCCGCTGTTTGGTGAAGATCCACTGGACGATCTCGTTCTGGTCGCTTGAGAGGACGTCTGTGAACTCGAAGCCGTAGACGTGGGGGTCGCCGGTCAGGTTTTCCTCCTGGTCCAGGATTCGGACAATCCGGCCCATCATGTCCATAAGGCGGCCGTCGGAGTAGGGTAGGACCAGGCCTATCTCCAGGTACATGCCGATGGGGAACTCCGAGTTGTGCCCGAAGGATAGGCCAAACTCGGAGATGTCCTGGACCATGGCCTGGTTGGTGTAGTTCTTGCGCGAGGTCGTCTCGGCCAGGATGCTCAGGATGAGCGAGAGCTTTCTGTCGATGCGGCTCAGGAGGATCTGGGAGGCGCTGGTCAGCTGGGGCAACGGCTCCGAATCCATGTTCGCCAGGCGTTTGACGGTCGAGTCCTGGCCCCTGATGTACTCGTTGGGCTTGTCGAGGACGTTGAAAAGCATCTGGGTTGGCAGGTTGGCCCTTAGGCCCTTTCGCCGCTCTTCATTGAAAGACATACTGGGCATCCTGAAAAAAATTTTTTCCGGCTAGGTCCGTTGCCAGGCGAACCGTATCCCGGCCCTCGCGTTTGGCCAGATACATGGCTTGGTCGGAACAGTATATCAAATCCTGGGGGGAATTGACCAGAAAATGCTCAATGCAGGCCAGACCCTGGCTGACGGTCGGCTTGGCCAGTTCCGGGCACCGGCCAGGGAGGGGGGTGGCGGCCAGGGCATCCTTGAGCCGTTGGGCCAGTATGGCCGCCTGGTCGAGGCTGGTCCGGGGCAGGATCACGGAGAACTCCTCGCCACCGATCCTGGCCGGCAGATCCCCCTGGCGGACCACTTCCATGATGACGCCGGAGACCCACTTGAGTACCTCGTCGCCTGTCTGGTGGCCGAAGGTGTCGTTCACGTTCTTGAAATGATCCAGGTCCAGGGTCAAAAGGCTCAGCGGTGAGGCATGGCGCTTGGCCAGGCAGTACTCGCGGTTTATGGCGTCCAGGAATACCCGGCGGTTGGCCAGTCCAGTCAGCGGATCCCTGGAGGCCATCATCAGGGCCTCCTCGAGTCTGAAGGCCTGGCCCAGGAAAAGGGCGCCGGCGAAGGAGAGCTCGTCCAGGGAGGACTGGCGGAGCCCGTCCGCGGCCACCTTCTGGGCGAAGATGAGCCTGACGGAGGCCAGATGGCTGCCCATCCAGCGGAAGTCGATGGTCTTCCCATGGCCCTCTGATGGCCTCAGGTCTCCGCGGGAAACGGACATGTGGGAGCCCTGGGGTGCCCCAGGGCCAGTGAAGGCCTCGACCCGGTCGGCGCCCGTGAGGCCCATGGCCGTGTCGCAGATGGCCTCCAGAAGGGGACCGACGTCGGTGTGACCGGCCAGGCTCTTGTAGATGAGGAGGTCGCCGGGCTCCTGACCCTTGGCCTCGGCCTGGATCATGGTCTCGAAGAGGCCGAGGTTATCCAGGATCCGGCCTGCCAGGCGCCTCAGGCGCCCGACCTGCACGGGCGAGCGCAAAACCGCGAAGACGCCCTCGGCCACCCAGTCCATGGCCCTGTCGAAATCGGGCTCCTGGCCTATGACAACCATTTGGGTGGGGAGCCTTTTGGCCTGGATGACGCCCAGCAGATCCGTTGGGTCGGCTAGCCCTTCCAGGTTCTGGCCCGCCAGGAGCAGGGCCGGCCTGGCCTGGGCCAGGAGGTCCAGGCCCTCCTTGAGCGACTCGGTCCACATGAGGGCCAGGCCGAAGGGCCGCAGGGCCTTGGCGATGCGGCCGAAGTCTGGTCCGTACTTGTCCATTATCAAGACTTTTTTCGACGTCATGGCTATCCTCGCGTGGGGGTCATCAAGTTGACCCTGTTCCTGAGGTTAGCAGAATCCATGCCAGGTTTTCCCGTCACAGGGCAGGGATCGCTTCATTGGTCCTCACCCTGGTATTCCGGGCCTGCCGTGCCCCTTAAGGCGGTCCGGCTTCCCTTGGGCCAGGGCATTTCTTGCCCAGGATGCCCGCCTGGGCCCGCCTTCCGGTGCCGACGGGCCGCCCGCCGCTCATTGACTTTATGTCGGGGGATCGATAGAATTTGGGGGCAGTTTGCGCCCTGGCCTGCAGGCCGGGGACGTTTTTCTGGGGGAGTTGGCCTGGGCCTTCCCGGCGGGATACCTATGAAAATCCTGGAAGTAAGGGATTTGCCCCTGGCTGGGGCCAAATTGGTTGTTTTTGGCCGTTTTCACGATGAGAGGGGCTATTTCGCGGAGACGTACCGGAAATCGGATTTCGTCTCCCTGGCCGGGGCCCTGGGCCTCGCGTCGCTGGCCATCGAGCAGGCCAACGAGAGCCGCTCCCTGGCCGGCGTGATCCGGGGCCTCCACTTCCAGTACGATCCCCCAATGGGCAAGCTCATCCGGCTAGTCTATGGACACGGTGTGGACATGGCCCTGGACGTCAGGCCAAAGTCCCCGACCTTCGGCCGGCTGATAATGGTCGAGATGTCCTTCGAGCCGCTTTCGGGGGCCGCCCAGTGGATTTGGCTGCCACCGGGCCTGGCCCACGGCAACTTCTATCTGGCCGACTCGGCGATCGAGTATTTCTGCACCGCCCCCTACAACCCGGCCGGGGAGGTGGGCATCAACCCCCTGGACCCTGGCCTGGACCTGGGCCTCTGTCCCCCGTCCCTGGCCGGCTCCTTCCGGGATCTCCTGGCCAGGGGCCCCATACTCTCCCCGAAGGACACCCAGGGCCTGGACTTTGCCGACTGGCGGGCCGACGCCCGGGCCAACCTTCTCTGAGGCGGCCTGACGGTGAGGATCCTCATCCAAAGGGTGTCCGAGGCCAGGGTCGTGGTCGGCGGCCAGACGGTGGGCCAAATCGGGCTGGGCCTTTTGGCCCTGGTCGGGGCGGCCCGTGGCGACGACGAGGCGGTCGTCGGCTTCCTGGCCGAAAAGATGCTTGGCCTTAGGATCTTCGGGGACGACCAGGGCAAGATGAACCTCTCGGTCGGGGAGATCGGCGGGGCCATCCTTCTGGTCAGCCAGTTCACCCTCCTAGGCGACTGCCGTCGGGGCCGTCGGCCCAGCTTCGCCGGGGCCGCCGAGCCGGCCCTGGCCGAGTGCCTCTTCCTCTCCCTGGGCCGGCGGCTCGAGGCATCGGTCCCCGTCTCCTACGGCCGCTTTGGGGCCCACATGGCCGTGTCGCTGGTGAACGATGGCCCGGTCACCTTCATGCTGGAGAAGGTCACGGCCTCACCTGGCGGTGACGGGCAAAGCCCCTCCTCCTGACAGTTTCCTTTCGGCGGTCAGGCATAAAGCAAGGCATTGGCCGGCGGCTGGCCGCCGAAGTTATTCTATTTTTGTTAGTAATATTTTTGATAAAACAAGCCTACGCCTTATGTCCCAGTCAGGTGCCAGTATCCCCCTGGCGGCCGTCCAGGACCTTGCCCCTGGTCCCGTCAGTCAGGCTGGCCGCCAAGCCCCCCCGCCATGCGGGCTCTGATCAGTCCCGGCCACCTGTGGGCCGGGGAGGCCAGAGCAGGGAATCTGGGTAATTCCCTCCCGTAATCGCTATCCCCATAACAGTGGTCCTCAACAGATTGTTTTTTGGGGGAGCGAGAAATCCCAAGTCCCGGTGGCTCCGCCGGCATCCTGGCTGGCGTTTCTGGGTGGCGATAAATATGGATTTGTTAATAACATTTTGCGACAAACAAACCAGGCCCGTCTGGCCAGACGGGCCTACATCTGCATCCGCATGACCTCCTGGTAGGCGTTCAGGACCTTGTTCCGGACCTGCATGACCATCTTGAAGGAGGTCTCGGCCTTGCTCATGGACAGGAGGGTCTCGTGGATGTTGCCGTTGCGGCCGGTGGCCAGTTCCTCCATGGCCGTCTGGGCCTGGTGCTGCAGGTCGTTGGTGTTGGCCAGCGTGGCCTTGAGGTGGTCGGCGAAGCCGGGCCTCTGATCCTTGGAGTGCTTGACGGCGGTCAGGCCCACTTCCTGGGTGCCGCCCATGCCAGTCGAGATGGATGCGACGCTCCTCATGGGTGCTCCTTTCTGGTCCCGCCTTATCTTGGGGGACGGAATCTCGGCCAGGGGTAGCCGGTTTTCCGGCCCCCCGGCCCGGCCGGGGCCGTTACCTCAACAGATCGAGCGATTTAAGGGCCATGTTCTGTGCGGCCGTGGCCGCGGTGATGTTGGCCTCGTAGCTTCGCTTGGCGGAGATCATGTCGACCATTTCCTGGACCACGTTGATGTTCGGCGTCAGGACGTAGCCGAACTCGTCCGCATCTGGGTGGCTGGGGTCGAAGATGAGCCTAAAATCCCGGCGGTCCTCCATGATCTCCCGGACCTGGCAGTCCTGGAGTTCCCCGTCAAGCCTTGGCCGGCTGCCCCTGGCCCCGCTGAAGTAGGGGGCCGTCTCGAAGATGGGCACCTTCCGGCGGTAGGGTCCCCCGTCAGGGGTCCTGGTGGTGTTGACGTGGCTGAGGTTCATGGCCACCATGTTCATGCGCTGGCGCTGGCTGGTCAGGCCCGACTGGCTTATGTCCATCGAGTTCAAGAAGTCCATGGTCAATTACCTCCCGCCACCCTCGCCGATGGCGTATTTTAGATTGTCGAATTCCTTGGCCAGCATCTGGACGGTGGTGTTGTAGACCAGCTGGTTCTTGGTCAGGAGGGTCATTTCCTGATCAATGTCAAGGACGTCGTCGTCGTATTCGTTCCAGCCGTAGGGCGAGCGGTTGATGGCCCTGGCCGCCCGGCTGAAGGCGGTGCCAGCGTCCCGGCTGGGTATGTGCTTGGCGTTGGTCTGGCGGACGTCCAGCTCGTGGAGGCCGCTTCCCAGGTTCTGGGCCAGGACCTTCTCGAAGTCAAGATGCTTGGCCCTGAAGCCGGGGGTGTCCATGTTGGCCAGGTTGTTCGAGCTCAGGTCGTGCCGGGACAGCCTTAGGCCCAGGCTGCCGCCCATGACGTTGAACTGGCTGCTGAAGAGGTTTTGGTTGAGGTCCTTGATCATGCTTTCCTCCGGCCGCCGCCGGGGCAAGTGCCGGTGCGGCTGAGGAGGGGAAGAGCAATTTTTGGGCCAATTTTTAGGATGGCTTGGGCGGGGGACAGGGGTGTGGTCTCAGCCCAGGAGGGACGAAACCAGGCCATAGGCCAGAAAGCCGGCCACTATGGACAAAAAGTCGCGCCTGGAGAAAAACGCCGCCAGGATGGCGGCGACCCCGGCGGCCAGGACGGGCCAGTCGGGGTTGGCCGGCCGCAGGAACTGGGGGACGACCAGGGCCGCCAGGACTGCCGGGGGCACGAAGTCCATGGCCCGCCTGAGGAAATCCGGCAGCCTGGGGCTACGCCTGGTGCCAAGGAAGACCAGCCTGAAGGCCAGGGTACCCAGGGCGACCAGGGCCAGGGCCAGCCAATAGCGGCCCGCGGTCACGGTTTGGCCCCGTCCTTGGGGGGCCTGGAGCCGGCGGCCAGGCCGGCGGCCACCCCCACGGCGATCGCCAGGACCAGGCCAAGGTTAAGGGGGAGGCCCTCCAGGGCGAGGGCCGAAAGGCCGGCCACGCCGGCGGACAGGTATTTTGGCCCGGCCCGGCCCGTGCCGGAGCGCAGGATTGAGATAAGGAGGGCCAGGAAGACGAGGGGGACGGCCAGTCCGATGGGCCAGCCTTCCGGGATGACCGAGCCCATCAGGTAGCCCATGAGGCAGGTGCTTTGCCAGCCTATCCAGGTCGGCAGCCCCGAGCCCAGGAAAAAGGGGACCTTGCGGTGCCCGAAGTTGGGCCTGAGGAAGGCCACCGTGCTCACGGCGTAGCTCTCGTCGGTGAGGATGTAGGAGCGGGCCAGGGCCGAGAAGGGGGACCCTGGCGGACCCAGCTGGAGGCCGATGGAGGCACCGTATATCAGGAGCCGCAGGTTGAGGGCCAGGCAGGCAAGGACCACGATGGGCACGGCCACGTCCGACGCCCAGAGGTTGACGAAGAAGAGCTGGGCCGAGCCGGCGAAGACCGTGAGACTCATGGCGGCGGACTCCAGGAGGCTCAGGTCGGCCGATCTGGCCGAGGCCCCGTAGACGACGCCGAACGGGATGATGCCCAAGAGGAGGGGCGAGCCGGCCGCGAAGCCGGCCTTAAGGGAGGACCAGGACGCCCCGGGAGGCGGGGGCGGGACGGGGAGGGGCCAGGGCATGCCTTGCTCAGCCAAGCAGCAGCCGATCGGAGATGGAGTTGGAGAGATCCGAGGCCGCGGAGTGGAAGTGCTGGAGAAGGTCCCTGACGGTCAGCCGTTTCTTGGCCTCCTGGTCGAAATCAAGGATGATCCTGCCCTGGTGGAGCATTATGAGCCTGTGGCCGTAAGAGATGGCCTGCTGCATGTTGTGGGTGATCATCAGCGTGGTCAGGCGTTCCTCCTCGACCAGCTCGCAGGTGAGCTTCATGTTGAGCTCGGCAGTCTTTGGATCCAGCGAGGCGGTGTGCTCGTCCAGGAGAAGGAGCTTGGGCTTTATGAGGGTGGCCATCAGAAGGGTGATGGATTGCCTCTGGCCGCCAGAGAGCAGGCCCACCTGGTCGGGGAGCCTGTGCTCCAGGCCAAGGTCCAGCTTGGATAGGCTGGTCCTGAATAGCTCCCGCTCGCTGTTGGTCACCCCGCGGCGGAAGCCCCGCTGGCGCCCTCGACGGAGGGCCAGGGCCATGTTCTCCTCGATGGTCATCGAGGAGCAGGTCCCGGCAAGGGGATCCTGGAAGACCCGCCCGATGAGGCTGGCCCTCCGGTACTCGGGCCAGAAGGTGATGTCGTGGCCGTCGAGGACGGTGCGGCCATAGTCGGGCGGGGAGCAGCCGGAGATGCAGCCCATCAGGGTCGACTTGCCGGCCCCGTTGGAGCCGATTATGCAGACGAACTCCCCGGGCTGGACCCTGAGGTCCACCCCGTCCAGGGCCAGGACCTCGTTGACGGTTCCGCGGTCGAAGTATTTTACCAGCGAGGTGGCTTCAAGCATGTTTACGGTCGGGACCCCGACGGCCGCCATTGGAGGCATGGCCGGCACCGTGGCCTCCAGGTGGGAGGGGTTATACATTTCTTTTTTGCCGGTAGCCCCTGTTGCGGATGAAGGCCTTGAGCCTGGGGAGGCTCAGGGCGGCGACCACTATGGAGGCGGTGACCAGGTTCAGGTTGGAGGGCTTGAAGACGTTCAGCGACAGGGCGGTGGCGATGGCCAGGCGGTAAAGGATTGAGCCGACGACCACGCTGACTATCCTGGTTACTATCCGGCGGCCACCGAAGAGGGTCTCGCCGACGACGATGGAGGCCAGTCCGGCCACGATGGTGCCCACGCCCATGGAGACCTCGGCCGTGCCCTGGTTCTGGGCAACCAGGGCCCCGCACAGGGAGACCAGGGAGTTGGAGAGCCCAACCCCGACCACGATGGTGAAGCCGGTGTTTACCCCCAGGCTGGTTATCATCCTGGGGTTGTCGCCGGTGGCCAGCAGGGCCTGCCCGAACTCGGTCCGCATGAGCCAGATGAGGGCCGCCACCACCGCCAGGACCAGGAACAGGAACAGGAAGCTGGAAGTCAGCCACGGGCTGACGCCCAGGGACGCTACCAGCTTCCTGGCCGGGCCGAAGACCGTGGGGCTGTTTATGAGCGGCACG
The DNA here is from genome assembly GCA_031264145.1 of Deltaproteobacteria bacterium. GTDB lineage: Bacteria > Desulfobacterota > Desulfarculia > Adiutricales > Adiutricaceae > JAIRNQ01. Next base: position 13,574 of record JAISEK010000026.1, read on the forward strand.
TTGGGCCGGCCGCCCATGACCATGATGTTGACGGAGTACAGGGCGGTCATGGTCAATATTGAGGCCAGCAGATGCAGGATTTTCAGCCTGGTGGTCAGTAGCCCAGTGACCATGCCGGCCAGGAAGCCCGCCACCATGGCTGGCAGAAGCGACAGCCAGGGGTCCAGGCCGTTGGTGATGCAGACGGACGAGACGGCGGCCCCCAAAGGCAGGCTCCCGTCGACGGTCAAGTCGGGAAAGTCCAGCACCCGAAAGGTTATGAAGACCCCAAGCGTCATGAGGCCATAGACCAGTCCCTGCTCTATGGCCCCGGTTATGGCGAAAAAACTCACTTTGAGACTTCTTTGGACCTATCCAGGACAGACTGAGGGAGGGTTTGGCCGATGGCCTCCAGGAACTGGCCGTTGTAGACCAGATTGAAGTCCTTCTGCAATTCGACGGGGATGTCGGCCGGCTTGGCCCCGTCCCTGAGTATCTTGACGGCCATTTCGCCGGTCTGGCGGCCGAGCCGCTCATAGTCGAGCGACAAGGTCGCCGAGCCGCCCTTGGCCAGGGAATCGGCCTCCGCAGGGTAGATGGGGATATTGTGGTCCGCCCCGACCTTCAGGACGGTCTCGTAGGACGAGATGACCGTGTTGTCGGTGGGCAGGAAGATGGCGTCGACCTTCCCGACCAGGGACTGGGCAGCCTGGGTCACCCCGGCGTTGTTGGCCGTGGAGGCCTCCACGAGGGTGAAGCCGTAGGTCTCGCAGGCCTTCTTGACAATGTCTATCTGGACCACGCTGTTGATCTCGCCGGAATTGTAGATGGTGCCCAGGGTCTTGGCCTCGGGCTGGATCTCCCTGATGATGCCGATAAGCTCGGCCAGCGGCGACATGTCGCTGGTGCCGGTGACGTTGGCCCCTGGCTGCTCCAGGCTGGCCACCAGCTGGGCGGCGACCGGGTCGGTCACGGCCGTGAAGAGGATGGGCACGTCCTTGACAGTGTTGACCACGTGCTGGGCGCTGGGGGTGGAGATGGCCAGGATCAGATCGGGCTTCTCGTCGATAATCTGGGTCACGATCTGCTGGGAGGTGGTGATGTTGTTCTGGGCGACGTGGATCTTGAACTCGACCTCAAGCCCGGCTTCCCTTAGGACGTCCTGGAAGCCTTTGGAGGCCGCATCCAGCGAAGGATGCTCGACGATCTGGGTAATCGAGACCGTCAAGGCCATGACCGGCGCAGCGGCCATGGCCATGGCCGAGCACAGGAGGGCCAGCAATAGTTTTTTCATCATCTTCCTGCCAGGAAACCCCGGGCTTCGGCCCGGGGAGGAATGGCCCCCCTCCTCTTCTGTCGGAAAAAGGGCCGGGTTGAAAGCAACCTTTACGGTACGATTCTGATTAAAGTTGATGCGGATGTAAAACGCCTGTTTTTTTGAGATCAGTCACAATAGTGCCTTGACAATCGGCATCAAATCTGGTCATCTTCAGGTTTCCTGGGCTTTACGTGTTCTTCAAAGTCACTCACGGGAATGTCGCCGTGCGGCGTCAGGCCACGGCCCGTTTCGTGCCCGTCCTGCCGCCTGTCCGAGGATCCAAGGGCAGGATCGAGGAGGCATCCCGTCGTTGGCCTCTATCATGATGGAAACGTAGCTGATTTTGGTGCCGCTTGCCAGGCCAACCCGATCTTTTCCAAGCTCCCTCCTTACGGCAGGGATGGCCTAGTGTCACCGAAAGGCAGTCCCAGCGGTTCTAGGGCCATGGACGTTTGACAAGGCATGTCTTGCCGCCAGCAAGGGCGGCAGCCGCCGTGAACAGCTCTGATTATTAAGGATGGACCCGCCCCTTGGCCTAAAAAAAGCCACCCCGCCAGGGTAGGCTGCTTGGGTGGAAGGGGGAGCCATGAAGAATTGTCCCAAAGGTGACCAGGGGGAATAACGTTGTTTCTCCAGGAGATAGCCCAGAAATCCCACCTGGCCCTTAACGGCAGCCGGGCCTCTGTAGAGGCTATACGGGAGTCAGACAAATATACAATCAGTTCCCACAATAGTCAAGCCGCCGGAACGGGGGGGACGGGGGAGGGGAGGGACGAAAAAAATATGAAACCATCTATTTTTAAAACTAATAATTATTTGTAATATTGGTAAAAAAGAAACTATTTACTATTATTTTAATATTTTGTCTTTCTAAGCTTTATAATAATTCATATATAAGATATCAATATTATTTTTATGTTTATTTATAAAAATTAATGTTTATAAATAATACTAGATATATTATATAAATTATTAGTTTATAGATATAAAAATGCGTATTATAATGCAATATATGGTAGTAATTGAGATATTGATAATTAAAAAAATAATATATCTAAAATAGGTAAAGAATAAATAGCCTCTTACATTCGACCTCCAGCCCAGACGAGGCCATGGGCAATGTCAACAACTTAAGGCTATATTGGCCCACAGCACCTAATTCTAATGTCTCGGATTCAAACTTAATATCTTGAATTGACTGATATTTTTAAAATACCCTACGTCGGCGGCTCTCTTAAGTTGTTGACATTGGGCCATGGGGGCTGGACTGGTCACAGCGCAGCGTCAGGTTTTGGTCTTGCGGATACTGGGGCACTCTGGAGCTGGTCAGGGTTCCAGACCTGCGGGCGGTCGTCGTTATTGACAAAGGGGCCAAGAGGTATGGCCAAATAGCAGCGCGATTCCAAAAAATCAGGTTTATCGCCAATTCGTTTAAGTTTACGGAAGGCTTGTTCAAATCTCTAGTTTCAGGGGATAATAGCTGGATAGGGTTTGTAGAGGGCCAGGCAATGGTGATTATTGGCATCCGCCCGTGGTGAGGCACTGCGGCCGCTATTAAGAAATAGTTCAAATTATGCTGGTGGTGGAAACTGCCAAGACGATACGCCATTTTGAGAAAGGCTTTGGCCAAGCAGATCCCTGGACTTGGCATAAAAAGTCAGCGTATGGCTGATCGTAGGGTGATGGTTTCACAAATATCAGGAATATTTCTTTAAATTACTTGAGAACTTGGATATTTCAGGAAGAGGCCCATTGAGGCAAGTTTTTTAGAGGCTGGCAACCGGGAACCACAGGCCATGAACTCTTGAACCCCGCAATGCCATTTGTCCACGGTCGGGTAGCTGGGGCAAGCCCATGAACGAAATTATAGAAGTGTTTTTTTTATATAAAGTGAAAATTGTCTTTCTTGATAATCGAGAACAAAATATTTATTAAGATCATAATAATTTATAGTATTTATAAAATCATTACTTAATACAATATATCCAAAATCTAAAATATTTTCAGTATTACTGCATATTTTATAGTAATTATTGGGTATACTGGCTAGTTGAACAAGGCGACCATCACAGGTAAGTATTTTTTGAGGATTACGCTTTTCAAGATAGTCTACTCGTCTTGTTAAACCTATCTCGCCTGTTGTTAAAAATTTATTATCAGTGCTTAATTGCAAAAAAGTATTAATTTTATCTGAAAAAATTAATGATACAGATAATATTAGTAATAAAATAGATGTTAAAAAAATTAAAAAATTACTTAATCCTATTTTAAAAAAATTAAATATTTTAAAATATATATAAGATATGAAATTTAAAAGTTTTAGATTATTAAGTAGTTCTTCAATACAATATCCAAGTGGAATACAAGCTAAAGCTACTGGTAATTTTCCGTTTGCTGAATTATAACTTAAGAAAAAAATCCATCCACTCATAAAAATTAGTGAAGATATTGAAATTGGAAAGTAACGCTTAATAAATAAACATCTTATTGTTGGTAAAATAAAAACTGAATAATATGAATAATGAAAAAAGCAATATATAGCACGTTGTAAAAAAGATCTACCTTTATAATATGCTGGATTATCAAATATTGAAACAATTTTAGTCGGCACTAGTCCTATATATATTAAATATGTATTAAATATATACCAACTAAGTGAGAAAATAAGAGAAATTATAGCAGGTAGAAATATTGTTTTATATATTTTTTTTCTATTTATTCCTATCTCTGCTAATTGATAAATTGATACAAAAATAAATAAAAAAACCCAAATAAGTCCAGTTTGTTTAAGTGTACCAGAAATGGCCGCAGCAATAAATGCAGAATATAAATATAGTTTATCTTGATTCCCGTTTGAATATTCGATAATGTGTAATTGAAGCATTACATAAGATAATAAACAAAATATAATAACAGTAATATCTGGTGCTATTCCTTTGCTGGCGGCAAACAGCCAGACCAGCCCAACGGCGGCAGTCACAGCTGAATACATATATTTAGATTTTCTAAGACAATATAATCCAAAAAGACATGGAATTACGCAAAACTGTGAAGTTAAAATTGAAAAAATTTGTATTTTAGTTGTACCCATATATACATATGGAATACTCATTATCATAGCTGCTAGTTGAGGGTAGTCACCGTATGTGCTGGGATATGTGTTCGATGCCCATGATACAGCCCACACATCCCATGAATTAATGGCATCTATATGTGTATATACATATTTATGGTAAAATAAAATTACAAGAAGCGTTGTTAATGATATTAAAGATATAAAAATATTTTTAATATTTGTTATATGGTAAGTATTTAAATTTATATCATCTTTAAAAGAGTAATTTATATTAATCTTAATAGTTTTATTTTTATTAAAAAAATAATATACTAATATCGTGATAAAAATTATAAATACAATAATCATACTAAATTTTGTATATATATTGAAGTAAAGTAGTATGTATAATATTATATAATTACTTGCTAAGGAATATATAAAAGATAATGTTATAAATCTAGAAAAACCTAATCTATATTTAATAAATATGACACAAATTGCAGCACCAGGTAAAAAAATAGTTTGTAAAAAACCTATTAGCCCCCAAAAAAGAAGCATATAAATCACCGTATTTAATTTTTTTGTAGATATGAGTTAAGATTAATGACTATATAATTATATTTATTGATATATTAAATTATAATTTTGTTATTATATATAGTATGTAATTATTTTAAAATATAAAAATTAATATATTATACTTAATATATTGCATATTTTAATTCATAATATTAAGAATTAAATACATTATTTTGTTTATTATTTATATATTTCGTATTATTTATGGGTTTAGATAAGATCATGCGGTTTATTGCCTGACATAGGAAAAGAGATAGAGGCTCAGGAGGCCAAAAAAACCGTTAGGAAGCCAGGCCGACATGAACGGTGGTATCAGGCCGGAGTAACCCAAAGAGCGCGAGACCTCCTGGGCCACCATGTAGACGAAGGAAAGCGTCAGGCCCCAGACGAGGCCCAAGGCCACGCTGCCGCCCTTTTCCCGCCAGAAGCCGATGGGGAGGCCGACCAGAATCATGATCAGCGAGATGAAGGGCGAGGCTAGCTTGAAGTGCAGATCGACCACCTGGCGGGTGGGGCTGAAGCCCTCGGACTCAAGGTTATGGATGGTCTCGTCCAGGGCCAGGAAGTTCATCTCGTTGGTGTTCTGGTCGGCCCGGCGACCCAGGCCGGGGGGCGGGCTGGGGTGCTCTGGCAGGAAGACCTCGTCGGCCTCGCTGAAGGAATAGGTCATCGGCCGGCCGTTCCCGTCATCGCGGTATGTTTTTTCCCTGACCCCGAAGAGCCTGAGCCCGTTGGGCGAGAAAAAGCCCCTCTCGGCCTCTATCCTGCGGCTTAGATCGAGATTGGGATCCAGAAGGATTATGGTCAGGCCCTGGGCCAGCCGCCTGGCCTCGTCATAGGAGTCCATGTGCTCGAAGAGCCGGAGATCCTTGAGCCAGACGTTCTCCACCGTCTTGGCGGTGTCGTCGCTCCTTCTGTTGCGGACCTGGACGTCCCAGACGTGGTTGGTGTAGCGGCTGGTCAGCGGGGTCACGAGGTTCCCGACCAGGAATACCAGGAGGCTCAGGAAGAGGCCCGAGGCCACCAGAGGCCTCGATAGCCGGAAAAGGCTGACCCCGCTGCCCTTGAAGGCTATGATCTCCGAGTTCCTGGCCATCAGGACCAGGCTGATCAGGACCGAGGCCAGGGTGGCCACCGGGGCCAAAAGAACCAGGATTGATGGTATTTGGGCAATAAAAAATAGAATTATCGATGATATGGGTATCTTTTGGGTAATAAAATTGGAGATCTTCTCGATGAAGTCCACGACCAGGAAAAGGGTCACGAAGCCGAAGAGGCAAATCCCCAGATGCTTGAAGAAAAGGCTGGCCAAGTAGCGGGAGATGATGTTCACGGCAATTGTCCCTTGTCGACGCCTGCCTTTGGCCGCCGATGTTGGGCCCCGGCCAGCAGGAGCCTAAGTCGCCCAAGGGTCTGCTTGGGATCCCAGGCCGCCGTCCTGTTAAGGCCCTTGAGGAGCCAGAAGGCCACCAGGGCCGCGACCAGGGTCGGGCCCCAGACGGCCAGGGCCGGCGGCAGGGTCCTGGTCTCACCCATGGTCCAGCCCAGGGAAAAGAGGCTGTAGTACACGACGAAGATGAAAAGGCCGATGGCCAGGCCGAAGTTGCGGCCCTTGGTCCTGAAGCTGGCCCCCAGCGGCATGCCGATCAGGGCCATGAGTAGAGCGGCCACTGGCAGCGAGAAGCGGCGGTGGAACTCCATGGCCAGGACCTGGTGGAAGGGGAGGCTGACGGCCGCCAGCCGGGCGGCCTCGTCCAGGAGGATGCCGGTCGGCATGTCCTGGCGCCCGGCCGAGGCCGTGCCCGACTCGGAGCCGAACTCTGGCCCGGGCGAGATCTTTAGCTCGTAGACGTCGAAAAAGATGCTGTCGACGGAGTTCTTTTCAGTGTAGAAGCGGTCTATTACCCCTGAGTTTAGGCGAAAAAGGAGAAGGTTGTCCCTAGGGTCGATGTCCAGCATCCCGCTTCTGGCCACGATGACCGTGTTCTCGAAGCTTGAGCGCCGGTCATTGATGACCACGTTGCTCATGGTCCCGGATTTGAGCGGCAGCTGGCCCACGTAGATGGTAAGGCCGGGGAAATCCCGGACGAAGACCTGCTCCTTGATGGCCAGGTCGGCCCTGGCCTTGGCCAGGGCCAGGATCTCCATCTTGAAGAGCCTGTTGGCCCTGGGGGTCAGGTAGAGGTTGAAGGCGCCGGCCAGGAACGTGGCAGCCAGGCCAAAGGCCAGTACAGGGGGCAGGAGCTGGTGGAGCGACAGGCCGGCGCTTTTAAGGACCGTGAGCTCGGAGTCGGCGCTAAGGCGCAGGAAGGTGGTGAGGCAGGCCAAAAGCGTGGCCATGGGGATGGAGTAGTCCAGCATCTTTGGTAGGATCAGGACAAAGATGCGGAGAATGACCGTCGCCCCCACGCCCTTGTTGAGGACCAGATCGGTCAGGCCCATGAGCCTGGCCATCAGCAAGACGAAGGAGAAGACAAGGAGGTTGACCAGAAATGAGGGCAGCATTTCGGCCATTACGCTGGAATTGATGATGCTAGGGCGCATCCCCCAGACCTCGCTCGCTGTCGGTGGTGGCCAGGATAGGGAGTCCGGCTGTTGCCAACCCTGGCGGGTAAGAACGGCTTGTTGGAGCCAAGGTCCGGCAAATAAAAGGGCCAAGGGGGGCCGGTTGCCGGACCGTCCCGTCAGGTGCCGGCTCCGCCCCTCTGGTACCTGTTGACCATGCGGTTGTGCTCGGCCAGCGTCTCGGAGAAATGGTGGGTGCCGTCGTTCTTGGAGACGAAGTAGAGGTAGCGGCCCGGGGCCGGGTTCAGGACCGCCTTGATGGCCTCCTCGCCTGGGTTGGCGATTGGCCCTGGGGGCAGGCCGTCGATGACATAGGTGTTGTAGGCATGCCTGGTCTCCAGATCGGCCCTGGTCAGGTTGCCGTTGAAGTCCTGGAGCCCGTATATGACCGTGGGATCGGTCTGCAGCCGCATCTTCTTTTTGAGCCGGTTGAAGAACACCGAGGCGATCAGGGGCCGCTCGCTGGCCGCCCCGGTCTCCTTCTCCACGATGGAGGCCAGGGTCACGACCTCGTTCAGGGAGAGCCCCTTGGAGGAGGCCTGGCGGTCATATTTTTCCCAGACCCTCTTGAAGTGGTCGGTCATGGCCTTGGCGATGGACTTAAGCGGGGTTCCCTTGGGGAAGCTGTAGGTCTCGGGGAAGAGGTAACCCTCGAGGCTGTCGCCCCCGAGGCCCAGTGAGGAGACATAGGCCTTGTCCCGGCACAGGGACAGGAAATCGGAGGCCTTGCCAAGGCCGGCATTCTCTACGGCCCTGGCGATGTCCCTCATGGTCCACCCCTCGGGGACGGTGAAGGGGTAGAACTTGAAGTTGCCCTTCTCCAAAAGAGATATGTTCTCCCAGACGCTCAGGGCCGGGTCCAGCACCTGCTCGCCGGCCTTGATGCTGACGGGCTTTCTGAGCCTAGAGCGGATCCTCACCGCCCACATGAAGGCCTCGGAGGACTTTATGGCCCCGGCCTTGGCCAGGAGGTCGGCCGTCTGGGCGTTGGAAAAGCCCTGGGGGATAGTGACCACGATTTCCCTGCTCGTCTCCTCCGGGGCCAGGAAGTTGTCGCTGTAGCGCAGGACGTACAGAAAGGCCATGAGTAGCCCGATGACGATCAAAAGGCCAGCTATCCCAATGGTCCTGGCGAACTTGCTAGGCCCGGTCCTTATCTTTCCGGCGGGAAGCTTGATCGATTTCAGGGGCATGCCTTTTTGATTGTCGGCCATGGGATTCCAGAGTCGGCTTCAAGAAGCCGTGGGGAGGGGGTCAAGGCTTGGGGATGGCATCCAGGTCCGCCGAGTTTTCCCGCTTCGCGAGATAGCCGTCCAGGATGATGGCGGCGGCGGTCTTGTCGACCACCTCCCGCCGTTCCCTGTGGCCCAGGCCGGCCTGGTCCAGGACACGGTCGGCCATGGCCGTGGTCATCCGCTCGTCGTAGGTATCGACTGACAGGCCCAGGCGAGTCCTGAGCTCGTGCGCCAGGGAAAGCACCCTCTGGGCTTCCGGCCCCATGGTGCCGTCGGAGCGTCTGGGGAGACCCAGGACGATCAGCTCGGCCTTGCGCTCGTCGGCCATCCTTGAGACGGCCTCCAGGAAGAGGCCGTGCGGTTTGCGCTGGATTACCGCCAGGGGCTGGGCCGTCAGGCCCAGGGGATCGGTCGCGGCCACGCCCACCCGCTTCTCCCCGACGTCCAGGGCGATGATTCGGGTCTTTGGCAAGTCGAACCTCCCTTTGACGGGTGTTGATTCTATCACCATAATGGAGCTTAAGACAAGGGCTTGCCGGTCGGCTTGGCTACGTCTCGCTTTGCGTGGCAAGGTGGGCAGGGGGGACGGTGGCGGGGGACTTGCGGATGGCCGTGGGCGTGGCCTGTCTCTGGCCCACAGTCGATAGGACCTTTCTGGAAACAGCATCAATGAGGTTTTTTTGGGGCGCTATCATGGCTTCGGCCAATAAGACGCCTCACCTCCGGCCAAATTTGTGCTTCAGGGCCAGCGCGGCGCATTTCATGCCGTAGCGAAAGGGAGGGGCGGAGGATTTGGCCAGGTCGTTGTAGAATGGGGGGATCGGGACCTCCCCGATCCTGAATCCGCTGGTGGCAAGGCGCATGTAAAGCTGTCCGTCGTAGTGGTACCAATGGGGCATGTCCTGGGCCACTATCCATTCCATGGTCCTTTTGCCGGTCAGGCGCATGCCGTCGTGGTAGCAATGGAGGTTGGTGCCGTAGCAGAAATTCTGCAGGGCCGTCACGGCGAAATGGCCGGCGACCCTTATAAGAGGCATATTGTTTCTTTTTTTATTGCTTAAAAGACTCCAGAAACTTTTTTTATACAGGTCATAAAGAAATAATAGCCGTGAACCGACTATCATATCATGGCTTTTTTCTTCATAAGAAGTAATCAATTTGGCAATATTGGCTGGGTCGTGGTTAAAATCACTATGCATGTGAATGGCATAATCAGCACCGTTTTCCAAGGCCAATCGGAACAGGCGCTGGCTGGTGTAGCCATAGCCCCTGTTGGTCCCGTTGGAATAGGCCTTCACCCTGGGCAGTGAATTCGCCACCCCGAAGGTGTCGTCGGAGCTGCCGTCGTCCAGGACGATTATGCCGTCGTCTTCCGACGGCAGGTAGCGGGCGGCCTGGCCGATCAGGTCAGGCAGGAAGTGGGCGCTGTTGTAGGCCGGAATCAGGACGCATAGCTTGGGCATGTCAAGACCACCTTCTGGGAAAACGACGGACTACTGGACGGCCTCAAGCGAGCTGTCCGCGCCTCAGCGAACGCCAGCCCAGGCCGGTTTTCCAGGCAAAAAACAGGCCCAGCAGGGAACTGGTCACCAGATACGCCGACCACAGGACCATGGAGAAGGCCCCCGCCACGTTCTTGTCGACCCCGAAGCAGCCCAGCGAGAGGATGGCCGCCACCTGGTACGTCCCGATGAAGGCCGGGGCGGAAGGGACGAGCAGGGCGAAGGTCAGGACGACCGTCATCAGGAACCCGGCCGAGACGGGGATGTCCAGGCCAAAGGCCGGGGCCGGGCTGTAGGCCCACAGGCATTGGACCAGCCACAGCGCCAATGAAAGGAGGATTGTCATGGCCAGGTCCCTGGCGCCGGCTATCTTGAGCCCGGATGCGAAGTTGAGGGCCATCTGGACCAGATTAGCGGCAAGTTTGCCAGGAAGCGGCCTGGACAGCCAGCCGAACAGCCTCAGGGCCAGGGCCTGGTGGGAGACCAGAAGCCTCAGGGCCAAGAGGATGCCCCCGAAAAACGCCAGCCCCATGACGCCGACTCGCCGAAGGGTCTCGGCGGACAAAGAGAGGCCAGCGGCCCCCGGTGTATCCGGCAGATCGAGGAACAGGAGCAGAATCGAGAGAAAAAACAGGACCGACAGGCCGTCATAGACCCGCTCCATGACCACGGTGCCCAGCACGGCGGATTTGCTTATATCGTTCTCGGCCGCCAGAAGATAGGCCCGGACAAGCTCCCCCATGTGCGCCGGCAGGATGTTGTTGGCCAGAAGGCAGATGGACAGGGCCGACAGGGGACTCCCAAAGGGGACGCTGGCCAGGGGCCTCAGCATCACCTTCCATCTGATGACCCGCAAGACATGAGCGAGAAGGTATATCCCCACGCAGGGGAGGAGCATTGGCAGGGATACCCTGCCGAAGGCCTCCATCAGCGGGCCAAGGTCGAGCAGGCGCATCAAGGCCAGGACGGCTATGAGGCTTACCGCGAACCCGACCGCATAGAATTTTCTCATCGCGGCGCCATCCTTTTCGCCATCCAGTCTCACCTCAACCAGTTGGCACCGGCCGCCCAAGTTATGCCGCTATGGCGGCTCCCAGCCTCAGCCCTATGGCCCGGTGGCCTTTTTGTCAGGCCAGAAGTTCCGAATCCTCGCCTTCGCGGACATCGTCCAGCATGAGCCCGTGCCTGCGGAGGAGGGCCAGCGTCTCGGCGTAATCCATCACGTGGTCGTGGGAGGAATAGGGGTGGCCAAGCAAAAGCGTCTCGTCCTGGGGAACCCTGAGTTCGGGCAAAAGCGGGGCGATGGCGTAAAAGTCGCCACGGCCGTAGGCCCTTTGCCCCTCCTCGGGGGAAATCATCATCTCGTGTATTTTCTCGCCCGGGCGGATGCCGATTGTCGTTATGGGCACGTCGCGGTCGCCGATGAGGGCCTTGGCCACGTCGGTAATCAGGGCCGACGCTATTTTAGGGACATAGGTCTCTCCGGGGTTGGCCTCGGAAATGGCCGTGGCTATGGTCGTCACCGCCCCGTTCAGCGGCAAGAGGAAGCGAGTCATGTCGGCCGTGGTTATGGTCAACGGGCCGCCGTTCTTGATCTGCTCCCTGAAGAGCGGAATCACCGAGCCCCTGGAGGCCAGGACGTTGCCGTAGCGAACGCAGACGAATCTGGTACCCGGGCAGTTGATGTTGCCGGAAATGAACAGCCTCTCCTGGAGGGACTTGGTCATGCCCATGACGTTCACGGGCAGGCAGGCCTTGTCGGTCGAGACGCCGACCACCGTCTCCACCGGGAACGCATGCTCCTCAATGGCCCTCACGATGTTGCTAGCCCCCATTATGTTGGTGAGGCTGGCCTCATGCGGGAAATACTCGCACGACGGCACCTGTTTCAGGGCCGCGGCGTTTATGACGATGTCGATGCCCCGCATGACCCCCTGAAGCGAGAGGAAGTCCCTGACGTCGCCCAGGCGGAACTCCAAAAGCTTTTTGAAGTTGTTGTAGATAATCTCCTCGGAGACCTTGTTGACCCGCCGCTCGTAAAGCATCCGCATGGCGTACTGTTTGGCCTCGTCCCTAGAGAAGATGATTATCTTGGCCGGACAGCCGTATCTGCCCGAGAGGAGCGTGTTGACCAGCTGCTTGCCCAGCGAGCCGGTGCCGCCGGTAATCAGGACCCGCCTGCCATCGAAGGTCTTGTTCAAATCCATGGCCATTTGGTCTACCGCCCGTAAGTCAGATGATGCTCGCGCATGTTTTTCAAGAGCCAGGGCCAGCCAGGTGCCACGTAGCCAGTGGCCCGGAAGAACCTGGCCCCGGACAACCGTTTGTCGTCCACCACCGAATCGTCAGGGACGATGGCGATCCTCTTTCCGTATTCCTCGGCCACCAGCCCCAAAAGGTCATGCTTGGAAATGGGGGCCGAGGAGACCTGGAAGAGCCCGGACAGATCCTCCCGCGGGAGGACGAGTTGGGCCAGGATCCTCGCCTGCTCCACGGCCGGCAGCCCGGAATAGATGGCCCGCGTGTAGCCGTTGACCTGGTCCTCACTCGACAGGAACCATTCGACCAGGCTGTTTTTCTGGCCGAACAGCTCGTGCCCGATTATCGAGGTGCGCAGGGTCAGGGCCCCAGGGCCCGATATCTCGCCAAGATACTTGCTGAGCCCGTAGACGTCCCTGGCGGAGCAAAAATCGTCCTCGTCGTAGGGGGTCCCCTTTCGGCCGTCAAACACGCAGTCGGTGCTGTAATGGAGCAGCCGGGCGCCCAATTCCCTGGCCAGACCCAAAAGAAGGTGGGGGAACCTGGAATTCACCTCCACGCACGGCAGGGCTTCCCGGCCTTCCGGCTTCTGTCGGATCAGCCCGACGCAGTTCACCAATACGTCCGGCCTGAGACCACGCGCCGCCTTTTCGACCGTCGGGAAATCCAGGGCGTCCACACCCCCTATCAGACGCCCCAGGCTCTCCCGCGGCATCCAGTCCTCAAGCCTCCGGACATCCCTGGCCGAGCCGTACACGTCCAGCCCGGAACCCCAAAGCCAGGTGAATAGCGCATGGCCAAGCATTCCGGAAACGCCCAGGATCAGAACCTTCATCATCTTCCTCTTGCGGCCTCGTGGCCGACCGGCCGACACCCCATGGTCTAACCCCCGCTTGGCGCGGGTTTCTGCAATTCTTGACTTGATTCCATCCCAATGGCCAATAAAAGGGCCCAATATCCAATCGTCCTTGATTGGATATTGGGCCTAATGGCTGTCCCATGGGCCTTGCGAGGCTCGCGGAAAAAGTGTTTTTCCGGACTTAACCCGCCAGAGAGAGAGAGAGAGAGAGAGAGACTAGTGCCATCGGGGTCATCCTTCGGAATAGGCTCTGATTCAGCCGTGGGTTTGGCCGTCCTTGCCGGAACTCCCGGAAGGGATGGGGGCTGGCTGACGTTGACGACGGATTTTCATGGGGCCAGGATCGTGTCCGTGTTTTTATGGATAATATTTTAAGTGTTATATATTTATATAACTAAAAAATAAAAAAAGAGATATTTATATCTCGGGTATAAAATTGAGGTGATTTTTACATTGCGATTAATATTTTTAATTTAAAAAAAATATAATTATTTACATGAAATTTTTGATAGATAAAAGGCTAAATATATCAAGAATACGTAAAATAATAATAATTTTTTAGCTGATTCTAAATGGTTGATGAATCACTTATATGGTGAATGTGAAAATATTTGGAAAGATATAATAATTTTAAAACTAATTCTAGATTATTGCAATCTATTTAAAAAAAGATTGTAATCATTAGATATTAGATCAATTATGATAAATATATTTATATAAAAATTCCTGTGATATTCGTTTGGCTCTAAAGAATGGAATTATAGAATGATTTGAGAATTTCCTTTCAGAGCCAAACCAGGTTAGCAGAAAAAAAACAGAAGTCAACAAAAAATATCCCTCCTCAAATGGGGCCAGCCTTGTCCCGTGGCAAGGCCCAAGGCGGGCAGGAGCCCCCAGGGGCGAGAAGGCCCCACGGGCTGCGATGGCCAGCGACAGGCGGTTTGGGTCGGCCAGGGGACCTGGTGTCGGCCAAAGGGCCGGGGCGGCGGCAGTTTCAGTGGTCAAGACCGTAAATGGTCCCTATCAGGTCGCGCCTGACGTAAATGGATATGTCTCTTTCCTGGAAATCCTTGGCGAAAAGCTCGTCCAGCCCCAGGTCCTGGAGACTAGGCAGGAAGGCGTCGCTGATGACTATGTAGCCGAAGTCGCCCAGAGCGAAGCCGCCGTGCTCGCCGTAGGAGACGAAGCCCTCGTCCTGGACGCTCAAGAGCTGCTTGAGCCTCCCGTCGATGGAGAGCATGCTCTGGGGGCTTTGGCTCTGGAGCCAGTCAATCCGCTTGGTGACGCCGGAAAGGCCTACCTCCAGGGAGCTGCGGACCCTTTCCCGCAATAACTTCTGATCGATGCTTGTCCCGTTGGCGTAGGAAATGCCCAGTATCACGGCCAGGACTACCGAGGCGCACAATATGGTCCGCCTCAGGAGTACTTGTCCCGCTTTGGACAGAAATGCGCATAGCCTGGCATATTGCCGCCCCAAGGAGCCATTTTCGTGCCAGGAGTCAATGAGGCAGCCCAGGGGGAAAAACGAGAGCATGACCGGGAATCTCAGGTTGCGAGACGCATAGCTGAAGAGAAAGAGAAAGCACAGCACCATGAAAATGGAGGAGGCAGACAAAAACCTGAGGCCCTTGGCCTTTAGGCCCCAGACGGCCGGGACTAGGAACAGGAAGTATTGGGGGTAATGGCCCAGGGCGCGACAAATTCTGGCCGCCAGGCCACGGCCCTGGTATATCTCAGGGGAGTTAATGATGAGCAGTATATTTGGCGCAACCTCCCCGTGGGCAATTAGGTAGCGGTTGTAGAGATACCAGGGGAAGGCGACCAGGGCCGAGGCCAGGACGGGGAGAAAAAGGATCCTGGCCCTCTCCCTGACTGGCCTGCCCTCCAGGAGCTCGGCGGCCACCAGGACGAACCAGGGCCACCAAAGCATGCCGGTCTGCTTAATGATGGCGGCGGCCGCGGCTGCCTGGAAGGCCAGGAAGAGATGGAGCCTCCTTTCCCCGCGGCCCAGGCCGGGTTCCAGGCCCCACTGGAGGATGACGAAGGCCATCAGGGCCAGGAGTCCGACCATGGCGTCTGCGTAGCCCGCCTGCGTGATGACCCAGAAATAGACCGACAGGAGGGCCACTACCGGGACGGCCGGGCCATACCTGCCGCCCTTGAGGGTCGACAGGCAAATCAGGAAGAAGACGATGAAAATGTCCAGCGAGACGATGGAAAAGACCAAAATGTCGGTCGTCCCGATGAAGATATAGGGTATGGACTTGATTATGGGCATCAATTGCGGGTAGTCGCCGCGTATTTGGGGGTAGGAGTTGGCGGCCCAGGATCCGGCCCAATAATTCCAGCTGAGTATCTGGTCTATGCTTTTGAAGACCGTCTTGTGGAAAAAGAGGGCCACCAGGAGCAGGGCCGCGAAAAATATGAGGTTGAACGAATATGATATGTACTTCGCCTTATCCGGCTTGTAATAGGGTTTCGTCTGCGGCCGCTCGTCCTCCGAAGGGCCACGGGCCTGACTGGCGGCCAAAAGGATCAGGGCGCTGGCCGTCGCCGCCAGCATGAGGGCTGGGCGGGTGTAAAGGCTCGCCTGGACCAGGACCATGGCCATGACGTAGTTGACGACCAGGCTGAGGATGAAGGCCAGGCTCGCGAACCTGGCGGGGCCCAGCCGCCTGGGGGCAATGAGGGCGCAGATGGCCGCCCCTGGCAGGAAAACGGCGTGGAGGATGCCAATTATGCCCCAGAAAAGCGTCATCGGGCGGCGGTCTTGTTTCCCTTGGGGATGAAAATGAAGCGTCTCTGGACGAACCAGCTCAGGAGGAAGAGACCGGCCTCGGACAAGAGCTTGCCCAGGACAACGTAGAGCCCGAAGAGGCGGAAAAACAGTTCCGTCAGTCCCCAGGAGAGGCACATGAAGGCGGCCACCAGGACCACGTACTTGGCCAGCTGTTTGGCCAGATTGGTCTTGACTTTGAACACCAGGTACCTGGAAAGGGAGAAATTATACAAGATTGAGGCAACCCTGGCGATGACGAAGGAACAGAGTATTTCCCTCGTATGGTAGTAGACGAGGGAGAAGACCAGATAGTCAAGGACGGTGGTCGAGATGGAGAGGAAGAAGAACTTGACGAAGATGGCCCCTATTGTCAACGAGTCCCTGATGGAGCGGTAGTGGGACGAGGCGTTGGCGTCAAGGTAGACCGTCTCGATGGGCACCTGGATGGTCTGTCCGGGGAACTCGTTGGTCATGTTGACCAGGGCGGCGAACTCGTAGTCGAAGCGGTCGTAGGGCACCCCCAGGAAGAAGCCGGCCTTGTCCCTGGGGATGAAGCGCAGTCCCGTCTGGGTGTCGCCCAGGCGGTAGCCGGTGAAGAAGCCGAAGACGAGGCTGGTCACGGTGTTGCCCAATTTGCTCCTAAAAGGAGTATTGGGGCCAAAAACCCTCACCCCCAGTGCGAACTTGGCTTCCAGGGCCCCTTTTTGGGCCACCTTGGCTGCGTCCCCGGCCAGGTGCTGGCCGTCGGCGTCGCAGCAGACTAGGCCCGGGGAACCAGGTGCCGACTCCAGGAGGAAGTGATTTAGCCCCGTCTTGAGGGCCTGGCCCTTGCCCCTGTTCACGGCCTGCCGCAGCAAGGCGACGTCGCCCCTGTTTTTGAGGGAATCGAAGATCCAGCCCCTGTCAGGGGAGGAACCGTCATCGACCACGATGATTCGGGCAAAGGCCTTGGTCTCCGCAAGGCCCTCGACCAGATCGGGCAGCCTCTGGTCCGGCTGAAAGGCCGGGATTAGGGCCCAGGGCAGATTCTCGTCCAGACTGTTCATGAAAAACCTAATATGGTAATAAAATTAACAAATAATGTTAATGTGTTCGTTTAATCTGAAAATTAATTTACTATAATTGAACTAACTTTAATGAATTGTCTTGTCGCCATTTCGGGGAGAGATGGGAGGTGGAAAAGGGAAAGTGCTTTGATAGATCTGCAATGTCTCCTCATCCGTGGTCCAAACCAAGGAACCATTGGTAGCCAAATCCTCGACCATGCGAGAGGGCGCGCGGTATTTTCGCACGACGGAGCTTTTCATGTCTTTCGAGTGCAAGGCGTTTTGGAGATCGATTTGGTAAATCGTGTCATGGCCAAGGTCCCCGTTAGCCTCGTACAGATATGTGCCATCCCACATCAGGCCCTGGCTGAAGAATCTGTTTTTGTATTTGTGGGCGGCCTTGTCCTCCACTGGGGTTGGCGTCAATATCTTGTCAGCCTCCACCAGGTATGTGTAGCCGCTATTCATGAAATCAGACACGGCCAAATAAGATTTTCCATTTATGCGGCAAAACGTAATTGAGCTGGAACCAGAAAGACCCGTTGCTACCCTCCCCGTTACTGCGGCCCGCCCTGTCTCGAATGATTTTTCCAAATCTATCCTGTAAATGGCATCGCTCATGTAATCTATGGCCCACAAGACCTGCCCATCCCAAGCCAGACCGCTTGTGTGTACGGCCTCATAAGGCATGACGAACATCGAGTCAATGACATAGGAGTCGTCTGATAAAGACAATCCGTAAATTACGTTTTCCTTATTATTAACGCTGACGGAAAGAATTAAGTGTCCGTCAATATACTCCAGGCCCTGTGGGGTGACCTTCTGGTCATGCCCCGGAATGTGACCCAGGCTCTTCCATTCAACTGCCAATTTTGGTGTCAAATCTATAAAATGAAGTGTCAGAAAGATGGCAAAAACCAGTATAAATAATGTAAACCATATAGTTAGCCACTTTTTAATTCTAAAATGCCTGGACATCAACCACCAAAATAAGTCTCTAATATAAAAAATAGTATATATAATCAATATAATTTACTCTAGTTTAAGTTATATTTAATTATCAAAAAAAATAATGGCATCTTGTATGATTTTAATAAAATTTTAGAGTAGTTGTGCTTATAGCTTGTTATTTAACTTATTAATCAGTTATTAGCTTTAAAAATAAACATTGTTTACTACAACTATAAAACTAATAAATATTATTTTATAAATACTATAAAACAGATAATATATATGATCAATTATTGTCTATTATAAGAATAGATACTATTAAAATCAAATATATAGAAAAATATAAGTATTTATTTAGATAAAAAATACAAAATATTTTCTATATATAGTATATAGTTATTAAAATAATAATTTACTGTTATTATTTTGGGTGGGTACGGCATTCATTTGGGTAATCGTGGTACCTGAAACAGTACACTGAATTTCCTCGAATATCTAGTTCAACCCAGCCATGTCTTCCGCCATTATATGTGTAGAGAACCTTCATCATGACTTTGAATCCGTCACCCATTTCCTGGACATCCTCAATCCTGGCACTTCCTTGGTCATACCTATTCCAAAACCAACTTTTCGCATCATTGGCAATGCTGCTATCCGCTAGATATTGGCAGTTTACACGGTCACAAAAACCTGCATACAAGAATGTTTCATTAAAAAAAGAAAATAAAATAAATAAAAACGCAAGACCGACAAATTTTTTCATAACTGACCTCTTAACTACGGCTTGACGACTGAATCTTCGGCCAAGCGGTAAAGCCCACGAAACGTTACCGGATACATTTTGCGAATCCGTGTCCGTTTATGAGCCAAAAATAGCCGCACGATTGTCCGCACACTGTTCAAGTAGCTTTTGGGTTTCATTAATACGAAATACCACAACATAACCATTGGATGGCCCGCAAGGCCAAGTGTTGGTCGCTGCATGTTTCGAGCATCCAAAGGTTAGTCCATGGCTTAAACTTCAAAGGTCAGTACTAATGGGGTTTTCATTGCGCTAGTCTTGAGCCTATACGCAACCTGGCGGGATGGTTACGTTCTCCATGCCTCGACCAGGGTTTTTGCTGGCCCGCGCCTTTATTTATGGAGCGGGTAGCGGACTGCCGGGATAAATAATGACCAACTGAGCCGTGTCGGTCAGCTTTCCGGACATCGTCCAAAAACCACAATCGGCAGGCGTGTCCGACAGAAGCCCACTACAAATCCTAAAAAAGTCCAGGGTTCGCCAGAATCGTTGGACATCGGTATTTTACCTTTCAAGTAACCTGTACGGGGCCTTTTGAGGCAAAACCACTACCATGTTGGCCGGCTACGACAGCGTGTTTTTGGGCGATTTGGGTTCGAGGGCTGTAATGTCTATAGCTATCTATATATTGCGCCGCTATCCTGAATGGCGTTTCCTTTCCGAGGATCGATGCCTTTGTGGATAGCGAATATATACCGTCTTCACCGTCAATCACGTTTCATCGCTTAAAGGCCGCAAAAACACATTTCAGGGCTTCATCCATGCGTATATCCATGTTTGTCAGAGACATGGCAATTCCTCTTTGTTAACAACATACATAAAAGTATTTACTATGTCAATAGATATCAGGAGTTTCTGGATCCTCGCAAGGCTAAAGCATGATTCTTTTTCGGCCAGGCTGTCTTTTCTGGACGTTTGGGCATTGAAATTACTTGAGGAAATACGGTTCCATATCCAATGATAACAAGTTTAGTTGGTCACACCTGTTTACGCACCTGTTGCATCATTATAATGATATTACTGCATTAAAAAATTATTAAAATTATTATCACTTCATAAATAATATATTATATTAATTTATCTCAATAAAATTAAGTTAATCTTATTTTCTATTTTAATTGATAAATAACATTAAAAAATATATAATATATTATTTTTATATCTAAAATATAAACTATATTTCATATATAAACTATATATATTGCTAAAAGAATATAAATTTTATTGTTGCTATTTATGGCAAATTAAGTATAATGGGGAGCATCAAAATCGAGGGCCTCCCATTTGATTGATAAGATAATCCAATTTTTGGCGAAAATACCGGATCAAAGTCCCAAAAGAAAATCAAGGCATGGGCAGGAAGAGATCCTGACCATGTTCGTGGTGGCCGTCATTGCCGGCAAGGCGTCCTTGAGGGAGATACACGATTTCTGCGAAGACAGGCTCTTCCTTTTCAAGGAGTTCTTTCCTGGGATCAAGTCGGTCCCCTCTAAGGACGATTTCGACAGGACGATCGAGGGCACGGCCGGCCCGAGCCTCTTTGACGGGATGTTCCAGGAGCTTGGCTTGGACTTCCTCAGGCGCGCCGGGGGGAGGAATGGACCGGTAAGCACCAAAAAGGGCGATAGGGACACCATTTATGTCGATGGCCGTACATCCTCGGGCACCGAGCTTCGCCCGGACCCGAAATCGCGCCTCCAGATCCTCAATGCGCAGGCCGGCCCCACAATCATGGCCCACATGGCGGTCTGGGAAAAACCAGGGGATAATACCGCCGTTCCTGGGTTGATCAGGGAGATACAGGCCCATTGCGGGCTAAAGGGCAAGACCGTCGCCATGGGGGCCTTGGGTTGCCATGGGGAGACCGTCTCCCTGATCCGAGAGTTTGGTGGCGATTACGTGATCTGTCCCCAGGACGGCAAGGGGCTGGGGCTGGGGCAGGAGGTCAGGGCCCTCCTACAGGACGGACTGGCCGGGACCGAGACCCTGTCCAGTGACTGGGACAAGGCACGTGGCCACATCGAGAGGTGGTCGCTCGCCATGATCCCGCTTTCACCCGAAGTCGCCAGGGAGCGGCTCCCCTCGGCCCAGGGCTGGGAAGGGCTGAGGGTCGCGGCCCTCTTGACTAGGGAGAAGCTTCCCGCCAAGGGGGATGGCGAGCTCAAGGCGGTCAGCCGGCCCTTCGTCTCGAGCCTTGCCCCGCTGGCTGGGGAAATGCTTGGGGCCGCCAGGGGCCTCAGTCAGGCCGAGCCGGTCCCCAAGGTCCTTTACAGGGTCTACGGCAAGGACCAAGGCGGCATCGGCCAGGTGAACGGCCACGGCCTGTTCACCCTGGCCAGGATGCTGGGCCTCAATCTGATAAGGCCACTGATTGCACGAAATCCCGGCGATAGCTTTGACACGCTTCTGAGATTCATGGTGTGGAGACCCGATTACCTCCTCGCCGTACTCAGGGAGAACCCGGAGGATATGCTCCCGGTCCTGGAATGGACTGGTACGCACAGGTTCGACGGCGAGTTCTATCGTTAGCCCAAAGGCGGCTGGAGGGCGTTTTCCATGAAAACTCGTCTGTCTTTTGGACCCAGGGGAAATGGTCTTGCGTATTGGCCCGGACGGGCCTAAGATCCAGCGTGGCCGCATTCAGGGTGGCCTCTCGGGCAACCCCCTGGAGATGGCTGGAAAAAGAAGCCAAGAACCAGCCAGGTACTTATTGTTTTATTGTAACAAGGCAAGATCGGTTTGCCGTGGTGTCTTATTTTGTGCCTATGCGATCTCCATTATCACCTCAATATATATAAATGCGCCAAAAACAGACTTAAAAGTCTCTTGGAAGGGCATAGGCGTTCCATCGAGAAATCCAACGTGGGCGTCGTGGCCTCGACCGAGCACGTGTACAAGGATCCCCTCGGCGCCTTCCAGCGGTTGCGCGACCTGAGCCAGGGCTTGCCGGTGGCGGTCATCCCGGGCCTGGAGTGGATAGCCAGGGAAGGGGTGGAGATCATCTTCTGGCTCGACAGCGAGGCCAGCCTGGTCTCGGCCCTGAGGACCCTAGGGCCGTTCAGCCACTCGGTCTGGGACACGGGCCGGCTGAAGGACGATTTGGGGGCCATCGCCTGCGTCCCCCACCCCTTCACCCCTGGCCGGACCGGGGCGGCAAACCGCCTGGGCCTCAGGGATTTCGGGCGGCTTTTGGACCAGGCCGACTACGTGGAGAAGCACAACGGCATCGCCGGGCAGTTCGGCGATTTGATCCTGTTCGAGCGCCTGCGGCGCCTGTGTCCGGCCCTGTGCGAGAAGATTAGGCTCACCGGGCACCTGCCGGACGAGTTTTGTCGCCCAGGCCTGGGCTGGTCCGTCGGGAGCGACGCCCATTTCCCGGGCGAGCTCCGCCTGGCCGGGCGGCACGAGTCCATGGGCGGGCCAGGCTGGTTCGATGCCCTGGCCGGTCGCCTCCATTTCGATCCCGTGGAGCTGGAGCCCCACAGGACCGGCTCCGGACAGATGCGCCGCAATATGGCCTCCCTTCTGTCGGTCATGGGCGAGGCCCTGATGAAGCGCGCCTTGAGGCGTTGATTACCAGACATTTGTCCTAGCCGGCCCAATGGGGGCGGTGAGGGGACAGGGCGTGGTGCCATGGACTACTTCAACGAGACCGAACGGGCCGGCCAGCTCAGGTTTGCCGGCAAAAGGGACAAGTTCTTCAGGCCCCTGGTCGATCGGGCCATCGGCTGGGGCATGACCCCGAACCAGATGTCGGCCCTGGGCGTCCTCCTCCTCGTGGCCGGGGCCGCCTGCCCCACCGGCTACTATCCGGCCATGATGCTCCTGGTCAGCCTCTACGTGGTCACCGACGGCCTAGACGGCTGCATGGCCAGGGTCCAGGGCAAGACCAGCGAGGGCGGTTCCCTGGTCGACATCGTGGTCGACCAGGCCGGGCCAGTGGTCATCTCGGCCGCGGCGGCCTGGCATCTCCACAGCAGCGCCCTCTTGGCCGTCATCTTCTCCAACAGCTACATTGTCTTTATTGGTCTGTTTTTGTATGCTAATGGTATAAATATTAAATTCAAGAGAAAATTTTTTAGAGTAAAATACTTGTTGTATATTACATATGCCTTGTCCATAATTATAAAATACGACCTGATGAACTGGTTCATGGGTCTGGGCTCCATATATTATATAGTCTCCCTTTTAGTTGTCCTGAACAGGATTTACCGATTCTATGAGGAAAAGGACGACAAAATGGGGCCGGGCGGGGACGCCTGCCGATCCTAGGGGAATGGCTGCAGATGAGAACGCAAAAACACGTTGTTTTGAAAATATGACCTTTCCCAGGGCATGATATGGCGAGAAGCTTTCGGTTTTGGGCGTAACTCTCTTTTCTGCCCCTGAAATGCCCTGCACCAGCCTTTCCGCGGAGTGTTCCGGCGTTGCGATGAAATCAGCCGGGACATCATGGCCGCGACTCACTAGCAACACCAAAGGCCGCTGATGGTTCCGCATCAAGCGCGCAAGGAAGGGGAGGATTACTTGAAATCGGATTTCTGGGCGGGACGGACAGTCAGGCCGAACGACTTCAAGCCGGTAAATTCGGCCGCGATGTCGTGTCGGCTTCTTTTGTCAGCTTTTCTTCTTGGTCTTTTTTTTGTTCTATTTCCGAATTTGGCTTCAGCGGAGGACACCCTTCCGTTGACTATATCATCCAACGGAAAAGACTACACGATCAGTGAATTCATCCTGGGAACTGGCGATGACGGCGGCACGACTATCACCATCAACGGTTCTGGGTTTGAGGGCTTGCCCTTACGCGACGGGAAGTTGATCGTGCCGGTGTGGTGCGAATATACGTCTGGGGGCGAGAAATACGGCTGGGAAAATGCCTCCGTAGGTAACAATGCAATAACATTCATGTTTTCATCTTCAAAAAAGCCTGAAGTGGTCAGTTTTTTTGCAGAGGACAACCATGAAAAACAATACGAGTTCAAATGCCCGTGAGCGACACATGAAAACTACCCCAGGCCATCTTGTCTGGGCAGTTTCAGCCTGAGACGACTTTGGCATGATAGTTTGAGGTTGTCGGTCTTGTCCCGGGCGGGTAGCTGGAGTGCTTTCGCTCGGACCGTGAGCAGAAAATACTCAATAAAGGAGAAATGACCATGAAAGCCTTTATGTTATTGCTCTCTTTGGCACTAATGCTTATTTTGTTCGCCAGCCCTGGAGCGGCTGACGATTCGTCGGCTGGAACCGGTGCCTCTCCGGTTTTGACTGATGGGACATTCACAGTTATCGGATTCGATGACGGCAGGTTTATCATCAAGCTGGAAAAGGATGCCGTCTTAAGCGAGGTAGAGCTGAGCTCAGGCGGGGAGAGGATTAAAGCGACAAGCTTCTCCAACCTTGACGCCTCTATGCAGATCACCTCTGAAGGCTATCTTTATGAGTCAGGCCGCGTTGCCTGCACTGTTAATCTTCCGGATGGCTTCAAGCCTGACAAGGTGTCCATAACAGGCAAGAACGGTAGCGAGCCGATTGAATTTGATATAAGCAGCTTGCAGTGATGCCGGTATTAAGCCAGGCAGACACATGTTGCTATGGGCTCTGCATGTGTCTGCCTGATAGCTGGAATGAGGCGCAGGTGAAGTAATAGGTGATTAAATTTTGGTCTACGCCGCCACTATATCCAGTCGTCTAGCTATCTTTTTTCTTGCTGCTAAAACCAATTTATACCTAATGCCTAATTATATTTTCCAATCATGCTGTCTTTTTTAAGCCTATCGCTAATAAATTAGGTAAATAATTTAGTTTATGGTCATGAAAAACCATATTGATTTAATTCTGCGGACTTAATGCCTCGATAATAGACATCAAAAGAAAGTTATTTTGGTTTTACTGGGTTTTTTGCGTGGGCATCATTTTTGGCAAGCGGAATTGGCCGCTGATAACCTGACGAGGTTATCGGCCCTGATTTTGAGGCGTCCCTGAACCCCTCGAATCGAGGGCGGACTTTCCCCGGCTCGGTCACTGTTGGTGGCGCCAGCCTGGCCGGGGCGCCGCTGGAGGGAGCCCTGGCCCCATGACCCTGGACATCGTCATCCTGACCAAGAACGAGGCCCGCAACATCCTGCCCTGCCTGGCCAGCTTCAGGGGGCTGGGGCAGGCGCTGGTCATCGACGACGGGAGCACGGACGAGACCGTGGCCCTGGCCCGAGGGGCTGGCGCGGTGGTCCACGGCCGGGCCATGGACGACTTCAGCGGGCAAAGGAACTATGCCCTCGCGGTGTCCACGGCCGACTGGGTCTTCTTCCTTGACGCCGACGAGAGGTTCACCCCCGGCCTGGCCGAGGCGGTGGCCAGGCACGTCCGGGAGGGGGGCGGGTCAGCCGGCAGGGCCCTGAGGCGCAACTTCGCCTTCGGCCGCCGGTTCCGCTTCGGGCACCTGGCCCCGGACTGGGTGCCCAGGCTCTTTCCCCGGGGCTCCGTGGCGTGGGCCGGGCGGGTCCACGAGACGCCGGTCACCGATCTGCCCTTAGCGACCCTTTCCGGGTTCCTGGAGCACCACACCTACCGAAGCTGGGAGCATTTCCTGACGAAGATGGAAAGGTACGCCCGGATCTGGGCCGCCGAGGCGGCCGGGATGGGCCGGTGCTGCGGTGTGTCCACCGCCCTGGCCAAGGGCCTGGCCAATTTCGCCAAGACGACGATCCTGAAGCTGGGCTTCCTGGATGGCCCGGCGGGGGTGGCCGTCTCGGCCGTGAGCGCCTACTACACCCTCTCCAAGTACCTGATCCTGAGCGGCCTGGGGCGAGGGGACGGGGGCTAGCGCTTGGCCCGGAAGGGCCGGAAGTCGATGCCGTACCTGGCCATCCTGAGGCCCATGCTGCGCTCGGTCAGGCCCAGCCGCTCGGCGGCCTGGCTGACGTGGCCGCCGGTGGCCGCCAGGGCCTCGTCGATGAGGCGCTTCTCGAGGGCCGCCACGGCCTCGCGCAGGGTCTTGGCCTCCTTCTCGTCCTCCAGGCCCTGGAGCCAGACCGGCAGGTGCCTGGCCTCGATCAGTCCCTCCGGCCCGCAGAGCACGGCCGCCCGCTCGATGATGTTCTCCAGTTCCCTGATGTTGCCAGGCCACTCGTAGGCCATGAGGAGCCTGTAGGCCTCGCTGGATATGCGGATGGGCCTCTCCTCGTCGGCCGAGAACTTTTTGGCGAAGCTCTCGGCCAGATCCATTATGTCCTCGACCCTTTTGCGGAGCGGCGGGAGCGACAGGGGGAAGACGCTGAGGCGGTAATAGAGGTCCATCCTGAAAAGACCCTCCTCGGCCATCTTCTCCAGATCCCTGTTGGTGGCCGCCACCAGCCTCACGTCGACCTTGAGGGTCTGGCCCCCGCCCAGACGCTCGAACTCCTTTTCCTGGAGGACCCTGAGGAGCTTGGCCTGTGTGGCCAGGCTCATGTCCCCGACCTCGTCCAGAAAGAGGGTCCCCCCGTGGGCCATCTCGAAGCGGCCCTTGCGGCCGGTCACGGCCCCGGTGAATGCGCCCCTCTCGTGCCCGAACAGCTCGCTCTCGACCAGGCCCTCCGGGAGGGCGGCGCAGTTGACCTTGACGAAGGGCCCGCCGGTCCTGAGGCTGTTGGAGTGGATCAGGGAGGCTATCATCTCCTTGCCCGTGCCGCTCTCGCCCCGGATGAGGACGGTCACGTTGGTGGCGGCAACCTGGGCCACCTCCTCGAGGATGTTCCGGAGGGCCTTGGACTGCCCGACCATCCGGCCAAGCTTGAAGTTCTGGTTGAGGATGGCCTGGAGGCGGCGGTTTTCCTCCAGCATGGCCTCGTGGCGGGCCGAGAAGTCGCGCCTCACCCCCACCGCCCTGGCGATCAGGGTGGCCAGGATGGCCAGCAGGCGCATGTCCTCCTCCAGGCGCACCGTGTCGGCGAAGAGGCGGTCGGCCGAGATGGCCCCTATGGTCCTGCCGTCCAGGATTATGGGGACGCAGATGAAGGAGACGTCCTCCCTCTTGAGATCCCTGGCCTTGGTCCGGTTCAGGAACAGGGGCTCCTGGGAGACGCTGGGCACGGCCATGGCCATCCCGGTGGCCGCCACCCGCCCGATGACACCCTCCCCAGGCCTGTAGTGGGCCCTCCTGCGCTCGGTCGGGTTCAGGCCGTAGGCAGCCTCCATGACGATGTCCCCGTTGGGGGCGATCAGGTAGAAGGCCCCCCTCATCATGCCCGTGTACCTGGCCATGAGGGCCAGGGCCTCGTCCAGGTGCCCGGCCAGCTCTGAGGCCGCCCCGTTGAGGGCCTGGCTGACCTCGAAGAGGAGCCTGAGCTCGCTGGCCTGGTCCTTAATCTGGATGTCGCCGCCTGTCACCTTGCGTCCCGCATCTCCCGCGGCTGGCCGCATGGCCAATACCGCCCCCTGGGCCATTGCCGGAAGATCCATGGCCCGGAAATAACCTCATGGGAAAACCAAGCCATCGCCTTGGCTGGAAATCGAATTCCCATAGTGGAAAAGTCCATGGCCTGGGCCCTGGGGACCCGTCAGGCGCCTCCCGAAGGGCGATGGTAGTCCTGGAGCGGGGCTATGCGCCAGTGGTCCTTGTTCATGGCCTTCAGGCCGGTCACGGCGGCGTTGAAGCCGGCCATGGTGGTAATAAGGGTTATTCCCCGCCTGATGGCCTCGGCCCTTATGTCGACCGAGTCCTTGTCGGCCGTCTGGCCGCTGGTGGTGTTCACCACCAGCTGGACCGGGCTGGTCCTCAGGAAATCGACGATGTTGGGCCTGGTCGAGCGGAGCTTCTCCAGGAAGTTGGCCTCGATGCCGTCCTCCTCCAGGGCCCTGAGGGTCCCGGCGGTGGCGTGGATGGCGAAGCCCAGGTCCCTGAGTTCCCTGGCCAGGGGCACCAGGGCCTTCTTGTCCCCGTCGCAGACAGTGAGGACCACGTCGCCGGACTGGGGGATGGTCATGCCGGCGGCGGCCTGGGCCTTCAGGAAGGCCAGGCCGAAGTTGCCGTCAAGGCCCATGACCTCGCCGGTTGAGTGCATCTCCGGGCCCAGGTCCACGTAGGCACCCTTGAAGCGGCTCCAGGGAAGTACAGCCTCCTTGACCGCGAAGTAGCCCGGCGGGGTCTCGTCGGTGAAGCCTATTTCCTCCAGGGTCCGCCCGGCCATGACCTTGGCCGCAGCCTGGATGAGGGGCCGGCCTGTCGCCTTGGCCACGAAGGGGGCGGTCCTGGAGGCCCTGGGGTTGGCCTCGAGGACGTAGATCTCCTCGTCCTTGGTCACGGCGAACTGGATGTTCATGAGCCCCCTGACCCCCAGGGCCAGGCCCAGCTTCCCTGTCTGGCGCCTTATGCCGTCCAGGACATTGTCCGGCAGGGTTATGGGGGGGATGGAGCAGCAGGAGTCGCCTGAGTGTATGCCGGCCCTCTCGATGTGCTCCATGATGGCGGCGATGACCACCCGCTCGCCGTCGGCCACGGCGTCGACGTCGACCTCGATGGCCCCCTCCAGGAACTTGTCGACCAGGATGGGGTTGTGGGGCCCGAGGTTGAGCCCCGATGAGCCGAAGTCGGCCACGTAGGCCAGGAGGGCCGCCTCGTTGTGGATGATGCACATGGCCCGGCCGCCCAGGACGAAGGACGGCCTGACTATGATCGGGTAGCCTATGCGGCCGGCGATGGCCTTGGCCGTCGCGGCGTCCTCGGCCATGCCGCTGGGCGGCTGCCTGAGGCCCAATTCCTTGACCAGGGTGTTCCAGCCGAAGCGGTCCTCGGCCCGGAAGATGGAGACCGGGTCGGTCCCCCAGATTGGGACGCCCTGGTTCTTGAGGTCCTGGGCCAGATTGAGGGGGGTCTGGCCGCCCAGCTGGACGATGACCCCGTCCGGGCGTTCCAGGTGGCAGACCGCCAGGACGTCCTCCAGGGTGACCGGCTCGAAGTAGAGGCGGCCCACGGCGTCGTAGTCGGTGGAGACGGTCTCGGGGTTGGAGTTGACCATTATGGTCTCAAGGCCCATGGCCGCGAAGGCCTGGGTGGCCTTGACGCAGCAGTAGTCGAACTCGATGCCCTGGCCGATTCGGTTGGGCCCGCCGCCCAGGATCATGACGCGCCTGGGACCGTCCGTGGCCCCTGGAGCAGGAGGGGCGGGAGAGACGGGCGAGTCGTAGCTTGAGTAGAAGTAGGGGGTCCCGGCCTCAAACTCGCCGGCGCAGGTGTCGACCTGCCTGAAGTGGGGCCTGACCCCGGCCTCCTCGCGGTACCCGGTGACGGCCTGGGCGGTCAGCCCCAGCCCTGGCCTGGTCTCGGAGACGAGACTGGCCAGGCGGGCGTCGCTGAGTCCCTGGGCCTTCAGGAAGCGCCATTCCTCGGCCGAGGGGCGGCCGCCCTGGGCCAGGGTCTCGGCCACTGTCCCGGAGGCCAGCCTCTCGGCCTCCAGGATGAGCCCAACCTGGGAGACGAACCAGGGGTCGAGCCCGGTCAGGGACACGGCCTCGGCGTGCGGGAGGCCCAGCTTCAGGGCCTCATAGAGGTACGAGAGGCGCTCGGGGAGGGGCAGGGCCAGCTTTTCCCTGATGGCCTGGAGCGTCTCCTCAGGGCCCAGGCCGCCAGGGATGCCCAGCCGGGCGCTTCCGAGGCCGGACTGGCCAATCTCCAGGCCCCTCAAGGCCTTCTGCAGGGCTTCCCTGAAATTGCCGCCCAGGGCCATGGTCTCGCCGACGGCCCTCATCTCCAGGCCCAGGACGGGCGAGGCCCCGGCGAATTTCTCGAAGTTGAAGCGGGGGGCCTTGACCACGCAGTAGTCCAGGGCAGGCTCGAAGCAGGCCGATTTCCCGGTAATGCCGTTCTTGAGTTCCCCCAGGGTGTAGCCCACGGCCAGCTTGGAGGCCACCCGGGCGATGGGGAAGCCAGTGGCCTTGGAGGCCAGGGCCGAAGAGCGGGAGACCCTGGGGTTCATCTCGATGACCACCCGGCGCCCGGTCCTTTGGTTTATGGCGAACTGGATGTTGCAGCCACCGTTGAGGCCCACGGCCCTGGCCACCCGCAGGGCCTCGTCCCGCATGGCCTGGTACTCGACGTCGGTCAGCGTCTGGATGGGGGCCACGGTGATGGAGTCGCCGGTGTGGACGCCCATGGGGTCGACGTTCTCGATGCCGCAGACTATGATGGCGTTGTCGTCCAGGTCACGGATCATCTCCAGCTCAAGCTCTTTCCAGCCGATGAGCGACTCCTCGACCAGGATCTGGTGAATGGGCGAGGCGGCCAGGCCCCTCCAGGCCAGCTCGCCGAGCTCGTCGAGGTTGAAGGCCACCCCGCCACCGGTGCCGCCCAGGGTGAAGGATGGCCTGACAATGGCCGGGAAGCCCGTTTTCCGGGCGATTTCCAGGGCCTCGTCGGTGGTGCCGGCCAGGCCGCTGGCCGGGATGTCGAGGCCCAGGGAGGTCATGGTCTCCCGGAAGCGCTGGCGGCTCTCGGCTATCTCGATGACCTCGTGGGTCGAGCCGATCATCTCGACGCCCAGCCTGTCAAGGTGCCCCTGGGTGAAGAGATCCATGGCCAGGTTGAGCGCCGTCTGCCCGCCAAGGGTCGGCAGGATCGCCCGGACGTCCTCCTTGCGCATTATCTCGGCCGCTATCTCGGCGGTCATCGGCTCGACGTAGGTCCTGTCGGACATCTCCGGGTCGGTCATGACCGTGGCCGGGTTGGAGTTCAGGAGGACCAGGCGGAAGCCTTCCTCCTTGAGGGCCTTGCAGCCCTGGGTGGCCGAATAGTCGAACTCGCAGGCCTGGCCGATTACGATGGGGCCGGAGCCGAATATCATTATGGTCCCCAGATCCTGGCGCCTAGGCATGGAAATCCTCCAAAAGCTGGCGGAACCTGTGAAAGAGTCCCTGGGCGTCGTGGGGGCCGGGCGAGGCCTCGGGGTGGAACTGGACCGAGAAGGCCGGGAGGTCGGACCATTCCAGGCCCTCGACGGTATCGTCGTTGATGTTCCAGTGGCTTGGCCTGACGTTGGGGGGGAGCTTGTCGGGATCCACGCAGAAGCCGTGGTTCTGGGAGGTCAGCCAGATGCGGCCGGTAAGGCTGTCCTGGACCGGGTGGTTGAGGCCATGGTGGCCGAAGGGGAGCTTGTAGGTCGCCGCCCCGGCGGCCAGGCCCATTATCTGGTGGCCCAGGCAGATGCCGAAGACAGGGAGCCGGCCCAGGCAGGCCCGCACGGCCTTGACGGCGTAGCCACAGGCGGCCGGGTCCCCCGGGCCGTTGGCCAGGAATAGGCCATGGGGCCTGTCGGCCAGGAACTTATCCTCGCCAGTGTTGGCCGGCCAGACGGCCAGATCCAGGTTCTGGTCCCTCAGGCCGTCCAAAATCGACCTCTTGACCCCGAAGTCCAGGACGGCCACCGACATGGGCGGGCCGGCCACGGCCAGAGAGGGCCTGGCCTTTAGCCTGTAGGGGCTCCGGCAGCTGACCTCCATGGCCAGATCCCGGCCGGCCATGGGCACGATGTCCCTGGCCCTGTCCCTGGCCGCCAGGGGGTCCGGGCCAAGGGGCCCGATGAAGCCGTTGCGGGCCCCCCTGTCCCTGAGGTGGAGGGTGAGGGCCCTGGTGTCGACCCCCGTGAGCCCGGCCACCCCGTGGAGGCCCATGTAGTCCGGGAGCGTCCTCTCCGAGAGCCAGTGGGTGACCGGGGGCAGCCAGAGCTCATGGAAGACGGCCCCGGCGGCCTGGGCGGCCTGGGCCTGGTCCACGGCCGCGCGGGTACCGTAGTTGCCGACGTGGGCGGTGGTGAAGACAACTATCTGGCCGTGGTAGGAGGGATCGGTCAAGACTTCCTGGTAGCCGCTCATGGCCGTTATGAAGATGACCTCGCCCTCGGCCTCGGCCACCTGGCCCACAGACAGGCCCTCGAATGCGGTGCCGTCGTCCAGGGTCAGGGCGGCCTTGGTCAATTTGGTCGTCAGCGGAGACATAGGGACCCATGCGGGGAAGGCCAGCCGGGGCCTTGCCGCCGGCTGACGAGGGAGCCACTTGGGGCCTCCGTCGTCGCTCGCGGCTCGGGCCGGCTGGACCCCGGAATCCACGGGCGTCCCAGGACGGCCAGGGGGTGGCCCCGGTCCGATGGCCCGCCATGCATGGAGATTGTTTTGTCGTTGGTGGTCAAGAGAGGGAATTTGGATATACTTGTTTTTGTCAAGGTTTAGACCGTATCGCGAAAACCCAGGGTAGAGGGCCAAGATATCGGCGAAAAAGCAAGACCCTTGGCTTCTGCCCGCAACCCTGGCCCTGGATTCCTTGGCGCCAAGGACCAAGGCCCAAAATACCGGGCAGGCGACTTGACCCCGGCCAAAACTCTCCAGGGCGGGTTTTGCGCTAGGCTACCATAACTGGACCCACAAGGCA
>JAISEK010000090.1 GCA_031264145.1 Deltaproteobacteria bacterium
GCCGAGGGTCTGTCAACACTGGTCAACTCCATCTTCGGCTCCATCCCGGCCATACGCCACCGTCCCGAGGAGTCTTACTACCACAGCGTGCTGCATGGCTATCTGTACGACATGCCCGGCGCCGCCATCTCGCTCTCGGGGATGCCCGGCTCCACGGGCACCCCTGACATAGCGGTCGTCTTCGACGACGGCCTGTGCGCCGTCATTGAGCTCAAGTACGAGAAAGGCGAGGATGAGGATCCCGATGACGGGAGCGGCGTTATCGCCAGGAGGAAGAAAAAGCCTGGCCCAACGAAAGCGAAAATCGGGAGAATACAGGCCAGACTGGCCCAGGCCGCCCTGGCCGCCATCGACGGCAAGGGATATCCGCGGCCCCATGAGAGCCGGGCCAGGAAGGTCGTCAGGATCGGTCTGGGGATTTATGGCCGGGGCCAGAGTCTGGCCCTGATGGGCGGGTGAGCCGGACCTGGGGCCATCCCCCCGGCATCGCGGAACCGGCCTGGGCAAAGGCCCGATCCCTCCCAGCCCCATGTCGCCGTGGCCTCGCGTGGGGCGGGAACCAGGCCCCCCGTTCCCCACGCCGGCCGGGGGCGGATCGTCTCCTGGCCCATTCCCGGCTGACCGCGGACGCGGCCAACAGCGACGGCCAAACGGCCAAATCCGGCGTTGACAAACAGGGCCGGATTGTATATATTGCCAAATGTTCTGCGAACCACTGCGGATCGCTGTCCGGGTAGAGGCGGCATAGCCAAGTGGCTAAGGCGACGGTCTGCAAAACCGTTATCGGCGGTTCGAATCCGCCTGCCGCCTCCATGACCCATCCGACAGGGCCTCGCCAGCCAACCTCCTTTAACGGGGGTTTTTTGGTTTTCGGCCCAGACAGGCAGGCCCGGCCGCCAGGTCATGGCGGCGACAAGCTGGAGGCTCCTCCTAGCGCGAGAAAAACCAACACCACCAAGGCCTGACCCACCCCATGCCCTTTACCAGTCTAGATTTCGCAATATTCCTGGGCCTCGTCCTGGTCCTCAACTGGCGGCTGAGGGCCAACGGCCGGGCCTATCCGTCATTTCTCCTGGTGGCCAGCCTGGCCTTCTATTCCCTGGGGGCCCCCAAGTTCCTGCCCCTCCTGGCCATCGTCGCCGGGGCCAACTTCCTCGCGGTCCGGCAGATGTCCGTGCCGGCCCTGGCCAGGCACAGGAAGCTGTTCCTGATCCTGGACGTGGCCTTTTGCCTCTCGCTGCTGGCCTTCTTCAAGTACTTCGAGTTCCTGCTGACCTCCCTCGAGGCGCTGGGGCTCTCGGGCCCCCTGGAGGGCCTGTTCCGCCTGCCGCAAATCGTCTATCCCGTGGGCATGTCCTTCTTCACCTTCCAGGGCCTGTCGCTGGCCATCGACCACTTCCGCGACCCCCGGAGGCCCTGCCCCAGCTTCAGGGACACCCTCCTGTTCGTCTCCTTCTTCCCGACGGTCCTCTCCGGCCCCATCCAGAGGAGCGAGCCCTTCTTTGCCCAGCTGGGGCAGCCCAGGCCCACCGACCTGAACCTGGCCATCGTCCTGGTCCTGACGGGCCTCTTCAAGAAGGTGGCCCTGTCGGCCTACCTTTCGGAGCACATCGTCAGGGGGGTGTTCCAGGTCCCTGAGAACTACTCGGCCCTGGGGGTCCTGGCCGGGGTGTACGGCTACAGCGCCCAGATCTACCTTGATTTCTCGGGCTACTCGGACATGGCCCAGGGGGTGGCCCTGATGCTCGGCTTCGACGTGGGCCGTAATTTCGACTCCCCCTACCTCTCCACCAACATCCGGGACTTCTGGCGGCGCTGGCACATGTCCCTGTCCAACTGGCTGAGGGACTATCTCTACTTCCCGCTGGGGGGCTCCAGGAAGGGCTCCGGCTTCCTCAACGTCATGGTCACCCAGGCCCTGGGCGGCCTGTGGCACGGGGCCCACCTGCGCTACCTGGTCTGGGGGCTGGGGCACGGCCTGGCCGTGGCCCTGGCCCATGTCGTCCTGGCCGCCCGGCGCCGGAGGGAGCGGGCCTGGCAGTCCATCGGCTTCAAGAGGTGGCAGATCCGCGAGCCCGGCCACCAGGGGCTGAAAAAATGGGGGGGTTTCCTTTTAACCATTAATTTTGTAAGCTTCATGTGGATCCTGTTCAGGGCGGACTCCTTCGGGCAGGCCCTGGACGTGGCCGGGGCCGCCCTGGACTTCTCCAGGCCGGGCCAGGGGGCCCCGCTCATGGCCTGGCTCATAGTGCTGCTGACCCTCTTCGGCCAGTGGGCGGGCTCCGGCCTCAAGGAGGCCATGGCCGTCATCCAGGGGCGCATGGGCGTCGCGGCCCTATCGCTCTGGTGCGCCTTCTGGGTTATAATGATCATAAAAATCGGCCCCGACGGTGTCCTGCCCTTCATCTACTTCCAATACTGATGGGCGTCCCCGGCCGCCCGGGGCCGTCCCGTGGAAAGAAAATGAAACCCATCCTAGCCCTTCTGGCCGTCCTGGCCCTCGTCGCCGCCCCAGGATGCGGCCTCAACAGGTCCGAGTACGACCGCATGCGGGACATAAAGAACGAGTACCTGGCCCAGCTCGCCGAGATAAGGCAGGCCAACGAGACCATCAACCGCAACATCCTGTCGGCCTACCAGGAACTGGGCGTCCTGAGGGCCCGTCTTGGCCAGCGGGACGCCAGCTAGCCCCGTTCCCCTTCCGGCCGGGGACGGGGCCGGCCAGGGGCACCCGTCCCCGGTGGCCGGCGGGGCCCATGGGCCTCGGCGGCGGGCAGGGATTTCCCGCCCCCGGCCCGTTTTCCCTTGGGGACTCTCGGCGTAATAACAGACAATCGACCCACACGATAAAACAGCCATATATCGCCACAGCTGACTAAAAATAAATTTAGTTGGTCTCTTTTTTTGCCCAAAGCGAAAATCCTCCCAGAAGGCCCCTAAAACCCCAACCAGGAAGTCCTGATGCCCAACCCAACCCAGAAAAAAAACTCCGCCTCCCGGCCTGAGGGCAGGAAAGGCCTGACCCTCTGGCCCCGCGGGGCCCTGATCGCCCTGGGGGCCCTGATCGCCGCGGCCCTCGTGATCCTGGCCGTCCAGACCTACGGGCCGGGCGACTCCGTGGCCCCCGGGAGGCCGGCGGCGCCCCCCGCGGCCATCCCCGGGGGCGCCGCCGGGGCCCCGGACGACACCCCCGTGGCCCTGGTCAACGGCCAGCCCATCCTCAGGAGGGAGTACGACGAGATGCTCCGGATTGGCCAGGCCCAGCAGGGGGCCGCCACCGAGGACGGCCAACCCGGCGAGCCCCCCATGGACATGAGGCTGGAGATCCTCAATTCCCTGGCCACCATGGAGGTGGCCGTCCAGGAGGCGCAGGCGCTCGGCTTCTTCCCCAGCGAGCTTGAGGTCGAGTCGGCCATAAACCAGATGGTCGGCGACTACGGCAGCCGGGATGCCTTCGAGAAGGCCCTGCCGGCCTTCGGGACGGATCTGCCCACCGTCAGGAGGCAGGTCACGAACAACCTGGCCCTGAGGGCCTGGCGGGACACGGGCTTCCTCAAGGAGGCGCTGGCCACCGACGAGGAGGCCAGGGCCTTCTACGATGAGCACATCGAGGAGGCCAGGCACCCGGAGCAGGTCAGGGCCATCCAGATCATGATCCCGGTGCCCCTCAACAGCGGCCAGGAGGACCCCCAGGCCAAGGCCTCCGTGAAGGCAAGGGCCGAGGCCATCTACCGGGAGGCCGTGGCCGGGGCGAACTTCGAGGAACTGGCCGACAGGAACATGGACCAGGCCACCAGGGCGGCCACCTCCGGCGGCCAGATGGGCTGGGTGGGCCGGGGGTCCCTGGACTTCGACGAGCTGGAGGAGGTCCTCTTCGGGCTCGAGCCGGGCCAGGTCGGCGGCCCGGTGGAGTCCCAGTTCAGCTACCACATCGTCAAGGCGATCGAGCGCAGGCCGGCCGGGACCATGACCTTCGAGGAACTGAGGCCGGAAATCCTGGAGTATCTCCTGACGGTCAATACCGAGCGGCTGTTCCTGACGGCCCTGGGGAACCTCAGGAAGGCGGCCTCCATCGAGATCCTGGATCCGGCCATGGCCGAGGCCTGGCCGGCCTTCAGGGAAATGCTGGACTCCCAGATCCCGCCCCAGCCGGAGTGACGCCCCGGGGCCTCCCCCAGGGGCTGGACCGCGTCCCCCCAACAGCAGCGACAAGGAGCTTTAGGCATGTCCGGACACAACAAGTGGAGCACCATAAAATACAAGAAGGGCGCCGCCGACGCCAAGAGGGGGAAGCTCTTCTCCCGCCTCATCAAGGAAATCTCCATGGCCTCCAAGGAGGGCGGGGGCGACCCCGGGGGCAACCCCAGGCTCAGGACCGCCCTGTTGACGGCCAAGAACGCCAACATGCCCAAGGACAACATCGACCGGGCCATCAAGAGGGGCACCGGCGAGCTTGAGGGGGTCAGCTACGAGCAGCTCTACTACGAGGGCTACACCCCCGGCGGGGCGGCCATCCTCATCGAGGTCCTGACGGAGAACAAGAACAGGGCGGCCTCCGAGGTCCGGCACACCTTCAGCAAGTTCGGCGGGAACCTGGGCGAGCCCGGCTCGGTGGCCTGGATGTTCAACAAGAAGGGCAACATCGTCTTCGAGGGCTCCGCCGTGACCGAGGACCAGGCCGTCGAGGTCGGCCTGGAGGCCGGGGCCGAGGACATCACCGCCAGCGGCGAGACCATCGAGGTCCAGACCAGCACCGGCGACCTGGAGGCCGTCAAGGCGGCCTTCGAGCGGGCCGGCATGGCCTATTCCACGGCCGAGATAACCTTCGTGCCCTCGGTCAACCTGGAGATGGAGGGCAAGGACCTGGCCTCGGCCATGAGGCTCCTGGACGCCCTCGACGATCTCGACGACGTCCAGAGGGTCTGGTCGAACATCGACTTCTCCGACGAGTCGGCCGCCCTCCTCGGCTGAGACGGCCCATGGCCCCCGATCCAGGCTCCCCTCCCCCCGCCGGCGGCGGGGGGCCCATCCTGGGGATAGACCCCGGCAGCCTCCACACCGGCTACGGCCTGGTGGCCCCCTCCGGGCGCGGCCTGGCCATGGTCTCCTGCGGCGCGGTCTCGCCCAGGGCCGAGTGGCCCATGGCCCAGAGGCTGGCCTACATCCACCGGGCCGTCGTGGGGCTGGTGGAGACCTTCAGGCCCAAGGCCATGGCCCTGGAGGACGTCTTCACCGCCAAGAACCCCCGGGGGACCATCAAGCTGGCCCAGGCCAGGGCCGCCGCCATCCTGGCCGCCGCCCTGGCGGACATCCCCGTCTTCGAGTACTCGCCCGCCCTGGTCAAGAACACCGTGGCCGGCAGCGGCCGGGCCGACAAGGCCCAGGTCGCCTTCATGGTGGCCAGCATCCTGGGCCTCGCGGAGCAGCCGGGCCCGGACGCCTCGGACGCCCTGGCCGTGGCCCTGTGCCACGCCGGCCAGGATTCCCTGGCCGGCCGCCAGGGGGGCCTGGCCGCCGCCTCCCGCCTCCGGGCCGCCAGCTGGCGGCGCCTCTCGGCCAAGGATCTGGCCGCCCTGGGCTACAAGATCGAGGGCGGCCCCTAGGCCGCCGCCCGGGGTGCCGCCACGGCGGGAAAGGAACAGCATGCTAGACAGGATAAGGGGAACCCTCCTGGAAAAGGCGGCCGGCCGGGTCGTGGTCGAGGCCGGCGGGCTGGGCCTCTCGCTCATGACCCCCATGACCACCTTCCTGGCCCTCCCCCAGCCGCCGGCCGAGGTCGTCCTGATGTCCAGGCTGATCGTCAGGGAGGAGAGCTGGGAGATTTTCGGCTTCCTGACCAGGCTGGAGCGGGAGACCTTCGACATCCTCACCTCGGTCAGCCGGGTGGGCCCGAGGCTGGCCCTGACGGTCATCTCGGCCATGGAGCCCCTGGAGCTGGCCCAGGCCCTCATCACCCAGGATCTGCCCCGGCTGGCCGGCATAAAGGGGATCGGCCTCAAGACGGCCGAGAGGCTGGTGGTCGAGCTCAAGGACAAGGCCCAGAGGCTCTCCGGCCTGGGCGACCGGCCGGCCGACGCCCCGGGCGCCCCCCCCGCCCCGCCCAGGGAGGAGGTGACCCTGGCCCTGGTCAACCTGGGCTACGCCCGGGCCGAGGCCGAGAAGGCCATCCGCCCGGCCCTGGCCAGGCTGGGCCCGGAGGCCGACCTGGGGGCCATCCTCAGGGAGGCCCTGAAGAACCTGAGCCAGTAGGGGCCGCCCCCAAGGGCTCCCTCCCGCCCGGCGCCGGGCCCGACGGGGGGCGCCCCAACCCCTTCCCAAGAAAAAGCCGCCATGCCCTCCCCCCAGAACCCAGTCCCCGCCTACGCCACCACCTACCTGAGGTCCGTCCGCCTGCGCGACGCCCACTTCCGGACCCTGACCCGCCACGGGCTCGGGGCCGAGCTCTACTTCCAGTACGGCTGGGACAAGCTTTCCCTCCCGGCCCACCGCGAGCTGGCCCGCGTGGTCGCCGGGGAGCTCGGGCGCTGCGCCGTCCACCTGCCCTACAGCGGCCAGGGCCCGGCCCGGGAGCTCTCCGACCCGGACGCCGTCGGGGCCTTCAGGAGAAGCCTGGAGGCGGCCGCCCTCTACGCGCCCGACCACCTCGTGGGCCACGCGGAGTACCAGAGCCTCAGGGACTCGGCCTCGGGGGCCAGGAAGTTCCCCGGCCTCAAGAACGGCCCCCTCGACGACGGGCCCCACCGGCCCTCGCGGGAATTCCTGGACCGGTCGGCGGCCTTCTGGCGGCTGGCCCTGGACGCCTCCGGGGCCCGGCTGTTCCTGGAGAACACCTTCGAGCACTCCCCCCTGCCCATCCTGCGGCTGATCGGCCTCCTCGGCCCCAGGGCGGGCCTGTGCCTGGACATCGGGCACTGGTTCCACTACGCCATGGGCCGCCACTGGGACAACCTCCGGGAGTGGGTGGCCCTGGCCGGGCCCAGCCTGCGGCACCTCCACCTCCACGACAACGACGGGGAGGGCGACCAGCACAGGGGCCTGGGCCAGGCCGGCATCGACCTGCCCATGGTCTGGGGGCTCCTCCGGGAAGTCCGGCCCCACCCCTCTTACACCCTCGAGAACCACCGCCTGGAGGGCCTGGAGCAGAGCCTGGCCTACCTGGAGGGGCACCCCCTCTTCTAGGCCGCCCGCCCCCCGGGCCCTTCCCCCCGGGGACGGCCCCCGCCCAGCCGGGCCGCCGGCGCCAGGGCCAGAAAAAAGGCCTCCCCCCGGCGCATGCCGGGGGGAGGCCTGGCGTTGCCCGGGCCGGGGCCCGTCAGTCGTCGAAGTTGCCGGCCGGGCCCTTGTCGACGCCCAGGGCCTTGGCCCGCTCCCTGATCCTGGCCTCGGTCCACTCGGCCGGATCCTCCAGGCGGCCGGCCTTCGGCCCCGGATCGTAGCCGTTGGCCTTCATGATGGCCTCATAGGCCAGCGGGGCGGTGCCCTCGGAGTTGAAGACCGTGGTCAGGAGCTTGTGGACGAAATCCTCGACGCCCTTGGCGACGCGCCGGCGGATCTCCAGGGGCTGGGAGAGCATCTTGTTCTCGAAGGGCAGGTTCAGGCTCTTGTAGTCGCCGGCCTTGAGCTTCTTCTCGGTGCCCACGGCCACCATCTCGGCCCAGAGGTCCTCGCCGACGCCCTGGCCGGGGACCTTGACCAGGGCCCCGTCCTTGAGGATGGCGTTGCCGTAGTCGTCTATCTCGACCCCCCAGGAGACCATCTGGAGGGCCGTGGCCACGTTGGCCTTGGTGGTGCGGGTCCTCTGGGCTATCTCCCTGAGGCGCTCGGAGGAGTTCCCGCTGGTCCCGTGCTGGGCCCCCGAGAGGCCGTAGGGGGCCACGGCCTGGTGGATGCTGGCCGTCAGGTCCACGTGGATGCCGGCGCTCTCGGCCTGGATGCCGTGGGTGGTCCCGTTGTTCAGGGCGATCCAGTCGGGGTGGATGCCGTGGGCGTTGAGGCCCTGGACCAGGAACAGGGCCTCGGCGGGGGTGGACAGGCCCACGTCGCCCTTGATCTCGCCGACCTCGCACTCCAGGCCGGCCCAACCGGGGATGAAGGGGTTGATGGCCACGGAGGAGAGGAGGTTCTGGTCGTCCGGGAGGTGGGAGGCGTCGATGGCGATCGAGGTGACGCCGGCCTCGAACATGGTCGGGACCTCTATCTTGGCCCTGGCCAGATCCTTCTCGCTCTTGATGCCGTAGTGGTCGGCGTGGATGGCCACCGGGACGGTCAGGCCCATCTCGTTCAAGAGGGCGTCGACCTGGCGGGCCATGTTCCAGTAGTTGACGGCGCAGTAGAAGCTGGAGCCGCCCTCGCTCTTGGCGATCTCGATGATGACGGCCGCGTCGGCCCTCTGGGCGGCGGCCAGCACCCCCCGGATGATGAGGTGGTTGCGGCCGTTGGCGGCGATGGTCATGGCCTTGCCCTTGGCCATCAGGGCCCGGTCGATGAACTTGCCGCTGACGATCAGGCCCTTCGAGTTGGGGAAGAGGCCGCGGATGGAAGGCGGGCGGCCGATCTCCAGAAGCCTCTGGTATTCCTTGGATTGATTTGACCAGGCCATTTAGTCCTCCTTGGGAGCTATTGTGGGGGCCCGGGGGAGCCGCCCTCGGGGCCGGGGGCTCAGGCAGGCCAGTCGG
Organism: Deltaproteobacteria bacterium; assembly: GCA_031264145.1. GTDB lineage: Bacteria > Desulfobacterota > Desulfarculia > Adiutricales > Adiutricaceae > JAIRNQ01. Next base: position 8,676 of record JAISEK010000090.1, read on the forward strand.
TTTTCATCAGCTCAGGGTCGCGAATCATCAGCTCGGCTATCTCGACGGCGTTGGTGGCCGCCCCCTTGCGGACGTTGTCGGCCACGATCCACATGGCCAGGCCGTTCTCGCAGGAGAGGTCGCGGCGGATCCGGCCGACGAAGACCTCGTCGCGGGTGACCGCCTCGGAGGCCAGGGGGTAGACGGCCGCCGAGGGGTCGTCCTCCACCAGGAGGCCCGGGGCCCGGCGGATGAGCTCGCGGGCCTCGTCGGGGCCAAGGGGCCGCCCGGTCTCGATCCAGACCGCCTCGGAGTGGGCGTAGAACACGGGGACCCTGACGCAGGTGGCCGAGACCCTGATGTCCCGGTCGCCCAGGATCTTCATGGTCTCGTCGACCATCTTCATCTCTTCCTTGGTGTAACCGTTTTCGGTGAAACTGTCAATATGCGGGAGGCAATTGAAGGCGATCCTGTGGGGATAGACGCTCGTCTCCGCGTCCTGGCCGGACAGGAGGCTCCTGGTCTGGGAGGCCAGCTCCTCGACGCCCTTCTGGCCCGTCCCGGAGACCGACTGGTAGGTGGAGACCACCACGCGCCTGATGCCCACGGCGTCGTAGATGGGCTTGAGGGCCACCAGCATCTGGATGGTCGAGCAGTTGGGGTTGGCGACGATGCCCCGGTGGCCCCTGAGGGCCCCGGGGTTGACCTCGGGGATGATCAGCGGTACTCTGGGATCCATGCGCCAGCAGGACGAGTTGTCGACCACCGGGCAGCCGGCCCGGGCCGCGAGCGGCGCGAACTCGGCGCTGGCCCCGGACCCGGCCGAGAAGAGGGCCAGATCCAGGCCCTCGAAGGACCCCGGGCCGGCCTTCTCGACCGTCAGGTGGCCGCCGTCGAACTCGACCCTCTCGCCGGCCGAGCGCCCCGAGGCCAGGGCCCTGACGCTCCTGAAGGGGAAGCCCCGCTCGACGAGGCAGCCGAGCATCTCCCGGCCGACGGCGCCCGTGGCCCCAAGTACCCCCACGTTGTATTCTCTGGTCATGTTGTCTTTCCGGTCTCTGGACAGCGAAAGCTGGCTGAAAATGCCTTTTTTGGCGACCAGGCGCCCAAAGGCCAAAAAACGGCCTTTTTGAAGGCCATGCCCGTCCCATAATCGCAAAAAAGAGAAAGAAGGGAAAATGTCGGAAACCAATACCCAAGGCCCCCCGGGCGGCCAGGGACGGCTGGCGGACTTTAAGGCTGAAATCATAAATGATTTCGTCGAAAAGCACAACGTCAAAAGCGCGGCCGAGCTGGGCTGCGGCGAAGGGGACCTCCTGTCCCGGTGCCGGTTCGGCCAATACGTCGGCTTCGACATATCCATGGAGGCTGTCTCGCGCTGCAGGCAAAAATACTCCGGCGACCCGTCCAAGGCCTTCCTGCCCTACGATCCGCCCAGATGGAAGACGGCCATCCCCCCGGCGGCCGAGATGGCCCTCTCGCTGGAGGTCGTCTTCCATCTCATGGACGACAACATCTACGAGACCTACCTGCACCACTTCTTCCAGCTGCCGACCCGCTTCGCCGTCATCCTCTCCAACGACACCGACGTCCAGGCCAGGCCGGCCAACGGCCTCAGGTTCCACCGCTTCTCCAGCTGGGTCGCCTCGCGCCGGCCGGACTGGAGGCTGGCCGGCTACCTGCCCAACCGCTTCCCGTTCGACCCGGCCAGGCCCAATGACACCTCGGTCTCCGACTTCTACTTCTTCAGCCGCGGGGAAAAGCTCCACCCCCGCTTCGCCATCTTCCAGCCCGATCCCCCGGCCCCCCAGGGCGAGAGGACAGGGCCCGGGGGCAACATCCGCGACCTCCTGGGCCAGGCCCGCCAGAGATTCGACTCCGGGGCCAGGGAGGAGACCAGGGAACTCCTCCTGCGGGTACTCGCCCTTGACCCCTTCAACCAGACCGCCCTCAACAACCTGGGCCTCCTGGCCTTCAGCCAGGGGGACCTCAGGGAGGCGGAGTCCCTCTTCAAGAGGCTCCTGGCCTATGACCCGTCGGGCCAGGAGGCCCGTTCCAGCCTGGCCAAGCTGTACGTCCAGGAACGGAACTGGACGGAGCTGAGGGCCTTCGCCAGGGAGCTGGACGGCCTGAAGGACGCCAACGCGACCGTGGCGAATCTCTGGCCCGCGATATGCGAGGCCATCCCGGAGCTGCGGGGGGACATCCAGAGATTTTCCTATTAGGGCCCTGGTTTCTCATGGGATGGCGGGCAGGGGCGACCAGCGTCTTCCGGAGTCTACGGCGGCCCGCGCCTTCCGAAGAAGTCAAGGATTGTCCAGTGACCTCCATGCCCGGCGAATGAGGCCAAGCAAGGCCCAGGGACCCGGATCCGGCCACGCAAGTTCCTGCTTCCAGGGCCACCGGCCCTGGCGTCGCCCCGGACTCTGGCCCCATTCGACATATGAACGGCCTGGCGATCTCAAGTCCAGCAAGCCAAATATCTGGCATGCCTATGACCGACTTAATGCATCTTTTTAGCCTACATAACATGCGTCCATGGCTAAATTAGCATAATAATATATTTGATATTACTTTTATTTGTCCATAAATATATAATAATTTTCCAACCAAGGCCATAGAACAAAAGACATGTTCTGGAGGATTTAGGAAAATGCTCTCTCTCTCTGGAGTACTATGTAACTTTGAGTCATATTTTTCTCGTGTCCATAGCGGACCACGGGAAAACCTCAAGGCCTGACACCAAGGAATACGCGCTTTGGTGTTAGGCCTTTTTTGCGTTGATCCTGGCCCTTGGCGAGTTCATCACGCCAGAGGCCGGCAAGGGGAACTTGATCCGTCAACCGGTGCTGTTCTGTCCCACCCAAAACTGACCAAGACAACTCTGGTTAGCCCGTGGACGCATACTCCGCACAGTCAAATCAGCTGCCCCAAAAGTTATTTTTTCCGAGGCAATTCAAAATGAAAAACGTGTTTGAGCTAAAATCGCCTGGCGGACAATACAAAATATATCTCCCTGAGCACAATATCGACCATATACAGAAAATTATCGCCGCCACCAATGAGCCATATGAGAAAGAAATGCTTCTCGATATTGCCTCCAAATTAAACCCTGGCGATTTGTATCTGGATATAGGCGCAAATATAGGCAATCATTCTCTTTTCGTGGCTTCACTCAAGTGCAAAGTTTTTTCTTTTGAACCAAACATCAAGTTGGTTCAGATATTAAGACAAAGCATTGCCTATAATGGGTTTGAAAATCTGATCAATATTTCTAATTTTGGACTAGGCAGGAAAGAAAGCCGGGCTAATTTTGCCGCTGAAGTCAAAGAAAATACAGGAATGCAAACATTAATCGAAGACACTGATGGTGGTATAGAAGTAAAGACTTTGGATAGCCTTACGTTTCCACAAAAAATAAAGATCATTAAAATCGACGTCGAGCAAATGGAGGTAGACGTCTTGTATGGTGCCCAAAAGACAATAGCTGAGAACAGGCCAATCATGTATATCGAAAGCCAGGGCCGAGAGTTCCAATTGGCCATGGAATTTCTCGCCCGGCTTGATTATATCTATTGGGATACCTTCAATGCCACGCCCACGCACTTATTTATCCCAATTGAGCTGATAGAGACCTGGTGGCAGCCAGGACATCCCTCCAACAACATAGCCTTTCTCCTGCATAGGACGGAGACCAGGTTCAAAAGTTCCCTGCTGCTCCTCTTGGAGGCGCGAAAAACCATGGCTGAGTTAAAAAACAACCCCTGTTAATTCCTAAAGTTACCTTTATAGACCGTCAAACATAATTCAACCTTAATATAGACAAATAACGAATATTCCAGCATCAAGGCCAACCCGCCACAAGGCACCTACCAGGGACACGAGAGCATCCTCCGACGATAACCCCTTTTGCGCCACACAATTCCCTGCCGGTCCCCAAAGACCAACATG
>JAISEK010000174.1 GCA_031264145.1 Deltaproteobacteria bacterium
CATCCCAGGTGGCCTGATCCTTGACCGGGTACTCGAAGTACTGGGGAATCGAGTGATCGGCTGTTTTCCTCCGCCGAACCACTGCGCCGTCATAGTCTCTCAATATCTGGTATATGTCATCCTCCTCGATAATTTCACGCTCAAAAAACGGGTCTATCTCCACGATCCAGGGGTCCATGCCGTAACGTCCCATGCCCCGGATGGAGCCGCGAGGAGGAATGGTCTCGATTTGATGATCATAGCCCAAAAAATGCATGTTTATAGGTTTCATCGTGTCTATGTCATTTACCGACATGCCTTCCGCATACCACCTGTCAATGGCTTCAGGCCAAGCCCAGACGCTCCAGAAAAAAGGGCTGTTTTTCAGTTCAAAACCGCATATGGCGTTAAAGCGTTCTCTTGCATTCATTGCCTGTCTCCCCAATTACTACATGGAACTTCTTATCTCGAAAATAACCACATTGTCGCTTTATGGTGTTAATACCTTGTATTACAAAATGCGTTCAATATGTGACTAATCAATAACCACCCGTCAATATGATAAGATAATAATCATCTCTATTATTTCTTGATAAATATCATATGCCACACTAATCCACAAATCTATGATAATGCACTCTATTAAGTAAATAACAAAATATGTTTTTACTGTGTATAAATTTGAGCGCAGATTGGGATTGGCATGACAGCCAATATTTGATGCATTGGGACAGTATTCCTCATCGTCAGGCCTTGGTAAAGAAAAAACGGGGTGAGAGGCGAGGCTGCCGGCTAAGACAGTCGCCCAATCCCCAAAATATGGACGCCAATTCGCCCAGTCCCTTGGTGATTTTGGGAGCCCCAGCCCATCCCGCCTATGATTCCGTGACCCCGTCCACTTCCAAAAGGACGAAGGAAAAATTATCCCCGGCGTTTTCTTCCATCACGGCCCGCGACAGGGCCAGGGCGCCATCCTCCAGGGAGGGGCCCGCCAGGTAGCCGGCCAGATCGTCCCCGGCCAGACTCTCCCAGAGCCCGTCTGAGCAGATCAGGAACAGATCCCCCGGCCTGAGCCGCACGACCCGGGAGAAGACATCCAGCCAGTTGTTGCCCTGCTGCACGGCGCTGGAGATCAGATGCCTCATAGGGTGCGTCCGTATGTCCTCAAAGCCGATCTCGCCCTCCAGGTACAGATCATAGACCGGCGAGTGGTCTCTGGACAGAAGCTCCAGGTCCCGGTCCCGGTCCCGCCGGCGGTAGACCCGGCAGTCGCCGCAGTTGAAGATCGTCGCGGCCTGGCCACGCCGCCAGATGCCGGCGACGGTGGAGCCCATGCCGGCCAGGTCCGGCTCGTCGGCGGCCAGGCGGCCCATCCTGGCCACCGACCCGTACAGGCACTCCAGTATCGCGTCGTGGGCCTCCTGGGCGTCCGAGTCGGCCATCATGGCCAGATCCTCCAGGACCACCCGGGCCGCCACGGCCCCTCCGGGCCCGCCGCCCATGCCGTCGGCCAGGGCCACCAGGGGCCCGGGATGGGTGGCGATCATGGGCTCCCCCATCGAGAGGCCGCCGTAGACGGGGCCGGCCAGGATGGCGTCCTCGTTGAGTTCCCGGTCGGGGCCCGTGTTGGTGAAAAATACAGTCGTCATGGGGATCCAGGGCAGGTGGGCCGATCCGCGGCGATGCCCGCAGGAAGGAGGTGTCCTTGGAGCCCCCACCCAGGCCAGGCGGGGGATCCGTCCCCGACTAGGCCGGCCCCTGGGCATCGTGCCTGCGGGCGGAACGCTCCCTGGCCATAATGGCCGACGATGAGCCAGGCGGGAAACCGGTGGGTGCCTTCCGGCCGGTATTTCTTTGGCGGCTGGGCTTTCCGTCCCTGGCGGCGTCCTGGGGACGCCTGGCACCTGGGCTAGGGAATGCCTGGCGAGCGGCCCGGAAAACCATCCCTGGTCTGGCCCAGGGGCCTGGCGGCTGGCCCAGCCCCCTGCTCCTCCGGGAAGGACGGGGCCCGATGGCCTTACCTGTAGCCCTGGCCCTTCTTGTGCAGGATTTCCGTGTACGTGGCCATGAATTTCTTGACATGGCCCATGGCGCTTATGAGAATGCGGTCGATGTCGTCGAGGTCGGCGGTGTTGACGACCGTGTCGAGGGAGAGGCTGAAGGCGGTCAGATCGTCCAGGGAGGTGAAGCTGCCCCCGACCACGGCCACGAACATGTCATGGCGGATGCCCAGCTCGATGGCGTTGACGGCCCTGACTATCTGGTTGGTCGAGAGCGTGGCCCCGTAGTAGTCCTCCTGGATGAGCAGGAGCTGGAAGCGGCCGAACTTGAGCTGCTTCACGGCGTCGCGGACATTGACGGCCGTGGTGGTCCGAAAGCCCAGGCCGGAGAGCTTCTCGATCATCTTCTCCTGGATCTCCTCGGAGTCGAAGGCGATCATGGCCGACTTCATGCCATCCGGGAGCTCGTCGTCCGGAGGGGCCAGGTCCTGCATGCCCGGCGGGAGCATGGGCACCTGGCCGGTCTGGGTGGCCGAGGGCGGGGCGGGCCGGGGGGCCAGGTTCTGCCTGGGGCCCTGGGGGGGCGGGACCGGGGCGTCGCCTTCCAGCTGGATCTCGGTGACCCGCCGCTCCGGGAGGGTCATGGTGTTCTTGACCTTGCACTGGGGGCAGATGAAGGTGAAGGGCCGGCCGAAGGGAATCTTGTCGTCCGATATGTTCAGCTTCTTTTGGCAGTTCTGGCACTCTAAGAGCATGCGCTTGTCACTCCGCCTGGGCCGGTGGGCCTAGCCCCTGGCCCCGGCCGCGTTGGGGTGGTGGGCCATCTGCTGCTGCTGCCCCGGGTGCTGCTGCTGCCCGTGATACTGCTGCTGGCCGGGCTGCTGCTGCGCGGGGTGCTGTTGCTGCTGCGCGGCCGCCGCCTCCAGGGCGGCCTGCTGGGCCGCCGCCAGCTCCTCCTCGGTCTCCGAGGGCTCCAGGGCCAGGGAGTCCAGCTCGTAGATGGACTCGCCGGCCAGGGCCTTGAGGTTGTCGATGCCCCTGTTCATGATGTTCTTCCTGGAGCTGAAGGTCCTGGCCGTCTCCTCGGTGATCTGCTTCTCGCTGAAGAGATCGAGGATGTGCTGGTCGAAGGTCTGGAAGCCCAGTGGGCGCATGGACTCGATGGCCCCGTAGAAGGTCTTGTCGGGCTGCTCGCCGTTGGCGATGATGTCCTTTATGAGGAGGCTGGCCCCCATGATCTCCAGGGCGGCCACCCGGCCCCCGCCAATCCTGGGCAGGAGCCTCTGGCTGACGACCCAGCGGAGGGTGTCGGCCAGGCGGACCCTGATGAGCTTTTCCTCATCATGGTCGAAGAGGCCGATGATGCGGTTGACCGTGGTCCCGGCGTCGACGGTGTGGAGGGTCGAGTAGACCAGGTGGCCGGTCTCGGCGGCCGAGAGGGCCATCTCCACGGTCTCGCGGTCGCGCATCTCGCCGACCAGGATGACCTTGGGGGCCTGGCGGAGGGCAGAGCGCAGGCCCTCGGAGAAATTCCTGAAGTCCGTCCCCAGCTCCCTCTGGTTGAAGGTGGACATCTTGGGGGTGTGGATGAACTCGACCGGATCCTCGAGTGTCACCACGTGGACGGCCTGGGAGCTGTTGATCTCGTCGAGGATGGCGGCCAGGGTGGTGGTCTTCCCGGTCCCGGTGGCCCCGGTCACCAGGATGATGCCGTTCTTCTCCTTGGCCATGTTGACGAAGGTCTTGGGGAGCCCGAGATCGTCGATGGACCTTATGTAGTTCTCGAGCTTCCTCATGACGATGCTGTAGCGGCCCTGCTGGGTGAAGATGTTCACCCTGAACCTGGCCTTGTTCTCCAGGTTGAAGGAGAGATCGCAGCTGCCGGTCTCCAGGAGCGTGTCGATGAGGTGGCGGTCGCCCCGCAGCAGGCTCAGGGCCAGGGCCTCGGTCTGGTAGGCGGACAGGGACCTTATCTCCGGCTGGAAGTAGACCGGGATCAGCTCGCCGCCGCTCTCGACCTGCATGGGGTGGCCCACCGTCATGTTGATGTCGGAGACGTCGGGCGCGGCGTTCAGAAGCTTGGAGAGGATGTACTCTAGGTGGAAGAGGTGGAGCATGGGTTAGGTCTCACACGTCGGTAAAGTCCTCGGGCGACGTTGTCAGGTACTGGCGGAATTTGGCCTTCTCCGTGCAGTAGGTGTAGGCGTCGGCCGGGATGATGCGGCCGGCCAGGAGGTGGTCCAGGAGGGCGTCGTCCATGGACTGCATGCCGAACTTGCGCCCCGTCTGGATGGTCGAGGCGATCTGGTGTATCTTGTGCTCCCTGATTAGGTTCCTGACGGCCGGGGTGGCAAGGAGGATCTCCTGGCAGGCCACGCGGCCGGGCTGGTCGGCCCGCCTGAAGAGGGTCTGGGCCACCACGGCCCTCAGGGCGTCGGCCAGGGAGGCCCGGATCTGGGCCTGCTCGTTGGCCGGGAAGATGTCGATTATGCGGTCGATGGTCCCGGCGGCCGAGGTGGTGTGGAGCGTCCCCATGACCAGGTGGCCGGTGTTGGCCGCCTCCAGGGCCAGGGCGATGGTCTCCAGATCCCGCATCTCGCCCACCATTATGATGTCCGGGTCCTCGCGGAGGGCCCCGCGGAGGGCCGTGGAGAAGCTGCGGGTGTGGGAGTGGACCTCCCGGTGGTTGACCAGGCAGCGGCGGGACTGGTGGACGAACTCGACCGGGTCCTCAATCGTGAGGATATGGTCGGTCCTGGTCCGGTTGGCGTGATCGACGATGGTGGCCAGGGTCGTGGACTTGCCGCTGCCGGTGGGCCCGGTCACGAGCACCAGGCCCTTGGGAAGCGAGGCCAGCTTGGTGATGACCGGCGAGAGGCCCAGCTGCTCGGCCGTCGGGATGACCGTGGGGATCTCCCTGAAGACGGCCCCGACCCCCCACCTCTGGTTGAAGAAGTTGGCCCGGTAGCGGGCGATGGTGGGGATCTCGTAGCCGAAGTCCACGTCGCCGGTCTCCTCGAAGATCTTCACCTTCTCGTCCGGGGCAATCTCGTAGAGCATCTTCTTCAGCTCGGAGTTCTCCAGGGTCCGGTACTTGATCTTCTCGATCCGGCCCCTGACCCTGAGCAGAGGCTGGTTGCCGGACGACAGGTGGAGATCCGAGGCCCCCATCTCGTGCATGAACTTGAAGAACGCGTCTATTACAGCCAAATCAGATCACCTCTCGCCACCAGGGGCCTCCGGCCCGGGGCGGGCTATCCCGGGTCTACCCGGCCTGGTTCTTGTCCCTGGCCCGCCTGGCCCAGCCGTCCTTGAGCGTCACGATGCGGTTGAAGACCATGGGGGGGCCGGTCCCCAGAGGGTCCAGGAAGAAGTAGCCCAGCCTCTCGAACTGGAATCTCCCGCCGGGCTCGGCCTCGGCCATGGACATCTCCAGGCGGGCCTCCCGGCGCTCGACCAGGGAGTCCGGGTTGAGCTCGCCGTCCAGGTCGCCGGAGGGCCGGCGGGAGGCGAACAGGCGGTCGTACAGCCGGACGGTGGCCCCGACCGACCGCTCGGCCGAGACCCAATGGACGATGGCCGGGCGGCGGCCCCCGGCGGCCGCGGGCCGGGGCCCGTCGGACAGGGTGGCCCGCAGCTCCGTGACCCGTCCGCCGCCGTCCAGGACGGCCTCGTGGCAATGGATGAAGCCGCCCCACCTGAGGCGGGCCTCCCGGCCAGGGGCCAGGCGGAAGAAGTCGGGCGGGGGATCGAGCCTGAAGTCGTCCCTCTCGATCAGGATCTCCCTGGTCAGGGGGAGCCCGCGGGAGCCCATGCGGGCCGGCTCGTCGGGAAAGAAGGGGGCCATGATGGTCTCGACCTTGCCCTCGGGGAAATTCTCGATGACCACCCTGAGGGGATCGACCACGGCCATGACCCGCCTGACCTGGGGGTTCAGATCGTCCCGGACGGCCTTGTCGAGCCACTCCATCTCGATCCAGCTGTCCTTCTTGGCCACCCCTATGCGCTCGCAGAAGAGCCTGATGGAGGCCGGGGTGAGCCCCCGGCGCCTCAGGGCGGCCAGGGTCGGGAGCCTGGGGTCGTCCCAGCCGCCCACGCGGCCCTCCCTGACCAGCTGGAGGAGCTTGCGCTTGCTCATGAGGGCGTGCTCGAGGTTCAGGCGGGCGAACTCAATCTGCCTGGGCCTGGGCTCGGGCCAGGCGAGCTTCTCCAGGACCCAGTCGTAGAGGGGCCGGTGGTCCTCGAACTCCAGGGTGCAGATGGAATGGGTCACCCCCTCGATGGCGTCCGAGACGCAGTGGGCGTAGTCGTACATTGGGTAGACCACCCACTTGTCGCCCGTCCGGTGGTGGGCGGCCTTCTTTATCCGGTAGAGGGCGGGGTCGCGCATGTTCAGGTTGGGCGAGGCCATGTCGATGCGGGCCCGGAGGAACTTCTCCCCCTCCCCGAACTGGCCGGCCCGCATCCGCCTGAATAGATCCAGGCTCTCCTCCGGGGAGCGGCCCCGCCAGGGGCTGTCCCGGCCGGGCTCGGTCAGGGTCCCCCGGAAGGCCCGCACCTCCTCGGGGGAGAGATCGCAGACGTAGGCGTGTCCCCCCAGGATGAGCCTCTCGGCGCACTCGTAGAGCCGGTCGAAGTAGTCGGAGGCGTAGAAGAGCCGGTCCCCCCAGTCGAAGCCAAGCCAGCGGACGTCGCTCAGGATGGAATCGACGAACTCCACGTCCTCCCTGGCCGGGTTGGTGTCGTCGAAGCGGAGGTTGCAGAGCCCCCCGTGGTCGGCGGCCAGGCCGAAATTCAGGCAGATGCTCTTGGCGTGGCCTATGTGGAGATAGCCGTTGGGCTCGGGGGGGAACCTGGTCACCACGCCCGAATAGCGGCGGCTGCCCAGATCCTCGTCGACCAGGTTCCTGATGAAGCTCTTGGGCCTCTCGTCTGTGGGCATGGGCAAGGAACGGCTCCGTCTGGCGGGAGGGCCCCCGGCCAGGGCATTGGATTCGGACGGGGAGGCCAAAACCCGGTCCTGGCGGAAAGACCCGGGGACTGGCCTGGGCGTCGACAAGATTATCTGGGGTAAGGATAGGGATTTGGTAGACAGTTAGGCTACCATGGACAAGAAAATACTACTAGCAACCAGCCGCGTTTGCAAGCCCCAATTCGCCATCGGCCACCATGCCACGATAACGTGGCCCTGGGACTCAAGTTTCCGGTCCCGGTGCCCTTCCGCCTGAACGGACGGCCGTTAGCCTGCCTCCCCGGGCCCGCCTGGCCCCAGGCGCGGCCGCCCAGGGGGCCCTTCGCGACAAACGGTTTGATTTTTGGCCTCTTTTGATTTAGAATCTAGAGCGGAAGTGACGGGCCGGGGGCCTTTTCCCGGCCCCCCTCCCGGGATGGCCGCACCCCGCCCGCCTCCCCCCGTCCCTTGCCTGCCAATCTTCGGAGTTCCCATGCCGGCTGAAATCCAGGTCCTCTTCGCCTCTTCCGAGGTCTCCCCCCTAGCGCAGACCGGCGGCCTGGCCGAGGTGGCCGGGAGCCTGCCCAGGGCCCTGGCCGAGCAGGGCCTTCCCACCACGGTCATCATGCCGGCCTACCGGACGGCCCTGGGAAAGGGCTCCTTCGCCGAGGTCCTGGGCGGCCTTTCCGTCCCCCTGGGGGACGAGGAGGTCCCCTTTTCAGTGCTGGAGGGCCGCACGGCCGGCGGCCAGAGGGTCCTCCTGGTGAGATGCGACCCGTTCTTTGGCCGCGGCGGCCTCTACGGGGAGGAGGGCGAGGCCTACGAGGACAACCCCGAGCGCTTCGCCTTCTTCTGCAAGGCGGTCATGGAGACCATGCGGGGCCTGCCCCTCGGGGCCGGCGCGGTCGTGGCCAACGACTGGCAGACTGGCCTGCTGATGCCCCTCCTGGACCAGCTGGGCCCGGGCGCCCCGGCCGGGGTGTTCGTCATCCACAACCAGGGCTTCCTGGGCCTGGCCCCGGCGGCCATGGCCGGCAAGATAGGCCTCCCCGGGGGCTATTACGGGCTGGAGGGCATGGAGTACTACGGGCAGCTGAGCTACCTCAAGGCCGGCATCGTCTTCTCCAGGGCCCTGACCACGGTCTCGCCGAGCTACGCGAGGGAGATCCAGACGCCCGAGGGCGGGAACGGCCTCGACGGCCTCCTGCGGCTCCACTCGGGCAAGCTCCGAGGCATCGTCAACGGCGTGGACTACCTGGCCTGGGACCCGGCCACGGACCCGCTCATCTCCGACAACTTCTCGCCGGCGGACATGAGGGGCAAGGCCAGGTGCAAGGCGGCCCTCAAGGAGCAGCTGAGGCTGGCCTCCCCCGGCGGGCGGCCGCTGGTCGCCATGGTCAGCCGCCTGACGGCCCAGAAGGGCCTGTCCCTGGTCGTCGAGGCCGCCCCCGAGATCTTCAAGCTCGGGGTCGATCTGGTCATACTGGGGACCGGGGAGCCCTGGTTCGAGGACCAGCTGCGGGCCGTGGCCGCGCGCTTCCCGGACAGCATGAGGCTGATCCTGGCCTACGACGGCCAGCTGGCCCACCAGATAATAGCCGCCAGCGACTTCGTCCTGGTCCCCTCCATGTACGAGCCCTGCGGCCTGGTCCAGCTCTACGCCCTCAGGTACGGGGCCATCCCCATCGTCCGTGGCATCGGCGGCCTGAACGACACCGTCCGCGACTACGCCGGCCAGAACCCGGACGGCCAGTGGGACAACGGCTTCAAGTTCAGCCTGTTCCAGGCCCCGGCCCTCACCAGGGCCGTCCGCCGGGCCACCGAGCTCTACGGGACCGAGGACTTCAGGACCATGCGCCTGGCCAACATGCGGGAGGACCACAGCTGGGCCAGATCGGCCGGCGAGTACGCAGAGCTGATAAGGGGCCTGGCCGGGG
>JAISEK010000074.1 GCA_031264145.1 Deltaproteobacteria bacterium
CTCATCCGCCTGCCTTAATGGTGAGATTGATTCGTGGGTCAGGAATGGCACGATTCCATTTAGGCCAATTCCGGTTCTGGATCGGGCAGCCTAGCTGTTTCCAATTGCACAGGTGGAAATTTTTTGTGATTGTCAATACAGGGTGCATATCACCTAAATATTATGCCTATAAATATAATTGATAATTTTTTTTATTGATATTATATTTTTTTATTCGATAGCTCAATAACTGCCTAGATATTCCTAGAAGCTTAGCAGCGAGGGTAGTATTTCCGAAAGATGTTTTTAATGCCCCAGCGATTCTGGCTATTTCATCGTCTTCATCGCTTATTCCAAATTGACCTCCAAATTTATCATGTGATGATGATCTAACATGTTGACACTCATTTTTAGCTAAGATAATTTGAGACCTTTCACACCTTTCACGAAAATGGTCCGGCAAAAACTCAAAATCAATCTCCGTATCGTTTCCTGCAAGATTTAATGACCCTTCGACCAGGTGTTCCATTTCCCTGATATTGCCTGGCCAATCATAGGCGCGGAGCAGTTTTATCACATCGCGGTTGAAGCGCACCACTTTTTTCCCAAGAATGGTGTTGTATTTCAGAATAAAAAAAGTAAGCAACTCATCAAGATCGTCAATACGCCTGCGTAAAGGAGGAATGCTGATCAGCACTACCCCCAGCCTATAGAAGAGGTCAGACCGAAGTGTGCCGCGTTCCACTGCCAAAAGCGGAAATACAGAAGTGGTGCTAATTATCTTCACGTCCAGCTCCGTCTCCGTGGCCGAGCCTATCCGCCGAACTTTCTTTTCCTGCAACACTCTCAGCAGTTTTGGCTGGAGAGACAGGGACATGGAATCGACCTCGTCCAGGAGTATTGTCCCGTCATTGGCTTCCTCCAGTAATCCCTTCTTATCCACGGCCCCAGTAAATGCTCCTCTGGTTGTCCCAAACAGGATTCCTTCCAGCAGATTGTCCGGTATTGCCGCACAGTTGATGGCCACAAAGGCTCGTTCGCACCTACTGGAGGCCTGATGAATGCTTGAGGCGAACATTTCCTTGCCAGTGCCGGTCTCGCCATAAATGAGAACCGGGGAAGGGCTTTTAGAAGCCTTGACGGCATTGGCCACGGCCTTTTGCAGTTCTAGATTGCGGCCAACGATCCGTTCGAAACTGACCGGCTTTTTTTTTAACGGTGCCAAGTCGCTGATGTTGGAAACGCTTGGGGAGTTGACTTCCAGCGTGGAAAAACTCTGTATGAAGCAAAGGCAGCCGCTGACCCTACCCTGCTCTAAAAAAGGGTAGACATAATGAGAGGAATTGATCAATTTGCCATAGGCTGTGCGGTAGACGCAGACAAACCCGATGATCGGCTGACCGCTTTCCAAGCAGGTCATGACCAAACTGGGCCCCGGGTCTGGACCGTAGACCTTGGTGACATGGCGACCCAGGGCGAATGATGCATCCAGCGAATCTATTTTGCTCTGATAGGGATTGTAGTATGTGATGATACCATCGGCGTCCGTGGCCAGGACGCCCATTGGCAAATGGTTAAATATGTCTCTGAAATCGCCACGTCCTGAAAGGATGGGGCCGAGAGTGGTCAACAATTGATCTGGATCGCCGGACATAGCCAGGGACTCCTTTTGCTTATACCGCAAATAATTTGCGGGAAACGCTATCAACGTTCCTTGAGAGCTGTCTTCATATTCTTCAATATTGTAATTATATTATGCAAATCTATTAAATACGGCTGGCTCGGTTATTGCATATAAGGCCAAGGCAGCTTAGAGCCTCAGCCCTCGCATAGCCACCAATGGGATGAAAAGGAGTCAGGCTATGACCGACCTCAAAACCGTCAAACCATCCGTTGCCGTACTCAGCGAAGACCAGATCAAGGAAATTTACCATCAGGCCTTGCGGGTGCTGGAAGAGAGCGGTGTCTATTTCGAAGACGATCTGGCCTGTGCGATACTGCGGGAAAACGGAGCGTCCCACAAGGGCGGCAACGTTATATCCATTCCACGTAAACTGGTTGACGATGCCTTGATGGTTACCCCTGAAAGCCTGGTGCTTTACAGCCGTGACGGGGAGGCGACGGTCTTTCTAGAGGGCGACAACAGCTATTTCAATACCGGTGGAGCTGCCATCAAACAAATGGAGAGCGATGGCCTGACAGCCAGGCCGACAACCGCAAAAGACCTTGTTGATATGGCCCGGCTTGTTGAGGGGTTGGCACATGTGGCACTGCAGTCCACTGCCTTGGTACCAAGCGACGTTCCCACGGAAATATCAGACAGCTATCGAGTCTACCTTTTGCTCAAACATTCCCGTAAGCCAATGCTGGCCGGCGCTTTCAGTCCTATTGGCATTGGGCACATCCATCGCCTTCTGGCCGCAGCCGTGGGCGGCGATGCCGAATTGTCAGCCCGCCCCCGGGCGGTTATAGACGTCTGCCCCTCGGCACCCTTGAAATGGTCCCGGCTCGCCTGCAACAACATAGTCGACTGCGCCAGGCTGCGCCTGCCTATAGAATTTATTTCCGTTCCCATGCCAGGGGCTTGCTCGTCGGCTACATTGTCCGGCTCAGTGGTGGTGCACACGGCAGAGCTTTTAAGCGGCATCGCGCTAGCTCAGGCGGTCTCTAACAACACCCCTGTGATATACGGTGGTGCCCCTATGTACTTTGACATGCGCTCCATGAGCACCTGCCTTTCGGCCCTGGAAGCATCCATGATCATAATGGCTTACGCTCAGATCGGCAAATTTCTCAAACTGCCGGTTCACGCCTACGGGCTATTGAGCGACGCCAAGGCCAACGATTTTCAGGCAGGCATGGAAGACGCCACGAGCGGCCTGCTGGCCGGTCTTGCCGGGGTCAACATAATCTCTGGGGTGGGCATGCTAGAATTTGCCAGGATCACGAGCATGGAAAAAATAGTCATGGACAACGATGTAGCCGGCATGATCATTCGTCTAAAGCGGGGTATAGACGTCAACGAGGAGACTCTGGCCACTGACTTGATCATCAGCCACGGACCAGGCGGCGATTACATGGGCACACGCCATACCCTGAAATGGTTCAAAAATGAGCCCTACCTGCCTTCGGAAGTCATTGACCGATCCATGCCAAAGGGCGAGGTCAGCCGAGACGCTGGCGGCATCCAGAAGCGCGCCGCTACGATGGTCAAGCGTATTCTGGACGCTCAACCATTGGAAATGGAATTTGAAAACCGCCGGGCACTGGATCTGACCATGGCCGGGATCATGGAAAAATACTCTATAAAGAGTCTTCCTGGCTTCAATCGAGGGTAAAACCCAGCACGGGAAAGGGCAACGCCTGAAGCGTTTCTTCAAGCCAATTCCCGCTTCCTTGCCGCAATCCAGGTTTCCAGTTCCTGCCGTAGTCCCAGGTCGATAGCCGGGGCCTGGTAGGACCCGATTCTTCTCTCCACTTCCTTAGCGGCCTTCTCAGCCGCAGACATTGAACCAGCCGCTTTCCAGGCAGCCTTGGATTGGACAGAGAGAAAGCCGCCCTGGTAAAGCGATCGGAAGCTTTTGAAAGTTCTTGGGCTGCTGAGGTAGTTGCCGCCTGCCCCAATCTTCGCCATGTAGTCGACGTCTATTTCTTCCGGCTTGAATCGTTCACCCTGGCGGGCCGCCAGAAGCATGCTGGCCACTTCCTCGTCGATGACCCATTTTTCCAGGCTGGCACCCATGTAGGATGCCATCATGCCAAAGGCATGCAAAATATAGTCCACCCCATACTCAATAGCCGCATTTAACATCAAGGCACTTTCGAAGCCAGCCTGGGCGTCCACCATATGGGCGTCCGTCAGCGCTCCTCCGGCCCTAGACGGCAGTTGGTAAAATCGGGCCAGAGCGGTCGTGGCCATTATGAAGAAGAGCGTTTCCGGACGCCCAAGGCAAGTCAGGCCGCTCCGCATCTCCATCTGGCAAGACGTGCTTCCGTAAATCACAGGAGCGCCGGGACGGGCCAACTGGCTAAGGACAACCCCTGCGAGAAGTTCGGCGTTACCCAAGGCCAGGGCCGAGGCCAAGTCCACCGGGGCAGTGGAGCCAAGCAAAATCATGTTGGTGATGGCCACGGCCTGGTTGTGATCGGCCAAAAGCATCAGAGCCTCGGCCTGATCTGGTGCGAAGCCCAGGGGGCTGAGAGGATTGATTATGTTTATAGAGACCGGGGCAGAACTTTCGAGGCTCTCTAGCCCACCGAAGATAAGGCCTAGAACCTTGATGGTGTCCCTTGTGGTGACCAAATCCTGGGTATCGCCCGTTAGCACTCTGTCGCACATGATCGTGTCAAGAAAGAGCATGTCCAGGTGGGCGGTGTTGGCCGGAAGATCCATAGGGTGGATCATTTCATGCGGCACGGCCTGGGGCAACCTGGAAGTATGAATTAGCTTGCAGAACTTGCGGTAATCCTCCAAACGGGCCTCGCGGCCGAGCCCGTTGGCCTCGATTATAAGCGGCGGCCCGCCTGTACCTGATAGAACAGGATCACTACCACCGACATCCAGGTCATTTTTCGGATTCCTGGCCCTCAGGGAGAAACGCTTCGGGGACGTTTCCAGGGCATGGCGAACCTGGTGTTCGGTGATTTTGATCTTGTAGCCATCGACGGAAAAGCCCCGGCTTTGGAAAAAATCTGCCACGGCCTCGCTCTTGATGACCACGCCGTGGCACTCCAAAAGCTCCATGGACGCCGAGTGAACGGCGTTTAAGTCAGCCGTGGAAAAATGGCGCAGACAATCAGACATTGACGGCCTCTTTTAACTTCTTCACGTGGCGCAACACCAAACAGGACATGATCACTCCGATCAGTGCTAGACCGAAGCCCATGCAGAACAGTATTTTATAACCCAAAGCTCCTGGGTTTGTGTCCAGGATCCAGCCTGCCAGAGTATACATGAACGCATCAGGGGTGAAGCCGATCATGGAAGCCAGACCAATTGCCCCGCCGCTAATGGCGATCGGAACCTTCAAATCCTCGATTAAAGCGAAATATACGCCACGAATCGCATACATGGATGCGAATGACAGGATTATCAGAATGACGATCCCCACCTTGAGGCCCGGGTTTGCTGGCAGCAGCCATAGGCCAAGGCCTGTCAGGGCAAGGAGAACGTACAGCACAGAAGCCACCTTGGGGCGGGATCCAATCTTATCGGCGATGACGCCGCCAGCCGGCCCGGCCAGGAACTGGCAGCCGTAATTCCAGATGGCGGCCAAAAAACCGGTGGCCGAAGCGGAAACGGCAAGCACTTCCGTCATGTAGGAGGGAGCGTATCCGCCAATGAGCACCATGCAGCCGTAGCAGGAGAAGACCAGGAAAGCCACCGCCCAGACCATGGGCATCTTGATGGTTGCCAGAATGTCTTTGGTCAGCGACTCCGAGGGCACCATTTCCTTGGGGTCCTTGAAACTGAACCAGGTCAGAACGGCAGCACTCAAGACTCCCAGGCTCATTATGATGATGCTCCACCTCAACCCGAGCTGCTCATCGGCGAATCTGGCGAATACCGCCGCCACCGCAATGGCTGCCAAGGTGGAGATTAGGCCACGCACGCCTTCCAGAAGACCAAAAAATCGTCCCTGCTCCTCTCCCCCGGCCATGTCCTTGGTGGCCCGAATCAGGGATGCCCAAAAGGTCAGCGTGGTGGACATTCCCCAAAGGGCGTGGCAGACAACGCCCATAATATAGGAGGGGAAAGTGGAAAAGTATAGGCCTACCAATCCAGTTACGGTATAGGATATGGTCAGTAGCTTGCGAGGGGAGTAACGGTCCGCCAGCCAACCGCCAGGCCAGTAGGTCAGCATTGCCACGAGGCCGTAAGCACTCATGGAAATGCCGAACATGGTATGGTCCACTTCCAGGGCCCTCTGCAGTGGATCATAAAACTGATACCGCAGGTAAGGCAGAAGATATATGAAACCGCTGCCCCAAGCAAGAATGAAGAGATTTAAGTAACGGGTATCTTTTCTTTTCGACATTGATTCACCCTTTCCTGGCGGCCAATTCTTTAGCGCCTTTCTTGCGAATGGCGACTAGTTCGCCCAGCACTTTTTCCGGCAGCGGTTCCGGACGGTGCTCGGCGATAATTTTCAACGCCTTTTCATGTGCCCTATCCTCAAGAGTCTTCCGGCCGGCTTCGACCCAGCTGCTGTAGGCCTCTTTGCTAAACAACGCAGATTGCCAGCTCTCGCTGCGAGCGTACCTGACGGTGTGCTTGTTACTCAGAAAGTTGCCACTCGGCCCCACCCTATGTATTATCTCAGCGGCCAGTGTATCGGCCGATATCTCAATACCGCCCAAAAAGCGCTTGATCCAGCTTATGATTTCGTCGTCAATTGCCAACATGGCGTAGGAGCAGGCCATGCCCATGTCAAGATAGCCGCAGTCGTGTATTAGGCTTACCCCGGCCAGTGTCTGCAGAACCAACTCCAAAGAGGCCTCTATGCCCGCTTGGGCGTCAACTGTTTTGGAATCGGTGGCCCCGGCCAGGCCCCAAGTCGGAAGACCCAGGCTGCGGCCAATGTCTGCCTGGACTGCTAGGGTCAGTGAAAGCTCCGGACAACTGATATGTCCCAGCCCGTTACGCAGATTGGAGGTTCCGATGCTGGCACCAATAAAGCAAGGGCTGCCTTTTTTCCTAAGTTGGGCGAGAAAAATAGAAAAAAAACCCTCGGCGTTGGCCAGGGCAAGAGAACCAGCCAGTGTCATTGGCGAGGTCAAGCCGGTTATTTGGGCACCGCAGGTCAGTTGAGGCACCATGAAGTCGGAACAGGCGAAAATACGCTCCACCACTTCAAAGGGATAATGAAGAGGGGTAATAGGCTCGGGGTAGGGAATGACAAAAGGACGGCTGGCCAGTTCCTCTCGGCCGCCCACCACAGCCGCCGCCATCTCCAGCACCAAGGCCACCCCACGCCCTGAATAACCGCAGAATACGATGGGCTTGGATGTGTTGGCCATCACTTCCTCCATTTCGAATAATTCGGCTGATTCTGGAGGAGCATCCTGGGCAGTGCCGAAGGGCATGACAAAATCTATGTTGTCCAGGCCATCGGCCAGCCTGGCCCCTAGGCCTATCCCCTCCAGGGTGCTCTGGGTTATCTTTCGGCTGCCAATTTCCTCCTGATTGGGGCTTGCAGTGGAGGTGCCGTAATAACTTTTTCGCCCGCTCAAGTCCATAGCGGGGTGACCAAGGCGATCATAGACCACGAACCCTTTGGGTGCCTTGGCCAGGGCGTCCTCAATCAGATAGCGGGGAGTAAGCACTCGATCACCCATGACCGTCGCCCCCGCCGCCTTCACCAGCCCCAAGGCTACGGGATGACCGAGTTTGACCCCAGTCCGTTCCAGTATCAGGAAAGCGGCTTGCTTGATTTCATGAATTTGAGGTTCGCTGACGATGTTCAGGCTGGGAACGGCTTGACTGATATAGCCAGCATTGATCATTGACTTGTCCTCCTTTATTTGGCTTAGGGTTGACAAACGATCTACAAGCAATAATCTTGCCAGAGAGTTTCCAAATAAATATAAACAAAAACAATAAGTTATAAAATGTACTTGCCGAAGCGAGAACGTCTTTTGCCTTTATCGCAAAAATAGCAAAAAACGCAAAACGGAACTCTTGTAGCCTACAGTGCCCAAGTTTTTTTTAATGGCAAATCTTGATGCTCATGAAAAACCCCTTTAAAACCTGAAAACGACCAGATTTAAGATCTATTATCAAGGCATTCTTTGGGCGGATCGCTGCAAAGCAGGCTTTTTTTGCATCAGCATCAATAATGTGCTTGGAGCCGGATTGAAGCGGGGAGCCAAAAAGAAGTCACTGGGGCTGGACGAATAACGGCGATGCGATAGTCAGCATATTACTCTGAAAACTATTATTAAAATATCTACTTAGATATTTATATACTTTTATGTTACTAAACATATATAAAAGCACAGCCGCCTTTGCGGAATGGGACGCCCGTAAAGACGTTACCTACCGCAAAGACGGCTGTGCTAGCGCTGCCTCAGCTTATTTTGAGTGGAATGAGTCCCTGGAATCGGGCCGCGGCCGCGTCATTTCCCAGGCGGCAGGCCAGGGGCTAGCGGGGCTTCCTCTCGGCGAAGACCGAGGCGCAGGTGATGGGCATGCGCCAGCCGACCCCGAAGGCCTGGGACGACACCTTGAGGACCGGGGCCCCCTGCCGCCTCTTGAACTCGCCCTGCCTCACCAGGGAGGCCACCTTCCGGACCACGGAGACGTCGAGCCCTCTCCGCTCCAGGGCCCCTGGGCCCTCCCGGTCCTCAATCAGCGACTTCAGGATGCCGTCAAGCTCCTCATAGGGCGGCAGGCTGTCCTGGTCGGTCTGGTTGGGCCTGAGCTCGGCCGAGGGGGGCTTCAGGATGGTGTTCTCGGGGATGACGATCCGGCCCTTGGCCACGTTCAGCCACCTGGCCAGCCTGAAGACCTCCGTCTTGTACAGATCCCCGATCACGGCCAGGGCCCCGCACATGTCGCCGTAGACCGTGCAGTAGCCCACGGCGATCTCGGACTTGTTGCCGGTGGTCAGCAGGAGGCTCCCGAACTTGTTGGACACGGCCATCAGCAGGAGGCCCCTGATGCGGGCCTGGACGTTCTCCTCGGTGGTGTCCGGGGCCAGGCCCTCGAACGTCTCGGAGAGGATGTCGGAAAAGGCGTCCATGGCCTTGCCGATCGGGAGCACCCGGGCCGGGGCCAGGCCCAGGTTGTGGCAGAGCTCCAGCGCGTCGTCGAGGCTGTGACTGCTGGAGTACGGCGAGGGCATGAGGACGCCCCCCACGTTCTCCGGGCCCACCGCCTCGGCGGCGATGGCCGCCGTAAGGGCGCTGTCGATGCCCCCAGAGAGGCCCAGCACGACGCTCGTCAGGCCGTTTTTGCGGCAATAGTCGGCCACGCCCAGGGTAAGGGCCCGGAAGGTCTCCTCCTCCGGGTGGAGGTTGGGCCCGGGCGGGGGCCCCAGGACCGGGACGGGCGCCGCGGGGCCTGATGGGCCGGCCGGCTTCCTGCCGCCCATGACCCACGCCAAGCCCAGGGCCCCTTCCGCCGGGCCGAGCCCGGGCTGGGCCGCATCCGCGGCCTGCCTGGGGGGCTGGCCCAGGTCGCAGAAGACCAGATCCTCCTCGAAGGCCCGGCCCCTGGCCAGGACGCCGCCGTGAGGCGCCAGGTGGAAGCTCCGGCCGTCGAAGATGAGCTCGTCGTTGGCCCCGGCCTGGTTCACGAACAGGACCTGGACCCTGAGGCGCCTGGCCAGGGCCCCCAGCATGTCTTCCCTGAGACCCTGCTTGGCCACGGAGAAGGGCGAGGCCGAGAGGTTGACCAGGACGTCGAAGGGGGGGTGGTTGGCCATGGGGTCCCTCGTGTAGAGGGGGTACGGCCAGTAGAGGAAATCGTTCCAGACGTCCTCGCAGACCGACAGGGCCACCCTGAAGCCCCGGTGGAGGAGCACGAAGGGCTCCTGGCCCGGCTCGAAGTAGCGGGTCTCGTCGAAGACGTCGTAGGTCGGCAGCAGCCTCTTGGCGTACAGCCCCGCTATCTTGCCCCGCTCGATGACCAGGGCCACGTTCTGCAGCTGGCGGCCGGAAAGCTCGGGGTTCTGGGCCACCGAGCCCACGATCAGGGTCAGGTCGAGGTCGGCCAGATCGGCCGCCAGCCCCCGGGCGGCCTCGCTGACCTCCCGCACGAAAAAGGCGTACTGCAACAGATCCCTGGGGGGATAGCCGATGATGGCCATCTCCGGGCAGACGGCCAGGCTGGCTCCCTGGTCGGCCGCCTTGCGGGCGGCAGCCAGGATGGCGCGGCAGTTCTCCGTGACGTCCCCGACTTTGGGGTTATGCTGGATGAGGGCGCAGAACAAGGGTTTCCGTGTCTTTGGCCTGGGGCCGGAAGGGACCACCGGATTATGCCGGGGACCGCCGCCGTTGGGTGAGGCCAGGGATGGACTCGCCAGTGACCGGTCCGCCAATCCAGGCATTATGTCACAGTCCAGGCGACGGTTGAAGGACTTTTTTGGACTCCGCCCGGGCCCGCCGGCCGGCCCTGGAAGAGGGCCCTCCCCCCGAATGGGGGGCACGGGAGCCGGCACCTTGGGCCACCGTTCCAAGTTTTTTCTGTAAAACAAGGTAGTTATATGTGACCTCGCCGCCAAGCCCGTCTTGACTTGCCCGGCGATTTGGGTTATTTTAAGGGGCATGCCAGCCATCAATGCGGGACAAGGGAACGCCAGGCCCCAAAAAGGGCGGGCCGCCTGCAAGAGGCCGTGCCCCCGGTTATTATCGGCCCCGGCGCGGGGCCGGCGGGGCGAGGCCGCGGCCTAAGGGCCCCGGGCCCTCCGATCAATGCTTGCATTTTGGCTATCGCCAACTTAAACTTGTAGGTCCCGACAGGCCCCAGACGGCGGCCCAGGCCTCCGGCCGCCCCTCGGGCCCCAACCCCCGGAAGGCCCGGCCGACCCATGGAACCATGGCCAGGACTCATGGTGATGAAAATGGATGTTCAGGACGAAGACTTGATCTCTAGACTGATTGACCTTAACCCCGAGCTCAGGGATTTGGTGGCCAGCCACCGGGACTACGAGCGCCAGCTCGACGAGATGAACCGTCGGCCACACCTCTCCGCCGAGGAGGATTTCGAGCGCAAGCGCCTGCAGAAGGCCAAGCTGGCCGGCAAGGACAGGATTGAGCGCATTCTGGCCCAGCACAGGGGATGACGCCCCCGGCCGCCGGCCAACGGGCACCGAGAATGCCAGGGACGCCTCCAGTCCCCCTTTCCGTCCGGCGACCGGAGGCCTTCCGGCCGCCACCAACGCGAACGCCCGGCCAGGCACCTGGCTGGCCCAAAGAACGTCCCCCCTCACAAAGACTTCCTTCCGGCTTCCGGCCCCAGGGCGCCATGATTCCCCAGCGGGCCCTGGCCCCCGTCTTCCGCTGGCGGCCGTCGGCCAAGGCGCAACCGGGCAGATTCCTTGCCTGGCGGGCCCTCGCTGACCTGTCCCTGAAAACGCATCCCGCCCGCCCGAAAAAGGGGGGGCACCCACTTCGGCTGGAAAAACACACATGACCATGATGAGCGGGGCTGAGATCCTCATTGAGTGCTGGAAGAAGGAAGGGGTCAAGGTCATCTTCGGCTACCCCGGGGCCACGACCATCGACATCCACCACCACCTGGCCGTGAGCGGCCTAAGGTTCGTCCTGTGCCGCCACGAGCAGGCGGCCGTCCATGCGGCCGACGGCTACGCCCGCTCGACCGGCCGGCCGGGGGTGGTCCTGGTCACCAGCGGCCCGGGGGCCACCAACACCATCACCGGCCTGGCCGGGGCCCACATGGACAGCGTGCCGGTCCTGGTCTTCTCGGGCCAGGTGAGCCGCCTCCTGATCGGCAACGACGCCTTCCAGGAGGTCGACATAGTCGGCGTCTCCAGGCCGGTCACCAAGCACAACTACCTGGTCCTCTCGACCGAGGATCTGGCCCAGACGGTCAAGGAGGCCTTCTACGTGGCCACCTCCGGCCGTCCCGGCGCGGTCCTGGTCGATCTGCCCAAGGACGTCATGAGCGGCCAGGCCGAGTTCCACTACCCCCGCAAGGTCGAGCTTAGGGCCTACCAGCCCCATCTGGCCCCCCACCCCAAGCAGGTCCAGAAGGTCGCCGATCTCCTGTCCAAGGCCAAGAGGCCCATCATCTACGGCGGGGGCGGGATCATATCGTCGGGGGCCAGCGAGGAGCTCCTGAGGCTGGCCGAGACCCTGGAGATACCGGTCACGACGACCCTCATGGGCCTGGGCGGCTTTCCCGGCAGCCATCCCCTGGCCCTGGGCATGCTCGGCATGCACGGCCTCTACCGGGCCAACATGGCCGTCCAGTCCGCCGACCTGATCCTGGCCGTGGGGGCCCGCTTCGACGACCGGGTGACCGGGGCCCTGAGCCACTTCGCCCCCGAGGCCGTCATGATCCACATCGACGTGGACACGACCTCCATCCACAAGGTGGTCGACGTGGACGTGCCCCTGGTGGCCGACGCCAGGCAGGCCCTGGTGGCCGTCCTGGAGAGCCTGGGGCCGGCCCCGTCCTTCGACCGGGAGGGACGCGCCCAATGGCGCGAGCAGATAAGGGCCTGGGACACCGACTGCCCCCTGGCCTACGACCGCGGCCCCATGGAGGGCATCAAGCCCCAGGCGGTCATAGAGGCCCTCTACCGGCAGACCGGGGGCAAGGCCATAATAGTCACCGAGGTGGGCCAGCACCAGATGTGGGCGGCCCAGTACTACCTCTGCGACTCCCCCAGGCAGTTCATAACCTCCGGCGGACTGGGCGTCATGGGCTTCGGCCTCCCGGCGGCCCTGGGCGTCCTTATCGACAAGCCCGACGCGACCGTGGTGGACATCGCCGGCGACGGCTCGATCCTCATGAACGTCCAGGAGCTGGCCACGGCCGTCCAGGAAAACCTGCCGGTCAAGGTGGCCATCCTCAACAACGGCTGCCTCGGCATGGTCCGCCAGTGGCAGGAGCTCTTCTACCAGGGCCGCTACGCGGCCACGATCCTCGGGGGGGGGCCGGACTTCGTGAAGCTGGCCGAGTCCTTCGGGGCCAAGGGCTTCAGGGCCACCAGGCTCCAGGAGGTCGAGGGGGTCATCGCCCAGGGCCTGGCCGAGCCGGGACCGGTCCTGATGGACTTCGCCGTGCTGCCCACCGAGCTGGTCTACCCCATGGTCCCCGGCGGCAAGGCCCTCGACGAGATGATCCTGGACAAGGCCAACCTGCCCTAGCCGGGCCGGCCCCAGGGCCTCCCATCCGCCGGGGCGTTGCCCCCCTGGCCTCCCCCCAAGCGAGCGATCTTGACATGGAAACTCCGTCCGAAAGCCACAAACGCCACACGCTGGCCCTTCTGGTCGACAACCGGCCGGGCGTCCTGGCCCGGGTCGCCACCCTGGTCTCCGGCCGGGGCTACAACATCGACTCCCTGTCGGTGGCCGAGACCATGGACCCGGCCGTATCCCTGATAACCCTCATCGTCAGCGGCAGCCCCCGGATCGTCAGCCAGATCGTCAAGCAGCTCCGAAAGCTCATAAACGTCATCAAGGTCTCCGATCTGAGCGACATGGACTACGTCGAGCGCCAGCTGGTCATGGTCCGGGTAAGGGCCCAGAACGGGGCCAGGGAGGAGATCATGCGCCTCTGCGAGATCTTCCGGTGCAAGGTCATCGACGTCAGCCCCAAGTCCTACACCCTGGAGATAACCGGCGGCCAGGACAAGATCAGGGCCGCGTTGTCCCTTTTGGCCGAGTTCGGCATCGAGGAGCAGGTCTCCACGGGCCTGACGGCCATGACCAGGAGCCTCTCGGCCAAAAAATAGCCCGCGGCCCCCATGGCCCCGCGGCGAACGCGCGGACACAGGATCCAGGCTGACCGCCCCAAGGAGAAAAAATGCAGATCTTCTACGAGAAAGACGCCCCCACCGAACCGCTCTCGGGCAAGACCATAGCCATCATCGGCTATGGCAGCCAGGGACACGCCCAGGCCCAGAATCTCAGGGACTCGGGCCTGAAGGTCATCGTGGGCCAGCGACCGGGCTCCAAGAACCACGAGCTGGCCGTGGAGCACGGCTTCAAGCCCGTCTCGGCCGCCGAGGCCGCCGCCCAGGCCGACCTCATCCAGCTTCTGATGCAGGACCACCTCCAGCCCGAGGTCTACGAGAGGGACGTCCTGCCCAGCCTCGCGCCCGGCAAGATGCTCCTCTTCAGCCACGGCTTCTCCATCCACTTCAACCAGATCACCCCGCCCAAGGACGTCAACGTGGCCATGGTCGCCCCCAAGGGGCCAGGGCACCTGGTCAGGAGCGAGTACGTCAAGGGGGCCGGCGTCCCGGCCCTGGTGGCCATAGAGCAGGACGCCAACGGCCAGGCCCTCCCCTGGGCCCTGGCCTACGCCACCGGGATCGGGGCCACCCGGGCCGGCCTCATCAGGACATCCTTCGAGGAGGAGACCGAGACCGACCTCTTCGGCGAGCAGGCCGTCCTGTGCGGCGGGGTCTCCGAGCTCATCAAGGCCGGCTGGGAGACCCTGGTCGAGGCCGGCTACCAGCCCGAGATCGCCTACTTCGAGTGCCTCCACGAGATGAAGCTCATCGTCGACCTGATGTACCAGGGCGGCCTGGACATGATGCGCTACTCCGTCTCCGACACGGCCGAGTACGGCGACTACTCCAGGGGCCGCCGCATCATCACCGACGAGACCCGCGAGGCCATGGCCGATATCCTCCAGGAGATCCAGGAAGGCGACTTCGCCCGGGAATGGATCCTGGAGAACAAGGCCGGCCGGCCCTCCTTCCTGGCCCGCCGCCGCCACGAGGCCGAGCACCCCATCAACGAGGTCGGCCGCGAGCTCCGCAAGATGATGTCCTGGCTGGGCAAGGGCCTCTGAGCCCCCAGGGGGGACCATCCCCCCCTTTCCGGACCAGGGGGCGCGAGACCCCGGCCCAGGCCCGCCTCAGTCCTACAACCCGCCAGGGCCATGGGCATTCCCAGGGCCCCTGGCCTCCCCCTGGGGGCCGGAACCTCTCCCCGGGTCTCCGCTGGTGTGCTATGCGAACTTGCCAAAAGGAACTGGCCCTTCTGCTGGCCGAAAGCCGGGCCTTGTTTTTCCAGGAGGGGCTTAACCTGAAAGACGGCCGCCCTACCCCGTATTTCGTCAATTTTGGCCTCTTCCGCACCGGAAGGCTCATCTCCGAGCTGGGCCGCATCATGGCCGACTTCCTGATAGAGACGGCCACGATCGACGACTTCGACGTCCTGGTCGGGCCAAGCTACAAGGGCAGCGCCCTGGCCGTCTCCACCGCCCAGGCCCTCTGGGCCCACCACGGGATAGACAAGGCCTTCGACTACAACCGCAAGGAGCCCAAGTCCCACGGGGAGGGCAGCCTGGGCGAGACGCTCTTCGTGACGGGGGCCCTGACCGATGGCGTCCGGGTGCTCATAATCGACGACGTGGTCACGACCATGGCGACCAAGTTCGAGATCCTGGGCCTCCTCTCGGAGCAGGCCACCCAGAAGGGCTACAGCGTGAGCTCCGCCGGCGTGGCCCTCTTCCTGGACCGCCAGCAGACCACGGCCGTCTACGGCCAGGACGGCAACCCGGAGCTGGGGGTCAAGGGCCAGGACTCGGTCAAGAACTTCAAGCTCTCCACCGGCCTCGAGGTCCAGACCATCCTGGGCATCAGGGAGACCGTCAAGTACCTGGCCGGCGAGAGGATCCCCGTCCTCCAGTCCGGCCAGATGGCCCCCCTGAGCCCCGAGACGATCGACGATCTCCTGGCCTACCTGGACCTGTACGGCGTCTGAGGCCCCGGCCACCGGCCAAATCCCCTGGCCCCGCGGAGACGCCCGTCCCCCGGGGCCGTTTTTGTGCCTTCCTGCCTGCGGTTCCCGCCGCGGGCCGCCGGGATACCCCGAGGGCGCGACGCGACGGTCTCCTGGCGGCCCTGGCTTCCCGGCCAGCCCCGGCAAGTCCGCCCCCAGGCGGGCGGCCGCCTGCCTTGGGACGGCCGCGCCCGGGAGACCGAGCGACCCGGCGCGACCGCGAGGCCAATGGAGAACCCAGCGCAGAAACCGGCATCGACGCCAACGGCCTGACCGATGCCGCGAGGAGGCGATTCCATGCGGCTTGCCGGCGATGAGGGGATGACCCGGCCGGGGAGCCCGGCCCTCTCCTGGCCAGAGAGTCCCTGGGGAGGCCCCTAGGCCACGCCCGCCCCGTTGGGGCCGGGCGCCCACCGCGCATGCCAGTCGGCGGCGGCCCCGTCTGCCGCGACCTTTCCCGAGGGGCCAAGGCCTGGGCCTTGCCGGGGGTCATCATGGACGGGGCCGGGATCCTGGGCCTGGATGGGGCCAGGATCGAGGGGTGCCTGGCCGGGGCCGCGCTTTCCGGCTCCCCCCGCCCGCCTGGCCGCCCGATACGCCGGCCGCCGGCCCCCCTTCGGCCCATCTGGCCAGACCGACCCCCAATAGGCGCCCAATGGCGGCGGAGGAAAAAGACATGAAAGTGAAGATCCTGTCCAAAGACCAAATCGCCTCGCTCGGCCTGGGCATGGCCGAAATCATGGCCGCCCTGGAGGAGGGCTGGACCCTCAGGGCCACCGAGAAGGTCGAGCTCCCGGCCAAAATCGGGGTCCATCCCCGGCCAGACTGCTACATCCACGCCATGCCCTGCTTCGTCCCGAAACTCGACATGGCCCTGATCAAGTGGGCTGCCGGCTATCCTCCCAACCTCGGCAGGGGCCTGGCCTACATCAACGGCCTCATCGTCGTCAACAACGCCGAGACGGGACTCACGGAGATCATCATGGACTCGGCCTGGGTCACGGCCTGGCGGACCGGGGCGGCGGCAGGCGTCTGCGCCAGGTTCATGGGCGGGGAGACCGCCGAGGTGGCGGCGGTGGTCGGCACCGGCGTCCAGGGCATAGCCACCGGCATCGCCTTCGGGGTCGCCGCGCCCAACCTCAAGGCGATGAGAATCCACGACGTCCTCCCGTCCCAGCTCGACCGCTTCGTCGCCCAGGTCGGGCCCCATTGCCCAGGCGTGGAGTTCGTCCGCTGCCAGAGCGCCGAGGAGTGCGTCCGGGGCGCCGACCTGGTCTCCACCTGCGTGCCCATAGTGGAGAAGCCCCGACGCTTCGTCCGGAGGGCCTGGCTCAAGACCGACGTCCTGGTCATAGCCTCCGACTACGACTCGGCAGGTCGCAGGTTCTAATCCTGCCGGGTTCGCCAATTTTTCGCTTCAGTATCATTAGCTTACGATACAGTCAAGTCACTGGATTACCTGTTTGTATAAGGTTTGTCTAATGGCTTGACTTTTCTGTTTTGGTTTACCTCTATTTTCAGCCTCTTTTTTATCCTCCTTTTCTCCCCTCAGAAAATCACATAGCTTACCACTTCTTTCCCGAAAAGCCGTTTTAGAGCCTCTTTCGTTGACTGGCCATATTGCATTTTGCCTTTGAATCTCTAAGGTGTCCGCACTGACCTTGCTTTTGGTTTGGTCAACACTGCGACAACACAGGGTTTTTTCGCCTGGCTTCGAGTTCCTGACGGCTAGGATTGGGAAAATGGCCCATAGTCTATATAAAAGGAGAATTAGATGTTAAATTCAATTATAAGTTCTATTGTAGTATTGTTTATTGGTATTTCGTTTATAATATTTGTTAGAATACTAAAATCTATGCCTTCAGACTTCAAAAACACTCGTTCTCGTGGGTATTCCCCTGCCTATCATCCTGACTACGATGGACGCCCGACTCTACCCCCTCCCCATCCCATCAGTGGTTCCAGTGTCTCGAGACCTCGGCGGCCTCCTGCCCCATTGGGGGTAATAGCGGTGACCTCCTGCCCCAGGATGGCCGCCATTGCGGGCAAAAACAGCCGTCCTTTGGTCTGGCGATGGTTGCCGGAAAAGCGCGCGTGGTCTCTAAGGGAAGACAAGGGGATGGAAGAAACATGATCGTCGAGACGACAAACGGCAAGCTTGACGGCTGGAAATTCAAGCCAGAAGAGGATTGGCCTGGACGGAGGCGGGGCGGGCCAAAGTTCTTGCTGGACGATGATGACAAGGCCTTCCTTCTTGCCCATTCGGACGGCCTGACCTACGCCGATATCGGGGAACGCTTTCTGGATGTCCGCGGAAGGCCAATCGGCCTGTCCATCCTGAAATCCTTCTTCAGTGGGCAGGGTATCGATAGAAGGCGGTGCCATGCCAACCGCCGTCCCGAGTTTTTCCTGGACGATGATGACAAGGCCTTCCTTCTTGCCCATTCGGACGGCCTGACCTACGCCGATATCGGGGAACGCTTTCTGGCCGTCCGCGGAAGGCCAATCGACCTGCCCATCCTGAAATCCTTCTTCAAGGAGCAAGGTATCGACAGGAGGCGATGCCATGTCAACCAGGTTTACCAGCCAGGCCAGGTGATCACGAAAAGCGGCTATCTTAACGAGAAGCAGGCCGACGGAAGCTGGGAGCCATGCCATAGGCTGATCTGGAGGCGCGATCACGGCCCCATTCCGGCGGGATGCCACGTCATTTTCATAGACAGGGATAGGACCAACCTGGCCCCCGAAAACTTGAAGCTGATATCAAGGGAGCAGTTTCTTTACATAAAGCGTTTTAGGTTCCAATGGGACAACGAGGATGGGCTATGCCGCTTCCTAGACGCCGCGGCCATGGAAATTGAGTCCAGGAGGAAGGAGCGGGAGGGATTCGCGGTGGCCGAGGGCCAGCCCATGCGCCAGGCCATGCCGCCGATGGAGGCGAGGCAAGACGACATGCGGCCAGCCAGTATCGTTGACGGTCCCACGGTGGGCTGGTTCGACAAACTGCTCCAGGAGGCAACCGGGCCCGATAAGGACAAACCGGCCATTCTATCCTGGCTTGTCAAGGGGTGCCTTGAGTATCAGAGGCAAGGCGGCCCGCATCGGCCAGCCCCGGCACTGAAAGCAGGCAGAGAATACAGGGACCGCAATGTTTGCCGCGAATATGCGAATCGTAATGGTCGCCGCTATCTTGCCCGCCAGCGTGAGAAATTGGCCTCTGCCCATGCCAAGGGGCCACAGTGAGAAACGTTGCCCGGCAATGCGGCTGTTACCTCGGCTCAGGGGCCATCGGTTGCCATTACGCCCTGGCCCCGCCCCTCGCCGATGGGCCGTTCCTATGTTTCCGTTCCCTTGACCCTGCCTTCGCGGAAGGGCCGTCAGGCTTACAGGTGGCCATGGTGTTGCCCTATTGCCATGACTTCCCTTCCCTTTCTTTGGATAAAGGAAAAGACCATGACCAAGCCAAATAGCCGCAAGAAGCCAACCGAGGCCGCCGTCAAGGCCGCCTTGGCCACCTATGAGGCCGCCAGGACCGCGCTGGACGCCGCCAGGGCCCCATGGGACGCCGCCAGGGCCGGATGGTATGCCTCCCTAGCCAGCTATGGGGTCGCCATGGAAGTATTGGAGGCCGCCTCGGTCGATTATGTGTTCATCAGGCCGATCTGGGATCCGTCCTGTTCCGATTTTTTGGTCGAATATGCCAAGCATGAGGCCGCCAGGGCCAGGCTTGAGGACGCCAGGGCCAAGCATGAGGACTTCATGGCCAAGCATGAGGACGTCAGGGCCAAGCATGAGGCCGCCAAGGCCGCATGGAATACCGTATTGGCCGATTATAAGACAGCTCTTGCCGTCTGTGATGACATCCTGGCCGCCTATGGGGCCGGCCATGAATGCAAAAGACAACCGGCCAGGCCTCATTAGACATGGCCACCACGATTGGAGTCAGGAGTAATGCCATGGCCGAGCTACATGTTTACAAAAAGCCAACCCAGGCTGACGTCAAGGCGGCCAAGGTCGCCGTTGACGCCGCCTGGGCCGTCGTTGAGGCCTCCTGGTCCGCCGCTGGGTTAGTGGGGAAGCGTGGCAATATCACGCTTTATCGTTCAGCCATGGCCGGCCATAAGGCCGCCATTGCCAAATATAGGTTAGCCGTGGTCGCCTATCATGACGTTCTGGCCGCCTGGGCCGCATAGGACAAACCGGCCAGGCCTCATTAGGCATGGCCACCACAACTGGAGTCAGGAGGAATGCCGATGAATCGTTCACTTGCGCAAGCTGGCGGCCCCGTCAATCCGGCCCATGTCCCGAACAGGGGTGGCCATTGCGGGGACATCCCCGACTGGGCCACGGCCATTGCCTGCGGGATCCTCACGATGGCCAGGGCCATGCCAAGGCTCCCGGATAGCCAACGTTCCCCGTTGCCCCAGATAATCGACTGTGACCATTGCGGGTATATGGACCTGGCCAACGGTTGCCGCTGCGAGTGTCTGGACCAGCCCATCACCATGGGCAGCCCCGACAGGGATCGGGCCCATAAGGACGCCAGGGACATGATGGACGCCCTCTATAGGGTCTATAAGGCCGCCGAGGCCACGGTCGATAAGGCCATCAAGGCCGCCAGGGAGGCCGTCAGGATCGCCGAGGATGCCCAGACCGCCAGGGATGACGCCTGGGCCAGGTATTGGGGCGCGATGGAGGCCTTCTTTGATGGTGCCTGGAATGAAAGCGAGGCAAGCTGATGGATTCGAGATTTGGTTTTTTAAGACGCCGGCTCAATGGCCGCTCCAGGGATGACGTCAAGGCCATGCCGCCGACCTCACGTGAGCGGGCGGCCCTCGGGGATGCCTTGGCTTTTCTTGGATACGGTGACCACCTGGTGGAAGCCCCGGCCGATGAGCTTGTCAGGGTCCTGGGAAATGTCCAGGCGGACAAGCTGCCCAAGATCATGAGAATGATGGGGCGGGCCATGGCCTTTTACGGGGAATGGGAAAGAGAATATCTGAAGCTTCCCTTGACGGGGGGCCGCGGCGAGGATCTGCTCAAGTCGACGTCGGATGACCTTGCCAGGTTACGGGCAGTCGTTGAGGCCATGGAACGTCATTTTAATCCTTGGCCGGGGAGTCACGGCGTGGACCTGTTCAAATCGGCGTTCAAGGACCTTGACAAGCTACAGGCTGACATCACGACCATAGGCCGCTGGCGGGCCTCGTTGGCCGAGAGTGCCGACTGCGAGGATCTGGCCGCCGCCGGCGAGGACCTGGCACAGGCCGAGGGTAGCGGCTGTCCGGATAAGTTCCCGCCCCTGGTGGCCGGATTTTATGACGCCGTGGCCGCCCTTGACGTCGCTTTTTCCGGAATGAGTATCGCTTGGTTCGGCAGGGAGGCCGCCAACGACAACTATAGGTCCGCCCTTGAGGTCG
Organism: Deltaproteobacteria bacterium; assembly: GCA_031264145.1. Classification (GTDB taxonomy): domain Bacteria; phylum Desulfobacterota; class Desulfarculia; order Adiutricales; family Adiutricaceae; genus JAIRNQ01. The sequence goes on from JAISEK010000074.1 coordinate 20,829, forward strand.
CCAGTGCCACCAGCTGGGATGAGGCCAACAGAGACAAGCGTAAGGCCCTCTTAGACGCCGCAAAAGCCGAATTTATTACCGCCGTGGACAACTATGATGCCGCCCGTGACAAATATGAGGCCGCCAGGGACGCCTTGCCAGGGTGGCCACTTGAGGTGCTTGACTGATGGACAAGAAAATAACGCATATAATCACACCGCTTTATTTCAAAAATATCACCTTGTGTACCCTAAACGATCGCAAATGTCCCGGATTTTACTTGCTGGCGGAAAAATCGGTAACGGGCCCGGATTATCTTATCTACATGGGTGGCTCGTTGGATTTCGCCTATAGGATTGCAAATACTTGGGACGACGTGCGGGCCTGGGGCGGCCCGTTTATTCAAGACTGAACAGTATCGGGAGATTTGACGTTTAACACCATCCAGGCCTCTGGCCCTTCCTTAAGGAGAATGACCGATGAGCGATATAAGCGAGTTCCTGCGCAAGTGCGCCGATGAGGCGGACGATATACGCGACTACGTAGGCGATAGCCTAGGCAGTGAGCCTGATGACGACGGTTTTTGTCCCATCGATTGGGACTGTCATAAAAGCGCGCTGAGAAGGCTTGAAAAGCTACAGGATCTTCTGTTGGCCAAGGCGACTGAGATCGAGGGCCAGGAGGCGTCATGATAATAACCCCAGAGCAACGAGCCAGGATCGCATTTGATGCCGCCCATGACAACTATAAGGCCGCCTGGAAAGCCTGTGTGGCCGCCGGCGAGGCGGTAGCGGATGCCAAAAAGAAACTCGACGTCGCCTGGATCAAGTGGATCAAGCTTGAGGCCCCGGCGGCTGCATCAGAACACGGCGAGGCCCCGGCCCAGGGTGGCCACCTTAAGGAGTCCAGTCAAAATGACATACAGTCCACGCCATGACCAAGGCATGACCCCGGCCACCAGGGGCACCGCCCGCCCCGGCCTGATGGGCGCGGCCGACATCCCGGCCCCTGGTCATTCCTTCCTTGCCTTCCTTGCCTTTCTCCCTTGCCTTCCCCGTCCGGGCCCACGGTTCCGAGGGCCCCCGGGGGGGGGTGGCGGCTTCCCGGCCGCCCCTCCCCCTTTCCCCCCTCCCTTTTGGAAAAACATTCCAAAAGTATATACAGTCCATACTTTGTCCAACAAAAAATGGGTCCTTCCTGGGAGATTCCCGGATGCGCAGGCGAAAGGGCCCGCCTTTTCAGAAATTTTGGGCGATTTACC
>JAISEK010000146.1 GCA_031264145.1 Deltaproteobacteria bacterium
TAGATTCTATGATAAATACGAGAGAAAAACAAGCCCTGATTTAAATTGATATCCCTATTATTTTTGCTAATTTACGATTTGGTTTGAGTTTATCGTAGAAAAAAATGAAAATTTCACGATATAATGCCCCGATAGGGAAATGTACTAGGCCAGAAAGACAATTCCCCACTTATCGCCTCGCCAGAAAAAAATGCCAATTTGGCAAATATACATTGCATACAGAACTTTATCCCAGATTATTACTATCAGAACATATCTAGGAGAAGAAGATGATCTTCATAGATAGTCCAGCCGATCTGGGAACCAGCATCCGCAAAGCCCGAAAAGCCTTGAGACTCACCCAGCCCCAGCTGGCCTTGGCAGCCGGGGTCGGGGTGCGGTTCATCGTCGAGCTTGAGGCCGGCAAGCCAACCGTCCGTCTCAAAAATGTCCTGCAGGTGTTGGGCGCGTTGGGGGGAAGGGTGGCCGTGGAACTAATTCCGCTGGAGACGGCTGGCCGCGAGGAGGCCTGACATGTCCCGACGACTGATGGTCCTTCTTTTCGACGAAAAGGTTGGCGAGCTTCAGCAAGAAAACCACGGCGGGATGAGCTTTTCCTATGATCAGGCCTGGCTGTCGAATCCCAAGGCCGTCGCGCTTTCCCAGTCCCTGCCCTTGCGCCAGGAGCCTTTTGGCAATCTGGCCGCCAATCCCTTTTTTTCCGGGCTGTTGCCAGATGGCCAATTACGCATCAGGGTCGCGAGAATCCTGCAAGTCTCCTGGCGAAACGACTTCTCCCTGCTCGACCGTCTCGGCGGCGAGTGCGCCGGGGCAGTCAGCCTGGTCAAGGATCTGGCCGATGCCCATCCCCCCTTTCCGCCATCGATTCCGCAATGGCTGGACAATGTGGGATTGGTGGGCCTTCTGGATATTCTGCCCAAGCGGCCAATGCTGGCGGACGAGTCCGGTCCGCGTCTGTCGTTGGCCGGGGCGCAGGACAAATTACCAGTGTTGGCCCAAGAACTGGACGGCCAAGTAAAAGTGGCTCTGCCGGCCCATGGGTCTCCAAGCTCGCATATCCTTAAGACGGAGATGGCTGACTTTCCTGGCGGCAACCACAATGAGGCCTTTTGCCTGGCTCTGGCAAACGCCTGCGGCCTAAGGGCGGCCAAGGCCAGTGTCCATCAAGTTCCCTCCTTTGGGCGTTTTTTTCTTCTGGTGGAGCGCTATGATCGTCTTCGCGGTTCGGATGGGCAATTGAGGCGCATACACCAGGAAGATTTCTGCCAAGCTTTCGGCATTGACCCCGAATGCAAATACCAAGGCGACGGCGGACCCGATCTGCCGGCCTGCTTCGGACTGCTGCGCTCATCCACGCGTCCAAGCGCCACGGAAGTAATACGGTTCTTGGACGGGGTTGTCTTCAACGCGCTGGTTGGCAACAACGATGCCCACGCCAAGAACTTTTCCCTCCTCCACGACAAACGGTTCCCATCCCTGGCCCCACTCTACGACATCCTCTGCACCGCCGCCTACCCTGGCCTTAGCGATAAAATGGCCATGACAATAGGGAGCAAATACCGCTTCGGCGATCTGTTCCCTCGCCACTGGGATGCCTTAGCCCTGAATTCCGGTCTTTCCCCGGCCCAAGTAAAAAAACGGCTCCTCCAGATGGCCGTCCTCTTGCCCGGCCAAGCCCGCGAACTGATGAATGGCTTTAATTCTTCTGGTCTGGGGCATGAAATCCTGGGGAAGATTGTCGCCATAATCGAAGATCGCTGCGGCACTGTTATACAAAAATTTAAATAATTAACTATTATTCCATCGGTTTAAGGTTGATTGTGAGGCGTCCCTCGCAGGAACGATCCTGAATAACCTGACTGAAACCTGCCAACGGTGTTTTCCAGAGCCAAAGTGAAACGGTAGTGGTCTAGCACGATTACACAAAAATTGACGCCTGGGTCGTTACTAGGTATGATGATCTAACCTTATGCCCAGGAGATCTACTATGGCCGATATCAATTTGAATGACTTTTATTGCTGAAATAATGACTGCAAAAGGAACGAGGTACTGGACGATTCGATGAGACAGCCTCACGACCCAAATACCGTTTAGAGTAATACATATATTTTATCAAGATTATAATCAAAATTGTTATAATAATATTGCAATATAGTTACCGTAACAAAATAAATTAATATAAGTTAATATTTATGGTTTTTATACAGAAATATTTAATCTATATTTCTATTAACAATACAATTATTAATTTTCATGTTCTAAATATAAAATATCATACATAGTTAAAATTTATCATAATAAAAATTTTATCGCATATAAAAATAATAAAGTGATCTATATTCATTAAATATACTGAATATCAAAAATTATTTTTCTATAACTTTATATTAAGATTATTATAGCGTTATTTTTTTATTGATAAATATTTTTATCGATAGTCATGATAAATATTTCTTTTATCATATGACTGACTTTAGATAAATAATTTTAGGAGTATTTAATATGAGAAAAGGATTGATACTGACGTTTTTTATTTTTGTCATGGCCACTTTAGCAGGATGCGGCGACAATCCGCGCACTGAAATCACTTCATCCAGCGTGGAAAACAGTATCGCCACAGGCAGCATCACCCAGGTTTTTGAAGGATACAGGCCGGCGCGTATCGAACTGATGGTGTATGATTTTAATGATATCCCCAAAGTTGATGACCCCAGGGATTATAAGCAGGTAAGTAGCTGGCTGGTGGACTATGCGCATTGTTATCAAAACGGCGTGGAACTGGAACGCTCATATTATTATCACCATGAGGATAGCTTTAAACAAGGCAAGCGATGCAAACTGACTGTCTTTTACCAGGTGCCTGACGACGGCAAATATGAAGGCCTAAAATTCAGCTTTGACCTTGATGGCTTTAAGGCGAGTTCCGAAGGCGAATTTAATAACAATGTCAAGACCGATTAGATTTCGGCATTCCTGGTAGCCTAAATAATATCTTAAAAACTGTTATTTTAGCACATAATTTTATCTATCTTCAAAATATAATACCATTAAAAACATATTAATTTGTATTTAATTATGATATATATCTAATGCGAATGTTAATATTCTATAAAATGATTGTTTATTAAACCATTATGATGTCTATTTTCCTAGAACTAGGCTAAGGGATAGAACTTGTGGACCATTTGGAGCGTCACCGAGCTGTTGATCGCTTGGGTCTGTCAGTGTGGCTAGACCACCACTAATCCCGCCCACTTGCCCAAAAACCCTATGCACGCCATTATTCCAGTAATTTTAGATAGTTATTGACTAGAGGAAAATCTAGATGAACGCCAGAGATTTTGTTAAAGTTTTCTTCCCCTCCTGCCGATAAGAATATTGGCATAGACCAGTCAGCCTGGCCAAGGCTGGAGGAGGCAAGGCATGTTGGTATCCAGCGACTTTTTGGGCTACCTTAGCCGCAAGAGAGAACAAGAGAAGAATTCTAGCCCCCTGGTCCAGGCGGCCCTGAAGTCCTCGCCTGGCGGCAAGGACAAGAGCCCGCCCGTCGATCAGGTGACCGGCAATCGCGACCGGGCCCAGCTCAACGGTGAGGTCGATTATTTGAACGAAAGGCCCTCGACGGTCAACGTTGTCCTTTGATCCCGACCCGGCCCGTGGCGGCGCATTTTCCAGATATAGGAATTCACTTCCGCCACGGCACCGGGATGAATCGCCTCGATGACCATCGTCCGCGATTCCACGTCTCGGCCTGATGGTTCCCTCCCCTCTTTGCCCACGTCGGCCACCCCTGGCGTATTTTCAAGACCTCCCGCAATCAACCGTCTTTCCGGAGGACCTTGTTCGTTCCTGGCACAAAGCTGATATTAGGTTGGCCAAGGCTCAAGGTTCTTGAACTCTTGAAACGAATGAGACTTTGCTGTATCCTGCCAAGACAATTATGGCTTGCCATAACCCTTTGGGCGTGACGGTTGCCTCATCCACTGAAATTAAAACCTCCTATTCCAGCGAAATTGATTTCTCGCATATCTGTATCTTCACCAAGATGAATAAAGAATAGGTTTGCGTATTAGTCACTGTTATTTAATTATATTTTTTCACTTTCAATGCGTAAGTTATCCAGACTTAGTTGGTATAATTAAATAATTAGATATCATTTCATTATTCAGTCAACATTTTTTGATAAAAATAATTTATCAATGTTTTTCTATTTCAATAATGGATATGAAATGGAATTTAAATCATATAATTATGATGAATTGCTTCAACAACAAGAAGAATTTTTGTCTTTAGAGCTAAGTATTTGGACTATAAATTGTATGATTGGTGAAATAATATTTTATTTATTTAATAGTAAAAATTTAACTTCTGATAAATTAAATGAATTACATATAAAAAGAAAACTTCTTAATGAAGAACGTGATAAACTTTATTCTGGCGATAAACATATTAGAAAAATATTATTATTGAGTATGCACCTTTAGTTAAACATTTTTTTATAATTTTAAAGATAATAATAACTATAAATCTTATGAGTAAATATAAATTATCTTCTTTAGATCATGAGTTAGTTTTTAAAATATTAAAAATAGATATTTTTTCAAAAGGAATATCAGTAAATTCACCAACAGCTATAATAGTTGGAGGCCAACCTGGTGCTGGTAAGACAAATTTAATTTTAATATACGCCAATATTTTAATAACAATTGTATTATTATTATTAATGGTGATGATTATCGTCAATATCATCCTTATTTTTATGAAATTGCATATAATGATGATAAAAAAATAGCAGAATTTACTGACCCTAGTGTCCGTGACTGGACAAGCAGACTTTTCAATCTGTCAATGGAAAACTCGTATAATACAATTTTAGAAATCACTTTGCGACAACACGAACCGATATTGACAACTATAAATAATTTATATAAAAATAATTTTAATATTTATTTAAGTATTTTAGCTGTTAAAAAAGAATTTAGTACCCTTGGAATTAATCAGAGATATGAATTTCAAAAACAAACTCAAGGTTATGCCAGATGGACAACTCAACAAGCTCATGATGCATCTTATGATAATATGCCGCAAACAATTTCTTTAATAGAACGTAGTCCTTTTTTGTCTTCAATCTCAATTTATGATCGAAATAACAATATTATTTACAATAATCAACGATCTTCAACAGGAAAGTGGCTTCAATCTATAGGTAGTGCTACTCAAACATTATTAAATTATAGAAATAAACCATTAACACAAGAAGATAAAGATTTACTTATCTCATCATGGTGTGAATTAAAAAGTAAAAAATATAACAGGAAAGCACCTAAATATGAAATCGAAATTATAGAAAATAATATTCATGAATTAAAAATAAATAAAAATATATACAGACCTTCTTTAAGACCAAAAATGTAAATCACTAATACTATAGATTATTTTCAATTCAACCAGTTTTTTAGCTGGTTTTTTCATGAAATGCCTTGCCACAAACGTATTTCCCCATGGTAGCCGACGGGAGGCTTATGGACCCTGACCGTCTTGTCGGGCTGGCCATGGGAGACCACGCCATGATGGCCCAGGGATTCCTTCTGGGACCAATGAGGAAAGGCTGGATCATCGCCAATTTCCGCCCGGCCGATCCAGCCCACGGCCAGGGTTCCCGAATGGCCACTGGAGACCCAATCAGGCGGGCGGACTGGACTATGCTTGTGCATTTCCCCTCCCTGCCTGGGCCGCCCGTTGCCGCCAGCCATGCCTTGTATTTTTCCCCCGAGTGCCTATAATACAGGAGTCCCGTGACCATCATGCCGGCCCAGGGGGCCCGGTGTGATGGCTCATTGACGGTTGACGAATAATTTAAGCAGGATGGATAAACTCAAGCAAGATAAATCATCATTACCAACTACAATATATTAGGTAATATCGATTAAATATTATATTTATATATAATATATTTTTTAAACAAATATATTTTACCAAATAATCCACCAATACCAGGATCTGGCTTCAGGGACTCCTCTCTTCCCAGAGACAGGAAAGCCAGGTACGAGCCCTTTCCGTCTGGGCCTGGCTCCCTTGGCCCCTTGGACAATCCGGCATTGCGGACCAAATTTTCGCCTGGGGGACGTTGATGGTCATGTAGAATCCCTGCTTTCTCTGCCGAGTCGAGGCTTTGACAGCGTATATCAGACTGGTCATCTCGAATTTCCCGGGGTTTTGCATCATCAGTCAACGGCGGGGACCAAGGCGCTCATCAGTCACCGCCAGGAAGCGGCTGGCCTTTTCATGGCCATTTATTGGGACAAGATCCAACGGTTTCGCCAGTCGGCCCTGGCCCCTACCCGGCGGCGGGCACTCGATGCCCAGGCCCCCGACCATCCCACCCTTCCGCCCTGGCCAGGCCAGGGCCAACCCACGGAGAGTCCATGACCGGCAAGCTTTTGTACGAGGGCAAGGCCAAGAAGATCTTCGAGACCGACCACCCCTACGAGGTCGAGGTCTTCTACAAGGATGACGCCACGGCCTTCAACGGCGAGAAGAAAGGCCAGATAAACTCCAAGGGCATCCTGAACAACGCCATCAGCTCGCTCTTTTTCGAGCTTCTGGACACAAGGGGGATCCAGAGCCACTACATAAAGAAGATTGACGATCGCCGCATGCTGGTCAGGAAGCTCAAGATCATCCAGATCGAGGTCGTGGTCAGGAACATCGCCGCCGGAAGCCTCTCCCAGCGCCTGGGCTGGCCAGAGGGCAAGGAGCTGCCAGGCCCGGTGGTCGAGTTCTACTACAAGGACGACGCCCTGGGCGATCCACTCATAAACGACTACCACGTGGCCGCCCTGGGCCTGGCCACCCCTGACGAGCTGGCTTTCCTGGCCTCCCAGAGCCTCAAGGTCAACGAGATCCTCTCGGGGCACCTCCTGGCCCGCAAGGTCAGGCTGGTCGACTTCAAGCTGGAGTATGGCAAGAGCGACCAGGACATCCTGCTGGGCGACGAGATCTCCCCCGACACATGCCGCTTCTGGGACAGCGAGACGAACCAGAAGCTGGACAAGGACCGCTTCCGCCGGGACCTGGGCGGCGTGGAGGAGGCCTACCAGGAGATGTTCGACCGCCTCAGGGGCTAGGCCGGCCCCAGGGGCTTTTTCCCTCCCACATCCCGGAGGAAGGCCGTGGGCCTGGCCAACGTCTTGCGGCTCCCCGCCCCTTGCCTGGGGATGGGCCGGCAGAGGCCGGCTGGACAGGGAGAGCGGCGGCCAGCCCGGTCGGGCCTGGGCTCAAAACCAACGTCAGGATGATTCCCTCGGCCCTGGCCTCTTGAGGCGCCAGGCTGGAGGGCCAGGGGCCGGAAAACGCCTTTCGGCCACCGGACTGGCGACATCTTCAAGGCCTCTGTCCCGAAAGGCAAATCCCAGGGGTCGCGGGGCAGCAGGGCCAAGGCATCTTGGCTCCCCCCTCGCGCAAAAACCGCCGCCTGCCTCGACGGCCTGGCGGTCACGCTTCGCCGCCCTTCGTCCAAATCCGGGGAGGAAGGGCCATTCCCCCGGGCCAAGGCCCTGGGTTTTCCCGGCGAGAGAGACGATGAAATTCAAGGCCAACGTCAAGGTTATGCTCAAGCCCAGCGTCCTGGACCCGCAGGGGGCCACCCTGGAGCGGGCCCTTAGGTCCATGGGCCACGACAACGTGAGCTCCATCCGGGTCGGCAAGCTCATCGAGCTGGTCCTGGAGGCCGGGGACGAGGAGGAGGCCAGAAGGGCCGCCGATTCCTGGGCCGACCAGCTCCTGGCCAACCCCAACATGGAGAACCACAGCCTTACCCTGGAGCAGGTGAAGTGACGGCCAGGGCGGCGGTCGTGGTCTTCCCTGGCTCCAACTGCGACCAGGACTGCGTCCGGGGCTGGAAGGCCGTGACGGGCCTTTCGGCCGATCTGGTCTGGCACAAGGAGACCAGCCTCCCCGACTACGACCTGGTAATCGTGCCCGGCGGATTCTCCTTCGGCGACTATCTGCGCTGCGGGGCCATCGCCCGCTTTTCCCCGGTCATGGCCGAGGTGGCCCGGCTGGCGGGAAGGGGCAGCCTGGTGCTGGGCATCTGCAACGGCTTCCAGATTCTTACAGAGGCCGGGCTCCTGCCAGGAGCCCTTGGCCGCAACAGGGACCTCAGGTACCTGTGCCTGGACGTCCACCTGAGGGTGGAGAACGCCGGGACGGCCTTCACCGGGGGGTATCGGCCCGGGCAGGTCATCAGGATCCCCATCTCCCACGGGGAGGGCGGCTACAGCCTGAGCCCCAGGGAACACCGGAGGCTGGTCGACAACGGCCAGGTGGTCTTCCGCTACTGCGCCCCGGACGGGACCGTGGCCCCTGGCCAGGCCCCCAACGGCTCCCTGGACAACATCGCCGGGATAATTAACGGGCGCGGCAACGTCCTGGGCCTGATGCCCCATCCGGAGCGGCTGGCCGAGGAGGAGCTTGGCGGGACCGACGGCCGGGCCCTCTTCTCCTCCGTCCTGGCGGCCATGAAGGGAGGCCTTTGACCTTGACCGACAGCCCATGCCCCTGGCGGGAGCACAACCTCTCCCAAGAGGAATACGAGAAGATCCTGGCCCTCATGGGCCGGGTCCCCAATTACCTGGAACTGGCCCTCTTCGGGGTCATGTGGTCGGAGCACTGCGGCTACAAGAACTCCAAGGCCCAGCTCCGGAAATTCCCCACCACCGGCCCCCAGGTCCTCCAGGGCCCTGGAGAGAACGCCGGCGTGGTGGATCTGGGCGACGGCCTGGCCGCCGCCTTCAAGATGGAGAGCCACAACCACCCCTCGGCCATTGAGCCGTTCCAGGGGGCGGCCACCGGGGTCGGGGGCATCATACGGGACATCTTCGCCATGGGGGCCAGGCCCGTGGCCTCCCTTGACAGCCTGAGGTTCGGCGACTTGGGGGACAACCGGGTCAAGAGACTCCTGGGGGGCGTCGTGGCCGGCATCGGCGGCTACGGCAACTGCATGGGCATACCCACCGTGGGGGGCGACCTCTACTTCCACCCCTCCTACCAGGGCAACCCCCTGGTCAACGCCCTGTGCCTGGGCCTGATGAGGGCCGACAGGATCTACCGGGGCCGGGCGGCCGGCCCCGGCAACGCGGTCATGCTGGTGGGGGCCAGGACCGGGCGGGACGGCATCAAGGGGGCCAGCTTCGCCTCGGAGGAGCTGAGCGACCAGGACCGCGACAAGCGGCCCAACGTCCAGGTGGGCGACCCCTTCATGGAAAAGCTCCTGATGGAGGCCACCCTGGAGATCCTGGAGCGGGATCTGGTTGTGGGCCTGCAGGATCTGGGGGCGGCGGGCCTGACCTCGTCTGGGGCCGAGATGGCCGGACGGGCCGGGAGCGGCCTCTACATGGATCTGGATCTCGTGCCCCTCAGGGAGGAGGGCCTCCTCGACTGGGAAATAATGCTCTCCGAGTCCCAGGAGCGCATGCTCCTGGTGGTGGAGCCGGAGAAGACGGCCGAAATAGAGGCCATCTTCGACAAGTGGGATCTTTTGGCCGTGCCCGTCGGGAAGGTCACCGACGACGGCCTCTTTACCCTAAGGCGCGGGGAGGCCGTCCTGGCCGCGGTGCCGGCCTCGTTTCTGACCGACCAGGTGCCCGTCTACGACCGGCCCTTCTCCGAGCCCGCCTACCACGAGGAAAGAAAGAGAGCCGACCTCTCGGCCACCAGGGACCACGGCCAATGGGCCGGGCTCCTGGCCAGACTCCTGGCCTCGCCGAACCTGTGCAGCCGCCACTGGGTCTACGAGCAGTACGACCACATGGTGGGCCTGAACACGGTCATCCGTCCCGGCGGCGACGCGGCCCTCCTGCGGCTCCCTGGCAGCCGCCGGGCGCTGGCCCTGAGCTCCGACTGCAACAGCCGCTACGTGTTCCTAGATCCCTTCCTGGGCGGGGCCATAGCCGTGGCCGAGGCGGCCCTGAACGTGGCCGTGGTGGGGGCCAGGCCCCTGGCCCTCACCAACTGCCTGAACTTCGGCAACCCGGAGAACCCGGAGATCTACTGGCAGTTCGTCAGGGCCACAGACGGGCTGGCCGCGGCGGCCAGGGCCCTGGACACCCCGGTTACCGGCGGCAACGTCAGCTTCTACAACGAGTACGACGGCCGGGCCATCTTCCCCACCCCGACCATTGGCATGCTGGGCGTAATCGAGGACATCGATGACCGCCTGACCCACTATTTCAGGGCCCCGGGACACCTGGTCGTCCTGGTCGGCCAGTCCAGGGAGGAACTGGGGGCCAGCGAGGCCCACTTCCTGCTGACAGGGCGGGACGAGGGGCCGGTGCCGGCGCTGGACCTGGAGGCCGCGGCCCGGCTGAACGCCTTTTTGGTCCAGGCGGCGGCGGAACGGCTCCTCGCCTCGGCCCACGACCTGGCCGAAGGCGGCCTGGCCGTGGCCGTGGCCGAGAGCGCCATGGCCGCTGGGCTGGGGGCCAGGCTGGACTTTTCCGATCCCATTTCCACGGCCGCCCTCCTCTTCGGGGAAAGCCAGTCCCGGGTCCTCTTGAGCCTCCAGCCAGGGAACCTTGGCCCCCTCAAGGCCCTCCTGGCCCAAAGCCGCCTCCCCTACGCCGTGGCCGGCCAGGTCACGGACGATGGCCGGATAACCATCAGCCATGGCCGGGAAAGGCTCGAGGCCGACCTTGGCGGGCTCCGCCAGGCCTGGCTGGAGGCCCTCCCCAAGGCCGCCGCCCTTTAGGGCCCACAGGTCCCACAAATGACGACTCCAGCCAGCGGCGCCAGCCTGGCCCCGCCCCGCCATTCCCCAGATTTGGCCGCCCACCACGGCCCGGCCTCCCTTGGGGCCGGACTAGGCGAGGCCTGGCTCGCCTCAAGCTACTCGCCCCACCGCTGGCGTGAGGAATGCGGGGTCGTCGGCCTCTGGGCCCCGGGCGTCGGGGAAAAACTGGCCGACCTCTGCTACCTGGGCCTATTCGCCCTCCAGCACAGGGGCCAGGAGAGCGCCGGCATCGCCGTCACCAACGGCCTTCACATCGACTCGGTAAAGGGCATGGGCCTTTTGACCGAGGCCTTCCGGGAAGGCCGGCCGACCCTCGACGGGCAGGCGGCCATCGGCCACGTGCGCTACTCGACCCACGGCGGCAGCCTCAACTGCAACATCCAGCCAATCTTCGCCTACTCCCCTGGCGGCTTCGTGGGCCTGGCCCATAACGGCAACCTTACCAACGCCGAGGAGGTCAAGGCGGCCATGCTGGCCGAGGGCTGCCTTTTCCAGACCAAGACCGACAGCGAGGTCATCCTTAACCAGATGGCCAGGGCCAACCGCGAGGACGCCGAGGAGGCCATCGCCGACACCCTCCGGCGCATGACCGGCTCCTACAGCCTGGCCATACTCCTGCCCGACCGCCTGATAGGGGCCCGCGACCCGCGGGGCTATCGGCCCCTTTGCCTGGGAAGGCTCCAGGGCGGAGGCTGGATCATAGCCTCGGAAAGCTGCGCCCTGGACGCCGTGAAGGCCGAGCTCGTCAGGGACGTCGAGCCCGGCGAGATGGTCACCATCGACCGCGGTGGCCTTAGGTCCCGGATCTTCCAGAAGGCCGACAAGCTCACCTCCTGCGTCTTCGAGTACATATACTTCGCCCGGCCGGACAGCATCCTGGACGGCCTGAGCGTCTGGCAGAGCCGCTTCGAGATGGGCCGCCAGCTGGCCATGGAGTTCAGGGGCCGCGAGGCCGACATCGTCATCCCGGTGCCGGACACCGGCATAACCGCCGCCCTTGGCTTCAGCCAGCAGAGCGGCCTGCCCTACCTCGAGGGCCTCATAAAGAACCGCTACGTGGGCCGAAGCTTCATCATGCCCAAGCAGATAAGCCGCGAGACCACGGTGGAGATGAAGCTGAACCCGGTCCGGTCCAACCTGGACGGCAGGAGGGTGGTCCTCATCGACGATTCCATCGTCAGGGGCACGACCAGCGCCCGCATAGTCTCGCTGGTCCGCCGGGCCGGGGCCAGGGAGGTCCACATGTGCATCTCCTCCCCGCCCATAACCCAGTCCTGCCTCTACGGGATTGACACCTCCATCCGCAAGGAACTGATCGCCTCCAACATGTCGGTGGAGGAGATAGGCCGGACCCTGGGCGTGGACAGCCTCCTGTACCTGTCCCAGGAGGGCCTCCTGCGGTCGGTCGGGGATCCTGGGAACAAACGCAATTGCCTGGAGTGCTTCTCGTGAGCGGACGGGTGGCGGTAGCCGCTTGGCCATGGAAGACAGGCCCACCCTGGGCCGCCTCGACGGACGCGCGACGGCAAATGCCCCCCTCGGCCCGAAAGTCCCAGAAATCAGGGTTTTTGGCCTTTTCCCCGTCCAGCCCGTCACGGCCGGCTCCATGGAATTGCCTGCCATTGCCGGCCCCAACCTGGAAGAGGGCAATGGAGGACGGCAGTAGAGCGATGCGTGTAGCGCCCTGAACGCCCCACAGCCAGCCTTTGGCCTGAGCGGGAAAGGCGATCTTGGAGACGGCTTTTCTCCCGATCGCCTTTGCGCTGTCGTCGGACGACAGGGCGATTCCGGCAGCCCAGGAGGTACTTTTCAGGACTACGGCGGTGGACCTGACGGGACGGTCCCGCCGCCAGGCCGCACCTGGCCCCGACTGGCCGATTGTCCATATGTGAAAGCACAGTTCCTGGGACATGGCGCATACAACTGCCGTCCATTGTTGACCAGCAAATGGGCGGGGCGGCGACATCCCATATTGGCCAACGTTGGGGCCTTCGGAGGGCTCAGGGCGGGAAGGGTTCTGGCGGGCTTCCATGGCAGGGCAGGTGTCTGAGGCGAGTCCGGGATGGCCAGGGAAATGTGCCTCGCGGTCTTAGGGGTTGGCAACGGATGGCGGCCAAAACGTCCCGATAAAAAACGGACCAGCCTGCCCTCCGTCCGGATGACACAGCCTGACGGCTATTCTGGTGGCGGGATTATCTCGACCTGGCCTAGGCTACCCTCGGGCACTTCCCCCGAGACGGACATCCTCTTCCTCAGGAGGGCCAGGTTGGTCTTATATGACTCCCTGTCGGGATCCAGCTCCACCGCCCTGGCCAGGTCGGCGAAAGCCTCGTTGAGCCGGCCCTGCCGCGCCAGGACCTGCCCGCGGAAGAATATGGCCTGAGGGTAGTCGGGCCACTGGTTCAGGGCCCTGGTGAAGTCGAATACCGCCTCGTCCAGTTCTCCCTTGTCCCTCTTGGCCTCACCCCTCAGAAGATAGCTGACGGCCCTTTCCTTGACCGACAGGCCACGACGCCTGATTATGCCGGTGTAGATGTCGATTGCCTGATCGTAGTCGCCCCGGCGATGGGCCAGATAGCCCTGCTCAACCGTCTCCACCAGGCTCGGCTGGAACTGCGGCGCGACGGTCTGGGCCTGGGCCAGACCTGGAGACGACGCCAACGCCAAGACCAGGCCCAGGCAAAGCGAGCCCACCCAGGGCAGGAAATGGCCTAATGATTGGTTCCTCATGGTCTCGGCCATGGTTCTCCGTCCAGCCTCCTCATGTCGCCTCCAGGCCTTCCTAAATATCAAGGCCTCCTTGGCGTCTGGCCTGGCCCCATGATACCCAAACAAATTCATTAAAACAAGAAAAACCACCGTCGAAAATCCTTCCAAAATAAATACATTAAAGAATACCAGACTCTTATAGTTAAGCCACTGTACTTAAAATTATATTATTTTAATATATTAATTGTATTTAGCACTATATATCATTGTAAATGTAATAATTTATTGCTTTTACTTACTTTAATATTTATATAATTTTTAAATAAAAAATTATTGAACTTAAAGAGAAAATAAAATAGCTATTAATATAAATTATAATACAAAGAGTTTAATATAAGACTAAATAATATCCTATAGTTCCCAGACTCAAGATAGAATTTTAATATAAAGGCAACAATGCTACTATGATCATACTGACTGGATGCATAATAACCAGGCCATGCTTGACAGCTTTTTTCGACAAAGGACCAGGATCGGGTATCTGTTCAAGGCGACGAAACCCGACGATCCATCGGCTGAAGTGCCTGGTCCCCAAGTATTGTGGACCAACTACGCCCTCGGCTCTTAGCGCTGGCGAGGCGATCAGGCTGGGACCTTTTCCAGGCCCCTTGAGCCGTCCGCGTCGAGGCAACCGCTTCCCAGACAATGAAAACCGTGGGAAACGAAAAACGGCAAGGACGATTGGCCATTCTTCGCAGGCTGGGGAGGAGCGGACGGAATGAAATGCGAATTGATGCACAAAACGCACCCAGTAATGTCGCTTAGGCTGTCCGCCAATGCCGTGTCGTTCGACAGGCTTGGCAAAATACACTCTCCTGAGCGTTTGCCCATTGGATTAACACATTCCGGAGGGCTGAAAGAACTCAACGATTGGTGGATCGGGCGCGCCATTCCGTCAACCCGCGCTGGCCTGAAGGGGGCCTTGGACAAACTGGGCATCTCAACGCCGCTGCCGCTGCTGGCCAAGTGCTTTGGGTTAAGCCTGTCGGACCAATACTGGATTTGTCCCGACGGATCTGGACTGCGGTGGGAGGACGTCAATTTCTTCGACCATCCTTTTTCCGCCGACATGGGCGACATCCTATTCGGGGACGCTCCCGGGAAACCAGCCCTTGATTTGAGGTCACCGGACAACACTTCCGACGGGTGGCTGAAAAAAAAATGGACCATCGTCGATGGCAGGCGCCTGCTGGTCAAGGCTGGCAGCGGTTTCTGGCAGGAGCCATTCAACGAGGTCCTAGCCAGCGCTGTCATGAGACGCCTTGGCATCCGTCACGTGAACTATGATCTGGCCATGATTGAGGGGAGGCCGTACAGCGTTTGCGAGGACTTCATCGACGCAGGGACTGATTTTGTCCCCGCTTTCCGCATCGCCCTAACTAGACGTAAACCGAACCACGTCTCCCCCTACCGGCATTTCCTGGACTGCTGCGGGGACTTGGGGATCCCAGGCGTCCAGGACGAACTAGACCGCATGTTGACCGTGGACTACGTCATCGTCAACGAGGACAGGCATTACAACAACTTTGGGGCCATCAGGAACGCCGATACGCTGGAATGGCTTGGCCCCGCCCCGGTCTTCGACAGCGGGACATCAATGTGGCATGACAGCCCCGCCACGCTCATCCAACCTTCGGAGCCGCAGCCCAGCAAGCCGTTCAAGACACACCATTCGGAGCAGATTAAGCTGGTCAGGTCGTTCGAGTGGCTTGATTCGGCAGCTTTGGCTGGCATTGATGGGGAATTCATGGAAATTATCGGAAATTCGGACTTCATAGATGCCGCCAGGCGCAACGCTCTTTGCCAGGGCCTCCACAGGCGAGTGAAAATGCTGGAAGAACATGTCCAGAACAGAACCAGGGCGTCCGTTTCGAAGCCCGCCGATATCCTAGGGCACCGCCACCGTCCACGGTGAGCCAGCCCAGCCGGGCCGCCCCTTTTGGGCCTTCCTGGTCCAGCCTGGCCAGGATCCATGCGCTTGACTTGATGCCCAACGCGGCCAGCCTTTCAGGCTGCATCGACCGACGTTACAGGCGAGGCCCCACGTTCACATGACAGGCTGCAACCCGCTACATCTGTTGATTATGTCAACGACTTCTCTGGCAGCTTCTAAGGCTGATTTGCCATTTATTTGATATTTATGTTCAATATTGCTAAAAGCTTTCTTGTAATGAGTAATATAATATTTTATGTCATCAATGTCTCTTTGCAGATCACTTTCAATATTTTCAATTAAATTATCATTTTCATCAGTATAAATAATTCTTTTAGCTATATTTTCTGGCGTATCTTGTAATTCTATTGACAATATATTATTAATTTTGAATAATGATTTATATTTTGATGCGTAATATATTGGTGACATTGCTATAATTGTATTTTTATTGCATTTTTTTACTACATTTTTCAGTGCTTTAACTTTTTTATTGTCATATTCAAACCTATTGAAACAGCTATCTTGTATGTTCTCAATTGTATCATTGAAATATAACTTAAGTTCAATATCTAAATCATAAAAATCATAGCACAATATTTCACTTACGATTTGACCTATCGTTGTTTTACCGACACAAGTAACGCCAAAAAGTGCAAATATCAATTATATTACCTATTAACACGCATTATAATATACAATACTGCAATATATAGGTCATTATTCAACAATTAAACGACTATATATTGATGATATGCCATATTATATATAATTAGGGACATAAATTTATATCATTAAATTTATTACTTGTTGCTAAGTTTAATAAATACATTAAGGATTATATTTTATAGTTTCATTACGATAAATTATTGATCTTAACGTTAAAATTAATTTAAATTATTAAACTATTATTAATATTTAATTATAATATTTAAAATATGTCTTAATAAGTATAAATTTAAACTATTATGATCATTTACTTCATTATAAAAAATAAATTTTTCTTAGGCATCCAAGAGATTTATCTTCAACTGCCAGACCCTCTTGATCTCGGCCCCAGCTTCCACCGCCAATCGGCAAAGAGGCCAGGCCCCTGGAAATGACGACCAAGACCAATGGCCCAGCAAACCGGCCCGGGTCAGCACTCGGGAAACTCCAAATCGAGGTCCTCACCCTGGCCATTTCGGGCATTCTCCCTCATGGCCAGCACCTTGGCGAAGGCCTGGTCGGCCAGACAGGCGAACTCGGACCTGAATTCGGTCCACGGCCAGCTCTCGTCCGGCTGGGAGATGAACTCCAGGACCTGCCCGGTTATGGGATGGGCGAAGCCCAGATAGCTGGAGTGCAGGGCGATGCCCTCACGGTCGGAGGAAGCCCCGGGCGCCCCGTACAGGGCGTCGCCGTAGACAGGATGGCCGATTGAGGCCAGCTGGGCCCTAATCTGGTGCTTGAAGCCCGTCAGGAGCTCGATCCGAAGCTGGCACGCCGAGACGTCCCCGACCGCCCCTATTTCCCCAAGAGCGTAGCGCAGGACGCAGTTGGTCCCCGGCTCTTTACCCCTGGCCACTCTAGTGATACAGTCATCCCTGAGCATGGTCTGGGCCAGCATGGTCATGGGGTTGTCGGGCTGGCCAACGCATATGGCCGAGTATAGCTTCCTGACCTCCCGGTCCCTGAACTGGGCCGAGATCCTGGAGGCCGCCTTGGAGGTCTTGGCCAGGACCATCAGGCCGCCGACCTGCCTGTCAAGACGGTGGCACAGGCCCACGAAGGGCCGGCAGGGCTTGCCCCTCGAGGAGACTATATGCGCGCGCGCCCACTCCAGGATGTCGGGCCGCTCGCTGCCGTCGGCCTGGGCCAGCCATCCGGGCGGCTTCTCCACTACCAGCAGCTGCCGGTCTTCGTATATAATCTCTGGTGCCTTCAACGATCACTCCAGGGTCAGCTGCCAGGCCGGGTCCCGGTCCCGCCAAGTGAAATAGGTCAATAGGCCAAGTGACACACTATTGCGATTGCAGATTATAGCATAGTCCCAAGGCCAGGAAAGCACCCGTGGCGTTTTTTTGCGCGCGGATCTTCCAAAGTGCAGATTCCAGCTAGCCGGCCTGGCCCGTCGGCGGAAAGGCGAACCCATGGATTTCCCTGGGCGAAGGGAGGACGATGAGGCGGCCTCCCTCATCCTCTCGGAGTTCAAATTGGCCGGCCTGGCCCTTGAGCCCCTGGAGCTGGAGCGCTTCCTCCTGCTAGACCGGACGCTCAGGAGGCTCAGCGACAGGCTGGACCTTACCCGAATCAAGTCCCCAAGGGCCATCGTGGTCAAGCACTACCTGGACTCTGTCCTGGCGGCCGGACTGATGGAGCCCAAAGGCGTCCTCATGGACCTGGGCTCGGGGGCCGGCTTTCCCGGCCTCCCGATGGCCATAATGCGCCCAGGCTGGCGGATCCTCCTGGCAGAGCCCCGGCGCAGGCGGCTTGAGTTTATGGAGGAGGTAATCGACCTGTTGGGGCTCCAAAACGTCGAGGTCTTTCCCCACAAGGTGACCGCCAGCTTTCCAGGCCAGGTAGAGAGCATCGTTGCCCGCGACTTCGGCACCGCGGCCGACATACTGGCCCTGGCGGCCACCATCCTGCCCCCTGGCGGGCGCGTTTACCTTATGAAGGGCCGGGGCGCGGACAGGGAGCTGGACCTGGCCTCCAGCCTCCCGTCCTGGGGGGAATTCGAGTATCGGGCCGACGATTCCTACGCCCTGGGCACCGAGAGGCTAGCCCGAAGGCTGATCACCCTGGTCAGGGGCGGCCCCCTGGCCAAGCGGCACGCCCTGCTCCCCAGGCGCCGGGTCACAGAGATAGCCAGCCCCATGAACCCCAGGTTCAAGGCCTGGCTGAAACTTCTCGATGGCCGCAACATCAGGAAGGCCGGGGAGGCCATCGCCTCCGGCGGGAAAATGGTCCCCGAGTTGCTGGCCAGGGGCCAGGCCAACAGCCTTTTGGCCATCAGGAAATCTGACTACGAGGAACTGGACGTCCCCGAGGGTATCGAGATCTTCCACCTCAGGCCGGAGATATTCGTCCAGCTGGACATCTTCGGGACCGGCCCGCCTCTCCTGGTCATACCCGCCCCCGCGCCGGCCCCCTGGGACCCGGCGGCTCCCCCTGCCCCTGGCGTCAGCCTTTTCGTGCCCTTCCAGGACCCGGCCAACGTGGGGGCGGTCATCCGCAGCGCGGCGGCCCTGGGCGCGGGGGTGGTCCTTCTCAGGGAGGCGGCCAACCCCTTTCACCCCAAGGCCCTGAGGGCGTCCGGGCCGGCCATCTTCCAGACGGCCGTCATGTCCGGGCCCCCTCTGGCCGAATTGCCGGCCATTGATGGCCTGTTCGCCCTGTCGGCCAGGGGCCGCGACATCCGCTCCTTCACGCCCCCGCGGTCACTGGGCCTGGTCCTGGGCCTCGAGGGCCCTGGGCTTGACCGCCTCTTCGGGCCGGACCGGCGCCTGGCCATCCCCATGCGCCCGGGGGTGGAGTCTCTGAACGCGGCTGCGGCGGCGGCCATCGCCATGGCCCTGGTCAGGTCAGATGATTTTGGGGATGATGATAAGCCGTAAGGAAGCTAAAACAAGCGGGCGGCGAAATCGGTAAGGCCCGGCGGGGAAGCCTCCCCTGGAACCTGGATGAAGCCATCCGACCCGGCCGCAGGGCGAAGGAGATGGGGCCCAAGGATGGGTGGCCTTTCGGCATGTTTTTACCGTAAAGACATATATTTTATTTACATGTTGTATTTTTTACTTGTTTTTGGATTTGTTTCTATAAATTATCGCCATAAATAGACTGGCTCCCGCGGCTCGGGACGGGCGGGAAGGCCCGGCCTTTGCCGGCCAAGAAAGTGGTCATAATCCATTTTCCAGGGCGCCCACGGCCCCAGGCTGTCCCTCACCCCAGTGGGTGGCCTGGCCCAGGCCGGGGGGCCACCGAGCCGAGTCCCATTGGTACCCGTCTGGCCCGGTTCTGGCGACCCCCTGAAAAAAAAGCGGCCGGAATCACCCCCATGGGTCATTCCGGCCACCTCGTTCTGTCACCCGGGAACAGGCCGCCCGGGGAAAACGGCCCAGCGTCTTACAAATAGATGTTGAGCCTAGAGCCGACGCCTGTCAGCATGGCCACGGCCATAAGCGCGGTCTGCTGCTGTTGTACGGCCAGCTGCTGCTTGGCGGCCACCTCAATGGTCTTGATGGCCAGATCGGCCTGGGCCTTCTGCCCCTCCATCAAGGTCTGGACAAGAGTGCCGGCCAGGGCTCCGTAGCCCGAGGGACTGTTGACGTTCATGGGCTGCCCTCCTTGGTTGAAATATAGACCTCGTTCCTGAGGTCTTCTCGTCCATTTATCATATCGGCGCCAAGGAAGAAAAACTTGAGGGGACGCTTTGGATATATCTTAAACCGAGACCCAGCTTACCCCCCACATTGGCCGGCTCTCGGGGTCGCAAGCCAACGCCCAGGCTATTCATCGTCACCAATTTCCTCGAAGTCGCCGTCGACCAGGCCCTGGTTGACGATGATCCGGAGTTCCTTTCCTGGCTTGAAGACCGGCATTTTCTTGGACTTGACCGAGATGGCCTCTCCGCTCTTGGGGTTGCGCCCGATGTAGGCGGCATAGCTCCTCACCGAGAAGGAGCCAAAGCCACGAAGCTCTGCCCTTTCCCCCTTGGCAAGGCCGTCAACGATGGAGTCGAAGAAGGAATCGACCACCAGCTCGGCGTCTTTCAGGTTTATCCTGTTGGAACTGGCCAGTTCCATGATCAATTCGGACTTATTCACAAGTACCTCTCAGTGGCTTTGGAGGGGCTTGGCCCCAAGCGTTTTTCGACTCATAACTTGCCGATAAATCTTGAAAAAGAATCAATGCCCTGGGCAAGGGCAAAAATAGCTTTCCACCGTGGAAAATGGCTGTCATTCCGTAATTACCAAAAAAAGAGCAAAAAACGCTTTGGCGGCTCATAATCAAGCCGCCAAGCTTATATATATCATCTGCGCATTCCAGGTGTCAAGAAAAATTAAAATTTCCGCTAACCTCTGTGACGCAGCCGTTAACAGATCTAATCAAAACAAGCCTAAAGGCCATACGTGATGGCTGGGTCTTTATTCTTATAAAAATCTGAATGTGTATACCATAGATATTTAAGAATATTTTTATATTATGATCATCATAAAAAATTTTTACCAATAAAAACAGAATAATAGTTGTTTTTATGAAACTACTAACAAAAAATATCAAAGTTTTCCAGCACGTTTGATAATAGGACAGAGAAGTAATATAATCTCGGGGAGGCAAACGCAATAGCCATTTTCTTTATCCCACCAAAGGACTTAGGGCCGCAAGACCCTCGCGCCCGGGGACTGGCTGACTTTTCCAGAGAGATCCAAGTGCCATATAATTATATGTCTTAATAATTATATATCATATTTTAATGCCTTATATAGGTCCTTATATGACAACTTTTTATATCAACCCAGTCAATTTGATACAAACCCTGACCATGGCCCTGGATCTGGCCGTGGACGGGGTAAGCCTGCACCAGAAGCGCACGGCCATAATCTGCAGCCATTTGTCGGAAAGGCTGGGGCTCAGAATCGACGTGGAGCATGACCTCCTGAGCGCCGCCCTGATACACGACATCGGGGCTGCCTCCTCCACCGAGGAACGCCGCAAGCTGGCCGACCCATCCATGGAGTGGAGCAAGGAGGCCATATTCGTCCACGCCGAGAAGGGCTACCAGCTGCTGGTCAACTCGGACACCTTCCTGGAAATAGCCGAGGCCATCCGCTACCATCACGACAACTGGGACGGCGGCAACCCCTCAGGCCTGGCCGGCCAGGACATTCCCTTGATTGCCCGCGTCATCCACCTGGCCGACCGCATCGATGTCAACACCAGGAAAACCGGCCCCATCCTCCACAACTGCGAGCGGGTCCAGAGCCTCATAAAGGCGGGCAGCGGCCGCTCCTTCGATCCCGAGCTGGTCGACGTCTTCCTGGACTGCTCGGCCAAGGAGAGCTTCTGGCTGGACCTGACGGCCCCTGACAGGGCCAGCACATTCAATTCCAAGATGAAGATGGGCATAACCCCGCTCTCCATCTACGACATGCTCCACGTGGCCGAGATCTTCGCCACCATCATCGACCGCATGAGCCGCTTCACGGCCACCCACTCCAGGAGCGTCTCGGGTGTGGCCGTCTTTCTTGCCAAGTGGAACGGCTTTTCCCAAAATGAGCTGCACCTGATGCGCATAGCCGGCCTCCTGCACGACCTTGGCAAGCTGTCCATCCCCAACGCCATCCTGGAGAAACCAGGGCCCCTGACCCGCGACGAGCAGCTGATCGTCAGGCAGCACACCTACTACACCTACATAATCCTGGATCAGATCGAGCAGCTGAGCCCTGTGGCCCAGTGGGCGGCCTGGCACCACGAGACTCTGGACGGCCAGGGCTACCCCTTCAGGCTCAACGAGGCCGCCCTCTCCCTGGGGGCACGCATAATGGCCGTGGCCGACATCTTCGTGGCCCTGGCCGAGAACCGTCCCTACCGGAAGAAGCTGCCCCAGGAGTCAATACAGCGGATCATGTCCGCCATGGTCAAGGAAAACAAAATTTCGGGCCGTATAGTCCAAACGCTTTTCGACAATTTCTCCGAGGCCAATCTGGTGGTCCAGACCATGGAGGCCATGACCCAGCCAACCCTCGACCCCGTCTCGGCCTAGCCAAGGGCTTGCGGCCTCCCATTGCCGGCGACAGCTTGCCGACATGCGATGGTGCTTCCAGCAAGCCACCCACCAACCGCTGTTCCCCTGAGAGCCACCCCCGAGCGGGGTCAAAAAAGAAGCCAAGGCGAGAATCTCTTTCACACTCGCAAGACCCAGTCAGGCTGGCCGGATAATGGCCACCCGAATGAGCCAGGTGACTGTCGACCTGGCAGACCACTCCCGTAATGGGGCCGCATGGGACAAGCCAGGAGAAAACTGATCAGACGCTTTTCCAGGCCCACCGCCCCGCACCGGCCCACCCCAAAAAATCATGTTGACATCAGGCCTAAGACAAGGCATAATGTTCAATCCTTACACCTGAACGGTGGGTGTAGCTCAGTTTGGTTAGAGCGCCAGGTTGTGGCCCTGGAGGCCGTGGGTTCAAGTCCCATTACCCACCCCAACATGCTTCTATAAACGTCTCATTGAGTAAAATATGTTCTTTTTGCCCGAAAACCCCTTGATTGTCAAGGGGTTTTCGTTTTGGAAACGCTTTTTTTCAAATAACCACTTGACGTTCGCAAGAAATTAAGGAAAAGATTAGAGCGGAAGGCCCCATGAAGCCATTCTTGCCCCCACCCGATCCAACGTGCGGAATTAACATCCAAAATAGAGAGCCTGTAGGGCCTTGACGGCGGCTAACTGCACGCAGAAGTATCTAGCTCGGCGCGGAATCATGATGCCTCAAACACATGCCGCACAGCAAAGCCCGGCAAAGAGCTTTGGACGACATCCTGTGGTCGGTCCAAGGTCATGGCCAATGGCCACAAGCTGAAAATGAAAACTGGGCAAATTTAGGAAACCCGAACGACGGTCAAAACTCCTTGCGTACTTTGGGCGGGCGATAACCTGGTGACATCGCACCAAAGGCCGCAAAGAGAAAACCAAGGAGACACCATGGAGTAACTTGACCTATTTTTAATGCTATAGAATACTAACCACAATAGTTATTAATATATATAAATAATAATTATAGCTAAAATTATTCAGCAGGTCTGGTTTTTGACTTCCCAAATCCTGAAGAGACAACGGGCCATTAGATCGATAGCATCCGGTACGCAAAAAACCAGTGAGGTAGTCCAAAAATCATGTGATGACACTCAATCTGCAACCTGTTATGCGACTTTAATTCTAACGCCACATTTGTTATACTATAGATATAGAGGAGGAAAATATGCCCCGGATAGCTTTTGAACTGGATATTCCTGATAGCCTGGCCAAAGCCCGCTGACGAAATGGGTCTGCTTTCGTCACAGGCGATGCTGGAATTGATCAAACGCGAGGTGACCAAAACAGCTGGGTGCACAGAATTTTATTAGGTATTTGACAAGATCCATGTTATACTGCTAAAATGAGAAAGTGTGCCTCAGAAAATCTTATGCCCTTTCAGAGTAGGTATATCATGGGAACCAAAAACAATGACCAAAACCTAGAAATATCAACTATTATTACTCAACTTGACAATCTTTATCTTGAATTTGTTAATAAAGTCAATATTTATAAATCCAAAAGCAATAATCATATATCATTA
>JAISEK010000147.1 GCA_031264145.1 Deltaproteobacteria bacterium
TTTTGATCATAAGGACAATCCGTAATATTGTGGGCTAAATCCACATTGACCACCAGACATCACAGCCTGCTTGCTACGGTCCGGTCATGAGATTGATTTGGCACCTGCCCTGGTTTACCAATAAAACCAAGGCATTGGCTGCGGACAAGATCACTATTAGGATATATTTAGTCCGGACTTGGCCCAAACCAAGCCCTGAATCCATGTGGACCAGGTTTGGCCAGACCAGGTGACGTAGGTCAAAAAAATGTATCCGACAATCAAACACATCTCTCTCTCTCTCTCTCTCTCTCTGCCACGGTCAATCACGCCTAATTTTTGACCATGTCTTGCCCTGGTTCCACTTTCAAATAAAAAAACCTAGCCATAAACCAATTTTCGGATTGTGGCTAGGTTTTTTTATTTATTGCTTTTATATTTAATTATCTATACTGAGTACAATACAAGATATTACAATTTTATATACTTAAAAGTTATAATTAATTTCTTTTACTTATAAAATGCATATTGACATATTGAGTAAATATATTTTATCTATTTAATATAATATTAAATAAAAAATTACAATATTTAGCATATTTGTTTTTTTATTTATCTTGCTAATAGCGCAAAATACCGAGGCCGCTGACAACGACATCGGCCGGATAATGGCCCTGACCCCGGGTGCCAACCTTATACGCGGGGGGCAGACCCTGGAGCTCAAGGCGGACTCCGCCGTCCGGGAATCGGACTCCATCAGCACCGACGAGACCGGCAGGGTCAAGATACTCTTCGACGACGACAGCATGGTGAGTCTCGGCGGCAACACCACGATAGAGATACGCGACTATCTCGACCAGGGCCCAACCAGAAATTTGGCGGCCACGTCCTGCAGGGCCTGGCCCGCTTCATCACCGGCAGGATCGTCGAGGCCAACCCAGGGGGTTTCAAGGTCAGCACCCCCGAGGCCATGGTCGGCATACGGGGGACGATCATAAGCGTCAGGACCATGGACGGGCTGACCACGGCCTTCGTGGAGAGCACCACCCGCAACGTCTTCGTCAACGGCCTCGACGTTCCCAGCGGGAACAAGATCACCGTCCCCGACGCCCCGGTCAGGGTCGAGCCCATCACCCCGTCCGACCGCCGGGAACTGGGCACCAGCCTGGCCTTCCGGGGCGGCTCCGGCGTGGCCGCCGCCGCCCCGGAGCCGTCGCCCGATACCGAGGCCCACGAGGAGCACCTGCTGTTCGGGACCTCGGCAGCCTGGTCCCCACGGACTCGCCCCTGGGCGACATCGCCCTGGCCAACCAGGGCATGGGTGATTTGCTGGGGGCCGGCAGCGGTGGGCCACTCATTGCCAAATACGATAGTCTTTCTCCTTTTAGTTTAGGTACATTTTCAAGCATGATGATTGGTTTTTCGGTTGATTTAAACACAAGTTACGTATTTGATGGATATATGAGATGATATGCATCAAATAATGATATGAATTTAGACTTGTATAATGGGACAGGATCATATTTATATCCAAACGAACTGACGATCAGTGGCTTTCAAGGAACCCCGACGACGCATGATCCAGCGTACACGGTTTTCGTTTTGGATACCAGTTCATTCTCCTTCGGGGACCCCTCAGTTCCGTTCATAAAAGTATCTTTCGAAATATCTGGCACCTTAGATGCTGATCCATGCTCCTCATGTTCATTATCGAGAACCCAATAGACTTTAACCGGCGCGTGAACACATGCAGGACAATAAATTTTTCCTTAAAATTTTCTCTTTCCAGCCCCTGGCCCTGTCCTTTTGGCTGGTCCCCAGGCCCTCGCCGGCCGAGACCAGCCCGGCGGCCGACCTGGAGCTCCACAAGGCCCGGGCCCAGGAGCTTCTGGCAGGGGGCCAGGCCGGGGAGGCCTACGACGCCTACATGGGCCTCCTGCGGGCCTGGCCGGCCGACGACGCGGTCTGCCTGTCAATCATTCCATAACTTCGTGAGTGATAAATTTGACCCCAGCCACATTTTCGTCTAAAATATAATTCACATGTATTTTGGACGAGGATCGCTATGTATCGCCCCAGAACTATAGAAATAAGCATAGCCGAGACAGCCAGCCACTTTCCGGTGCTTATGATCACCGGAGCAAGGCAGGTGGGTAAAACCACTCTGCTCAGGCATCTGGCCGGCGAAGCCCGCCGCTACGCCACCCTGGATGACCCACTGGTACTGAGCCTGGCCCGCGAAGACCCGGCCCTTTTCATGCAGCGATTTTCGGGGCCGCTTCTGATTGACGAGATTCAATACGCACCCCAATTACTGCCCTACATCAAAATGGCCGTCGATGAAGACAGAAAGCCTGGCCAGTTTTGGTTGACCGGCTCCCAGCAGTTCCAGATGATGAAAAATATCTCCGAGTCGCTGGCCGGGCGAGTGGGGATTTTGTCTTTGCTGGGCCTCTCCCGCTGGGAAATGATAGGCCGGGGACAGGGCCGCCCGGCTTTTCTGCCTTATTCGCAGTTTTTAAAAAGATCGGACGAAGAGACCCTAACCCTTCAGGAGCTTTACCGAATCATCTGGCGGGGTTCGTTTCCGGCAATGGCCTTGGACGATGGCATGAATCGGGATCGGTTTTTCGGTTCCTATGTTCAAACCTACTTGCAACGCGATGTGCGGGACTTGGCCCAGGTCGGCAATGAAATGGCCTTCCTGCGTTTTCTGCGGGCCTGCGCCGCCCGAACCGGCCAACTGCTCAACATCGCCAAACTGTCCCGAGATGCGGACGTTTCCCCGGTCACCGGCAAAAAGTGGCTGTCGATTCTGGAAGCCTCCGGCCTGATATATCTGCTGGAGCCCTATTTCGGCAACATCACTAAACGCATGATCA
This sequence comes from Deltaproteobacteria bacterium, assembly GCA_031264145.1. Lineage (GTDB taxonomy): Bacteria > Desulfobacterota > Desulfarculia > Adiutricales > Adiutricaceae > JAIRNQ01. The sequence continues at coordinate 2,862 of JAISEK010000147.1, forward strand.
AAGCGCCCAAACTTTACTTTCTGGACACCGGTCTGGCCGCCTATCTGACCGAATGGTCGAGCCCCGAAACCCTGGAAGCTGGAGCCATGAGCGGGGCCATTTTTGAAAGTTGGGTGCTGGGAGAACTTTTGAAGGGCTGGTATGGTAACGGCCTGCGCCCTCCCTTTTATTATTACCGCGACAAAGATCAGAAAGAAATCGATTTGTTGATTGTCCAGGACGGCACGGCCTATCCCCTGGAGTGCAAAAAAACAGCCTCTCCGGATAAAAATGACGTGCGCCACTTTCAAGTGCTGGAAAAGCTGAAAATGCCAATTGGCCTCGGAGGCGTGATCTGCCTGACAAGCCAGGCCCTGCCGTTCACGGAAAAAGCCTGGAGTATTCCAGCCGCCTGGGTATAAGGTTCCAATGTCTGCGATGAAAAATAGTGAGAAGATGGCTGATATAGATAAACGGACCACATATAACGAATTATTTAAAGTTACTTTTAATATTATATTAATTTATGAATATTTTATCAATCGGGCAATCAGTTTAAGAGCTTACCACATGCATGAGCGTAAATATTGAGCTGCTCTTGTCTTCATCATGATGTCAGAGAAAATAAGACTGCTCGACAAGTCGCATAATTTCTCGGTATGACAGGAAAACAGTTTTTGATGACATGGACAAAATAAGAAACCCTGAATCTACAATCAAAGGAGTTTGAGGTGGTGGAAATAACCATCTAATGACCTTTGACCTTAGAGGGAGATGAATCTTTTGTTGAAGAATTTTTTGACAAAGCCTAGGCCATAAATCAAGCTGATCAAGGTCTTGATGAACTTAAACAAGATGGAAAATCATTGATAACACTGATAAATTGGCCATGTATAAATAATATACTAAATTTTTATTAACCTCTAAGTAAATATATTTATATAGTTTCTGTTATTAGCGACTTTGAATCATTTCAGGTTTGGCCACCTCCCCGGCTCTGGCTCCAGCGAGACCAGATGCCTGTTAATCTCCTCCAGGTCTTTGGCCATCTGCATGGCCTCGTCCTCGGAAAGGCCAAAGTCCGCAGGCCGCCCCGCGGCCTGGGCCATGGGGATGACCCGGTAGAACTTCCGGCCGTCCTCGACGCCCTTGCGGCAATAGGTCGGGATCAGCGTGAAGGGGCCGATGGTCTTGCGCCCGTCGGCCTCCAGGGTCAGATGCCCGTCAAGGATCAGGCCCAGATAGGTGTAGGCATATGGCTGGGAGGTCATGAAGTTGCCCAGGCTGTACATCACGGCCTGGCTTGCCCCATCGGGGCCCGTCTCCGTCTGGACGAAGGGCTGGACCACGTGCGGGTGGCTGCCCAGGATCAGGTCCGGGCCCTTGAGGCCCTGGGGGGGATCGCCGGCCAGGAGCTCCTGGACCAGCCGGATCTGGAGCTTGTCGGGGCTGCGCTGGTACTCGTTGCCGAAGTGGAGGCTCACGATCACGAAGTCGGCCCCCTGGTCCCAGGCCAGCCTCAGGTCGGAAAAGATGAGTTCCCGGTCTATGACGCCCAGGCGCCATTCCTCGCCCGCCTTGGGGCCAGGATAGCCGTTTAGGCCGTAGGTGTAGGCCAAGATGGCTATCCTCAGGCCATTGAAGACGCTGATCAGGCGCCTCTCCTTGTCCTTCCCGTCCAGGTAGGCCCCGGCGTAATCCAGCCCAGCCCCGTCGACGGTCCTGATGGTCGTCTCCAGCCCGTTCCAGCCCCGATCCAGGGAATGGTTGTTGGACAGGAGCACGGTCGTGAAGCCGTTGGCCTTGAGATCCCCGGCCAGCTCCTGGGGGGCGTTGAAGTTGGGGTAGCCCGAGAGGCCCCTGTCGGCCCCGGCCAGGGGGTTCTCCAGGTTGCCGATGACCAGATCCCCCTGGGCCAGGATGGGCCGGACATACTGGAAGTTCGGCTTGAAGTCGAAGCCGCCGTCCCCATTGGCCGCATACTGCCTCATGGTGTTGTGGATCAGGATGTCCCCGACGGCCATGATCCTGGCCGAGCAGGCCTTGCCGGCCAGGGCCCTGGGGATGGAGTGCCTGAGGATTATCTCCAGGGGCCCCTCGGGGGGCAGGGTCAACGGGTTGGGAGGCCCGGCGTCGCCGGGCCTGGGGAACCCCACGAGGCCCTCTAGCAGTTCCCTGGCGCCCTGGGCGATGGCCCGCACGGCAAAGCCACCGGGAACCGGCGGGACGTCGGCCTCCCCCCCGCCGGCAGCTGCGGATGGGGCGCCTTCCTGGCCCTCGGCCACGGCCGGTCCGGACAGGGCCAGCAGGGACAACCCGACAAGGCAAAAGAGAAACAGGGGCCAAAGGGCGCAGAGGACCGAGCGACGGGCAAGGAACTGGCCCTGGACGCGGGCGTTCGGCTTGGGACTGGGGGCGGGGACGGGCATATCTTCAGGGTGGCCTGGCCTGGGCCCTGAAAAGCATGGATGGGCGAAAGACATCAAGCTCCCACTGGCTGGACAATATGACCAAATTCGGAAAAAAACGCACGGGGGACGCCAACCCTGGGCGACCATGGGAAACGGGACGTCCAAGTGGGCCAACGCGACCTGGCCAGTCATGGCCCCGCCAAAAACGCTCCAGGGACTACCAGAAAGATATATCTAGGCAGTAAAAAGATGGCATATCTAGCGGGAAACAAGGACTCAACGATGGCCTGATATCAGTCGCGCCCAGAAAACCGAACCATTGGCCCGTAGGCCCAACTAGGGACCTTGTGGGGCCATGGCGATTTTTGGGTGTCTACTATAATCCAAAATATCCAGTTTGTCAGCAAAATAATTGCCTCCGGTTGCACAGAATTTTATTAGGTATTTGACAAGATCCATGTTATACTGCTAAAATGAGAAAGTGTGCCTCAGAAAATCTTATGCCCTTTCAGAGTAGGTATATCATGGGAACCCAAAACAATGACCAAAACCTAGAAATATCAACTATTATTACTCAACTTGACAATCTTTATCTTGAATTTGTTAATAAAGTCAATATTTATAAATCCAAAAGCAATAATCATATATCATTA
>JAISEK010000005.1 GCA_031264145.1 Deltaproteobacteria bacterium
CTCATCCGCCTGTCTTAATGGTGAGATTGATTCGTGGGTCAGGAATGGCACGATTCCATTTAGGCCAATTCCGGTTATGGATCGGGCAGCCTAGCTGCTTCCAATTGCACAGGTGGAAATCTTTTGCGACTCGTCATTTTTCCGTATGATATCGAGACCAATAAATGCATATGCCTTATGTCCGGCCAGTTCGCATGGGACGCACTGCAGAAAGACGCATCTCCCATTGTATTCCACGAGATTGCTTTCGCCGCACAGGGTTCCCAGATGTTCTTTCACGAGGTCCTTGTACAGAGTACGATTCGATTTCATCATTGCGACAAACGATACCTTGTTCTCGTATAGTTCACAGATTAAGGAGATTAATCACCACACGCCAGGGAATGTACTCCCTTGCAAGAATGGCCCCGCATGCGTTCTGGATGACCATCCACAGTGTAATCCCCCATAGGAGCGCCGAAGAAACAAGCCGGAAAACAGCCAAAAATCGATCCACGAGCGCCGTTCCATGTCCCCTGCGGCGGGCGTTTGTCTGTCTAGGCGGCTTAGTTCCGCCGCCTACCTAGGCCTGGCACTGGCCTAGGACTGGAATACCCCCAATAGCAACCCTTCCCGTTGGTGGCGGGCGAGGCCTCCCGCGGCAGTCTGGCCACTAAGGCGGCCTTGCCACTGGCACGTGCGCCGGCATTCGATTCAAGCCAGATCGCTGCATGAAGCCAATCAGGACTCAATGCCAGGCTATCACTGGTTCCCGACCCTGAGCGGCGCGGAACTCTCCGGCAAGGCAAGGAGCCGACGTCCTGCCAAATGGCCTATGGGTGCTCCTGGGGAAGCGGGCGCCTGTCCTGGCGGTCAGGACGGCCTTCTGTCCGAGGCCTTGAGATTCTGCAGCTCGTCCAGGGTCAGGGAGATGTCCCAGATCATGTCCCATATGACGCCCATTAGCGTGGAGAGCTCCTGGCTCTCGATGATCAGGGCGAACCCCTCGCCTCCGGCCATCAGGATGGCCAGTTTCTGGTCGTATATGTAGAGGTCCGGGCAGTGGGGCGGGATCATCTTGGGGAAGTAGCGGACCTCCCTGAGGTTTGGATCGCCGGCCATGGCGGCCGGCTCGGCCATGTCGGCCTCCCTGGTCCTGATGGCCCTGGAGCGGATGCCCTTCTGCAGCCGCCTCTGGACCGAGCGCTTGGCGGTCCTCTGGCCCTCCACGGCCAGCTGGGCGTCCAGGGAGCCGAAGTAGCGGTAGCTCTCGTCCTTGATGTTGACCAGCTCGTCGAAGACCGTGTTAACGGCCGCATCGCCCTCGAAATAGCTGATCCTGGGATTGGCCGATCCAGTCCCATAGAGGGCCTGGAGCTCCGGCATCAGCTGCTGCACGGCCCTCAGCCTGTCCTCGGCCAGGCGGTTGAGGATTATGGGGTCGGTGGCCTTGTAGCGACGCTTGGTGCCCTTGAAGTCGATGCTGACCATGTTCTTGGCCAAAAGTTGCTGCATGAGGGCATAAACGTTGCTGCGGGTGAAGCCGGTCACGGAGGCCAGCTGGCTGGCCGACTGGACGCCAGACTTGATCACGGCCAGGTACAGGGTGGTCAGGTTCTTATTCAGACCAAGAGAATCGAGGTCTTTCTCGTTAATCATAAAAATCACCCATCAAGCCTTGGGCCGACAGGCCGGGCCAAGGGGGGAATTGCCTCCCTGGGGGCATTCCGTATAAGGGCTGGGGCAGGGACCACCAGGGGTGAACCGCGCAGGCCGCTTCTGGGGCAATGGCCTTCCCGCTGATCCCTCGTCGAGCCAGTCTGCCCCTGAAGCGTCTAAAGCACCGAATAAAACGTCAATACAGCGTCATAACTATTTTAACTTAATATTATAAAACATCAAATACTTAAAATACAGATATATTCTCCTTTTGGGTGAAGCCAGGCCGCCATGATCACGAACGATCTTTTCCAGACACGCTCGGTCGCCTGGCCAGACGCATGACCCTAGGCGGGGATATACCGCCGGTGGATACAAGGACATCGGAGGCGTCCAGGGATAATGGCCGAAAGCACCAGGGTGCCTTCCCACGGATGCTAGACAAAAGAAAAGTTTATGTCAATATTTTAAGACAACCAGCTTACATTTTGTCCTTCCGGCCGGCCATGGCGGTGGCCGGGCGGGCCATCTGGTTTCCGCCCAAACCAGGTGCCCTGCCGCGACAAAAAAACAGGCGACTTGGGGCCAGGGCCATGGAAAATCCCGGCGGACAGCCAGCCAGCAAGGAATCCCGGCCCCGTCGTCCCCAAGACGGGCTCCCCTGGCCAAGCCACCGGCCAGGGCCACCGGCGGGGTCAAGACATCTATATAACTGGCCGGCAAATACACTTTACTACTAAAACGGCCAGAAGTAAAATTTCGTCATAGATAAATGACAACCGGGCAAAAAACCCTGTCGTTTCGCCCAATGCCGGCCGGTGGGGCGAGACAGGGAAAGGCCGGCCCCATTGGCCAGAGCCGCCGCCGGGCTCTCCCCCATTCCCTAAGATAATGGCCTGGGCCACCGTGACGCTTGTCGGCCGGACCCGGTCGGGACGGGACGCCGGCTAGGCCGCATGGGCACGGACTCTCCGTCCTCCTTTAGACATAAAGCCAAATGAATTTTGCCCCGCCATGGGAACTGGAATCCGTCCCAGGCCAGGTTGGGGGCGGGGCGGGCTCAGTCGGGAGAATCTGCCCTGGGATCGTCATGTCCAGGGCCAGGGGACTGGCCGATCCCGAGCCTTTTGAGGCGGTAGAAGAAATTTTGCCGCGTCAGGCCCAGGAGCTTGGCCGCCATGGCCCTGTTTCCGCCCGAGGCCTTTAGCGCCTTGCGTATGTGGGCGTTTTCCAGCCCGTCCAGTTCCTCCCTTAGCGGCCTGAGGCTGCCCTGGTCCTGTGGCCGGCCAACTGGATCGGGCCCTGGCGGAGCCTCAAGGGCATTCTTGGCCAGAAAGCGCCGCAGATGGGCGGTCTGGATGTGGGCCAGGCCCAGGGTGCGCCTCTTGTGGGGGTCGTTTATGGCGAAGTTCATGGAGGTCTCGATGACGTGCTCAAGCTCGCGGACGTTGCCGGGCCAGTCGTAGCGGCGCATGACCTCCACGAACTCGGGCTCGACGGAGTTCACGCGGCCCTGGAGCTTGCGGTTGAAGACCTTGACGAAGTAATGGATGAGGCCGACCACGTCGTCCTGGCGGAACCTGAGGGCCGGTATCTCCAGGAATATCACGGCCAGCCTGAAGTACAGGTCCGGCCTGAGCTGGCCGTTCTTGAGGGCCGCCTCGGGCTTCTGGTTGATGGAGCTGACAATCTTCAGGTTGACGCTTTTCTCGCCAGAGCCGCCGATGCGTCTGACCCTCTTCTCCTGGATGACCCTCAGGAGCTTGGCCTGCAGGTTCAGGGGCATGGCGTGGATCTCGTCGAGGAAGATGGTCCCGCCGGAGCTGACCTCGAAGAGTCCGGCCCGGTCCATGGCCCCTGTAAAGGCCCCCCTGACCGTGCCGAACAGGATGCCCTCCAGGAGGGCCTCGGGGATGGCAGCGCAGTTGATGGGGCAAAACTGGTTGACCCGCCGGACGCTGTTGTTGTGTATGGCCTGGGCGAAGAGTTCCTTGCCTGTCCCAGTCTCGCCGCAGATCATGACCGAGGAGGGGGTCCGGGCCGCTATCTTGGCCGTCTCCAGGGCGGCCTTGAAGGCCTGGCTCTCGCCGACCAGGGAGGCCATGGTATGGGTGGCCCCGTTGCCGGTGGTCCTGTCGGACGCGTTATGGCCGAACGGGTGCCTGGCGTAATTCCTGGCCACAATCTCCAGGCTCTCGGTCATGGAGGAATACTCGAGGGTATAGCAGATTGAGCCCTCGATCTGGCCGCCGGCCATCAGGGGGTAGGCGTGGCAGATGGCGTTGACCCGGTTGCCGTTCCTGGTCTGGTAGTAGAGGGCGGCGTCGGAGACCGGGCGACGGCTGGCCAGGCATCTCAGGCTCACGCTGCTGTCGGCGTTCAAATCGTAGATGTCGGTCAGCGGCCGGCCAAGGACCTCGGCAGGGTCAAGTCCGTCCAGGAGGCCCATCCGCTTGTTGTAGTAGACCATGGTCCCGGCCTTGTCGATGACGAGCACGCCCTCGTGGTGCTCGTCGTAGAGCGCCTCGACGGACCGCCGGGAAAAAATCGTGAAGGGCCAGTAGTCCTTCCTGGTCATGCGCTTACCCTCCCTGGGTCGGCATAGTAAAATTTTTTTTACGAATTTAGGTTTTCCGAATACGGTTGTAGCAAATTTTTTACCGATCCGTCCAAATATTTTTACCATCTCGCCCCAGGGCCGACGGCCCAGGCCCAACCTGCCCTTCCCATAATGGCTTTATCGTTGGCTTTCCGCATTTCTTTGGACATGTTGCAATTTTCGGCCCAGGCCTTGCTCTGTATTGTGCTTGCGGGACGAGGCCAGTCGCGGGGACGTCATGCGCCATAACTAATTTATTAGAACTGCTATATTGTCATATAAATATTTGATTATACTTCTATTTGCCATCTATTTGGCCATCTAAAGGGGTTCTTATGTCGCAGGATCAAAACAGGCATTTCGACCCGCTGATCACCTACGTCAGCGGGGGCTTCACCATCGGCTTCGTCCTCGTCTCGGCGCTCTTCCCTGAGTCCCTGGCCAAGGCCATAGACGCTGCCTTCAGTTGGACCACCGACACCTGGGGCTGGCTCTACCTGGCCGTGGTCTTCGGCCTGACGCTGGGCTGCCTGGTCCTCATGGTCGGCCCCTGGGGCAAGTGCCGGCTGGGCGGCCCGGAAAGCAGGCCCGACTACTCAAACTTCACCTGGTTCGGCCTCCTATTCGGCTCTGCCATCGCCGCCGGCATCGCCTTCTGGGGCCCGGCCGAGCCCATCTACCACTACAGGACCGTGCCCCCGTATTTCGCCGGGGTGGCCCCTGGCACGGCCCAGGCGGCCGTGGCCTCCATGACCCAGTCCTTCTTCCACTGGGGCATCTCGGCCTGGGCCATCTACGTGGCCCTGGCCATACCCATGGCCCACGCGGCCTACACCAAGGGCCTGCCGCTGAGGTTCTCCACGGCCTTCTACTACCTCGTCGGCGACCGCGTCAGGGGCCGGACCGGCAAGATCATAGACATATTCGCCATCGTGGCCACCATGGGCGGCCTGGCCACCACCACTGGCCTGACGGCCCTGCAGGTCGTGGCCGGGCTCAAGTACCACTACAACCTGGACCTGGGCGACAACGCAGGGTACATGATCATAGCCATCTTCACGGCCATCTTCTCGTTCGCCGTCTACACCGGCCTGGAAAAGGGGATCAAGATCATGGACCACGTGAACATGGTCCTCTTCATCGGTGTCTGGGCCTTCATCTTCCTCTTTGGGGCCAAGATATTCTTCATCGAGCTGGGCCTTGAGGCCGGCGGCAAGTACCTGGCCTCCTTCGTGCCCCTGTCCCTCTTCTCCATGCCCGGAGAGGGCAAGGCCTGGCTGGGAGGCTGGACCGTGTTCTACTGGGCCTGGTGGGCCTCCTGGGCACCGTTCGTCTCCATCTTCGTGGCCCGCGTCTCCAAGGGACGGACTGTCCGGGCCCTGGTCCTGGGATGCATGCTCCTGCCCTCGCTCGCTAATTTCCTGTGGTACGCCGTGGTCGGCGGGGCCGGCATCCACTTTGACATCGGCGAGGTCGTCGACAGGCACGGGGTAGAGGCGGCCATCTTCGGCCTCATACGGCACTATCCCCTGGTCGAGGTCATGGCCGTGGTGGCCCTTGCCCTGATATCCATGCTTTTCCTGACCAGCGCCAACTCGGCGGCCATGTCCCTGGCCATGTTCAGTTCAGGACAGGAGCACCCGCACAAGATCCTCCGGCTCTTCTGGGCCCTTGCCCTGGGCGCCGTGGCCATGGTCCTCTGCGGCACAGGCAACCTCAAGTCAATCCAGACGGCCTCCATCCTCTCGGCCCTGCCGCTCATCGTCCTGCTGGTTATGGCCATGGCCAGCTCCTTCAAGGGCGTCCGGGACTGACACTTTGGCCAGGCCATCGTGGCCTGGCCACATGATCATGTATTTTTCACCAGATAAAGGAAATTAGCCATGTACACCAGAATGCAGACGCTCTCTAACGCCCAGATAGAAGGCATCCACGAGGCCTCCCTAGCCATCCTCAAGGAGACCGGAATCGTCATAAACGATCCAGAGTCTGTAGAGATCTTCAGGAGGAACGGCGTCAGGACCGACGGCAAGAAGGTCTTCCCCTCCGGGAAGGACATCGAGAAGGCCCTGGCCTCCTGCCCCGAGACCTTCACCGTCAAGGCCCTGAACCCGGCCAACGACCGCAAGGTCGGCCTGGACGATTTCGTCATGCTGCCCGGCTACGGGGCCCCCTTCGTGACCCTGCCCGACGGCAGCCAGCGCAGGAGCTCCTTCAGGGACTACGTGGACTTCGTGAAGCTGGTCCAGACCTCGCCCTCCATCGACATGAACGGCTTCCTCCTGGTCGAGCCCTGCGACAGCGACCACCGGGCCGCCCACCTGGACATGCTCCTGGCCGGCCTCCTCAACTGCGACAAGCCCCTGATGGGCACCCCCGTTAACCGCAAGGCCGCCTCGGACTGCGTCGAGGTCCTGGCCACCGCCTTCGGCGGCCAGGACCGGCTCATGGACCACCCGGCCTCCATTTCCCTCATCAACTCCCTCTCCCCCCTCCAGTTCAGCGAGGAGATGGCCTCCTCCCTGGTCCAGCTGGCCAGGGGCGGCCAGGCAGTCTGCGTGGCCGCCCTTATAATGTGCGGTTCGTCCGGGCCCATCACCATCCCCGGGGTCCTTACGCTCCAGAACGCCGAGATTCTTGCCGGCCTGACCCTGGCCCAGCTGGCCAGGCCAGGGACACCCGTCATCTACGGCTCGACCTCCTCGGCCATGGACCTCAAGAGCGGGTCCCTGTCATGCGGGGCCCCGGAACTCTCGATGTTCGTGAGCCTTACGGCCCAGATGGCCCGCCACTACCGGCTGCCCAGCCGCAGCGGCGGGGGCCTGACCGACGCCCTGAGCGTCGACGCCCAGGCCGGGGCCGAGAGCGCCCTGTCGCTCTTCAACGCCGTCAACAGCGGGGTGAACTTCATACTCCACGCGGCCGGCATCCTTGGCAGCTACATCTCCATGTCCTTCGAGAAGTTCCTCCTGGACGAGGAGCTGGGGGCCATGGTCAGGCGCATGGTCAGGCCAATGGCCGTGGGCGCGGAAGAGATCGACGCCCAGAGCATCGTCAAGGTCGGCCCGGGCGGGCATTACCTGACCCAGCCCAGGACCACCAGGCTCTGCCGCAAGGAGATCTTCCAGCCCAGGCTCATGAATCGCCTGAACCTCGAGGGCTGGACTGCCCAGGGCTCGCCAGACCTTGCCAGCGTTGCCTCCGGTAAGCTCAAGGCCCGCCTGGAGTCCTGGAAGGCGCCGGATCTCCCGCCCTCGCTTCGCGCCGACATTCTGGCGAAGGCCAGGGAGCTTGCCGGCGAAGCCCCGCTTTTGGCCTCCTAGGCCATGCTGGGCCGCCCCCGGCAAAATCACGGGGACGGCCCATCGCCGGGACCCCCCTTCCATGCCGGAGTCTCGCCGCAGCCAGCCCACTGGCCACTGGCGAAGGCCAGGGGCCACGACAATCCCCTGCCCGTAACGGCCGGGGACGCCGGGAACCAACGATGGCCCCCAAGGCCATCAAGGGCCCATCCCCGCCTTTGGGGCCGGCCGCCCATTGAGGCCACCTTTCCGGCCGCCTCCCCAAGGCCCGCCAGGGCCTTGGCCACCCTCAAAAAGACGCCGCTCCCGATGGCCGGCCAGGACGAGGGCCCCAGGGTCACGCAGGCCCCAGCCCTGGCCCCGAGAGCCGCTCGTCGTCCCCATTGCCCGCCGCCCCCTTCCCGTCCGGCCCTGGAGGGGCCGGGCCACGGCGGACGAAATAACCATTGCTTCTTTGAGATGGTTCTGTTAAGCTATTAGCAACTAATTATTTTATGTATCATTTTATATTTACCTCATATTTATGCTAAATTTTAAAATATTTTCAATTTTTTTATTTACAAACAATATTCATATTAAAAACTAAATATATCTATTGATAATTTATCAAAAAAAAACAACCAGGCAATGCCCATACCCCGACCAGAAACTATCGGCCTCGCCGGCCGATGGCCAGGATGACGGACAGGGGGTGCCTTGCGGCCAGTCCTTGAGCGGCACCGGACGGCCAAACTTCTGGGTCCGAGCCGCCTGCCACGACGAGGATATCCGGCCTCTGGTGGGCAATGGCCTGGCGACTTGGGTGGCCGCCGTTGGCCGCTGCCATTTCCTGAAAAGTGGCCAAGGGCACGAGACTTAATTCAGAAATGGCCGACAGGCCATGCCGCGGTTATCCAGCCCACGTTGCATCTTGCCCCCTGTTTGGCCCAGCGAAACGTCAGACACGGGAGTTTCCCCCAGAAGGCAGAGTTGCCTCGCGAAGACAAAAATGAGCGACAGCCGACAACCATCGACCGACGATTTTGAGGCCTTTTTGGGCATCTTCGGGCACCTGGCCCGCCCGCGGCTGGCTCAGGCCAAGGCAGAGGGAATGACGAGGGATTACCCTTCCCGGCCCTGGGCCGCTGGCGAGACCCTCGCCAGGACAGGTGGCGATGCCGGTGGCCCGGAGGCCGAAGGTGGCGCGGCCCAGGTCCAGCGGCCAGGTGGTCTTGGGCCGTTTTTGGCCGAATTCAGGAGCCTGGCCGGGCCCGGCCCTACCCCGCCCCCTCTGGCCAATGACGCCTCGAGGACTGGGGGATTCCTTGCCCGGTTGCCGCTTCCCGGGTCCGCGGCCTGGCCTGGCGGCGGCGAGGGCCTCCAGGACATCGCCGGCCCTGGCACCGAGGGAGGTGGCCGGCGGGAGGGCCCGGTCCCGCTTCCCGAGGATCTTGAGTCGTTTCTGGGGGACTTCAGGCACCTGTCCGACCCCGGCCCAACCCGTTCTAGCCTGGCCCCCGACGCCATGAGGGCGGAGGAATTCCTGGCCAGTCTCCGGCGGCTCCTGCCATCCCCCGGCCAGGAGGCCGGGGCTGGCGGCCAGCGGACAGCCGCCGCCAGGGACGGTATCCCGCCGCCGGATGATTTCGAGACGTTTTTCCAGGCCCTCAGGGGCCTGTCCGTCCCCCTCCAGCCACGGCCGTCCGCAGTCCAGGTGGCCTCCCCTGGCGACGATGGATGGTAACGCCCGGGCCTTTTCTCCCTGGCCTGGACACGCCGCCCCCCAAGGCCGGCAAGGGCCCCGTTCCCCGCGGCCAGGCCGCGCCCATCAACAATCCAGCCGACACGTTCGACCACCACCAAGGAGAAACGATGACCTTTCCCCCTGATATCTGCAAGCTTATCATCAAAAACATGGACATCGTCGAGATAATCCCCGAGGCGAGGGAGGCCACCGAGAGGCAGGTCTTTTCCGCCATAAACGCGCGGATAGAGAAGGCCGTCGGGGAGAGAGGCGACTGGAAGGGCTGCTTCGACCTCGTGACCGAGGATGACGACGGTGAGACCTCATTCGCGCCCGACGACTGGCCGGAAAGCGACGACGACTGCTACATGGCCTGCTATTCCCTGACCTGCTCGCCAGGGGAATCCGACGACCGCAGCTGGCTGTCGTGCGCGACCGGCGCCAATGGGGCCTCCCTGTGCTTTGAGCTGTTCCTGGATCCCGATCTGGGCGGGCTCTCTGCCCTCAAGCTCAAAAGGAGGCTGGAGGCCTTTTTCGCGGACAACCCCGAGCCAGGGGCCGCCGGTTTCGTCCTGGTGCCCAATACGGGCCGGATAATCAGGCCATTTTCCCTTGATCCCGAGGAACTCGCGCTGGCCTTCCCCGACCCCGGCGAGTCCCTTTCCAGGCTGGATAGGGCCCTGGAGGACGTCTTCAGGGCCCATGGCGCGTTTGACGCCCTGGTCAGGCGGCTTGCCCGCATGGGCGGGGACCAGTAAGGGGCCAGCCCCGGGAGGGAATATGCGTCCGCGCCGCCGGTGCGGCCTGTCGCCACCTGTCCGGGGAGCTACGATGCCAGGAAGGCCCCGGAGGGGACCGGCGTCCCCTGGGGAAGCCGAATGACCGAGAAAAGCAGCGACGATCTGGGACTGGAGACGGAACGCCTGGCGGCCCGGCAGGGCGACGCCGCGGCCCAGTTCCGCCTGGCCGAGAGGCTTTCCAGGGGCGACAGGGCGGACAAGGCCGAGGCCTCCGGGTGGTACCGCCGGGCGGCCGAGGCCGGCCACGCCGCCGCCCAGCTGCGTCTTGGCGAGAGGCTCGACCAAGGCCGAGGGTCGCGCCGAAACGGGGACACGGCCGCAAAATGGTACCGGCTCTCCGCTGACCAGGGCGACCCGAAGGCCCAGTTCCTGCTTGGAGGCAAGCATTATCTGGGCTACGAGGTGCCGCAGGACAAGGCCGAGGCCGCCAGGCTGTATCGCCAGGCCGCCATCCAGGGCCATGTCGAGGCCCAGTTCAAGCTGGCCCTCATGCTTTTGCTCGGGGACGGGGTGCCCCGGGACGTGGACGAGGCCGCCAAATGGCTGGGGGAGGCGGCCGCCGGGGGGCACGACAAGGCCCCGGGCCTGCTGTCGGGCCTGCCGGGGAAAAATGGGCCGGCAGGGGAAACCGGGGCGAGGTGGCCCCAAGGCCTGGGAGCGGCCGAAACCACGACAGGGACCATGGTCCCTGGCCCAGACGGGGACGCGCCCCCAGGCAGCCGAGGTGACTCCACCAGGCCAGCCCGGGGGGAGGAATCGCCCGACATCGACGTCCAGGCCACGCTCGGGAAGGCCCTGGGGGGCGACGCCGCCAGCCAGCTCGTCTTGGGCGGGCTCTACCTCAACGGCCAGGGCGTTGCCGAGGACAGGGACGAGGCCGCCAAATGGCTCCGCCTGTCCGCTGGGCGGGACATTCCCGCGGCCCAGTTTCTCCTCGGCCTCCTCTTGGAGTCCGACCACGGCCTGCCTGGGGCCAGGGCCGAGGCCGCAGAGTTGTTCCGCCTGGCCGGGGGCCAGGGCCACCCCGGGGCCAGGCGCGAGCTGGGGCGAGCCCATCTCGGTGGGCACGGGGTACCCAAGGACCTGCCCGGGGCCGCAGAGTTGTTCCGCCTGGCCGCCGGGCAGGGCGACCCTGAGGCCCTGTTCTCTCTAGCCCGCATGCTTTTCTATGGCCAGGGGGTGCCCACCGACAAGCCAGAGGCCGCGAGACTGTTTCGCCAGGCGGCCGAGGCGGGCCACTGGAAGGCCCCGTTCGTGCTCGGCATCATCCATGACGAGGGTGACGGCCTGCCCAGGGACAAGGCCGAGGCCGCGAGGTGGTTCCGCCTGTCCGCCGGCCAGGGACACCCCTCGTCACAGTTCCTGCTCGGCCTGAAATATCACGACGGCGACGGGGTGCCCAGGGACGCGGCCGAGGCGGCGAGGCTGTTCCGCCTCTCGGCCGAGCAGGGGGAACCCGAGGCCCAGCTTAGGCTCGGCGCCCAGCTGCTGGCCGGGCAAGGCCTGCCACGGGACCCGGCCGAGGCCTTCGGGCTGTGCCTCCCGCCGGCGATGATGGGGATACCCGAGGCCCAGTTCCTCGCCGCCGGGATGCTTCTCGAGGGGCGTGGAGCGCCCGAGGACAAGGCCGAGGCCGAGAAACTCTTCTGCCTGGCGGCGGACCAGGGCCACGGCGGGGCCCGGGCCATGATGAGGCGCCTGCGCGGCAAGGTGGCGCCGCGCGACGAGATCCTGTTCCTGGAGGAGCCCCACCTGATCATGGACACGGGCCGGCCCGGGGCCGCCCCCAGGATGCTCTTCACGCTGGAGGGGGGGAAGGGGGAGTCGATGGCCATCGAGTTCCAGGGGGGACACACGGAGTCCTCGGGCGTCCACCCCTATTGCCTGAACCTGCTGGGAGACTTCCATTGCCGCGGACAGTTTCTGGTGCCCCAGGACAAGGCCCTGGCCGCCAAATGGTACGGCCTGGCCGCCGCCCAGGGCGACGGCGAGGGCCTGACCAAGCTGGCCGGCCTGCTTTTCGACGGGGACGGGGTGCCCCAGGACAAGGCCGGGTCCGCCCGCCTGCTCCGCAGGGCCGCCGGGCAAGGCAATCCAAGGGCCCAGATCTGGCTGGCCAACATTCTCCTCGGGGGCGACGGGGTGCCCAGGGACGAGGCCGGGGCCGAGAAATGGCTGGCCCTGGCCGCCGAAAACGGCGACGACGGGGCCCAGTTCAGGCTGGCCGGCCTGCTTTTTGACGGGGACGAGGGCCTGCCCCTGGACAAGGCCAGGGCCGCCGGCCTGTACGGCCAGGCCGCTAGCCAGGGCCATCCCGAGGCCCAGTTCAGGCTGGGCCGCATCCTCCTAAACGGCGACGGGGTGCCCCAGGACAGGGCCGAGGCGGAAACATGGCTGGCCCTGGCCGCCGACAAAGGCCACGTCGAGGCCAAAGTCCTTCTGTCTGGCCTGCGAGTGGAAACGACCCGCCCGGCGGCCGGCGGGGACCGGCCCGAGGCCATCATCCAGGCCTCCCCGGCCGGCCGGGCCCGGGAAACGGATCGCCTGGACGCCGACGGTTGCCAGTCCGGCCCTTCTCCCGACGAGGCCCCCGACGGCGCTGAGATCCCTGGCTGGGGCGACCTGGTCGTCGCCCTGCCCGACGACCTTGGCTGGATCGCGCGGACACTCCGGCGCGAGGAATTGGCCTCGCGGCGCAAGGTACTGGGCCCGGATCCGGCCCGCCCGACCTTCGGCGAGACCCCGCTCAAGCTCCTCCTCGATGGCCCCGGCGGCAAGCAGGCGGCCTCATTCGACATCCAGGGATGGCGCCGGGGGGCCCAGGGCGGCATCGGCTCGTGCCAATTCATCATGGGCGTGCTCCACTACAACGGCCAGGTGGTGCCACGGGACTTGGCCGAGGCCGCCAGATGGCTAGGCCTGGCCGCCGATCGGGGGCACAGCGTGGCCCCGATTATCCTTGGATACCTGCTCGAGCATGGCCTTGGCCTGCCCATTGACAGGGACCGGGCCGCCCGGCTGTACCGCCAGGCCGCCGGTCGCGATATCCCCGGGGCCTGGTACGCCCTTGGCAAGCTGCATCTCTTTTCCGAAGGATGTCCCCGGGACGGGGCCGAGGCCGCCAAGTGGTTCCGTCTGGCCGCCGAAAGGGGGCACCTGGGGGCCCAGTTTCTCCTTGGCCATCTCCTGGAGACGGGCGACGGCGTCCCCCGTGACCTGGACGAGGCCATGCGGCTGTACGGCCTGGGGGCCGCAAGCGGGCTCCGCTTCGCCCAGACCGCCCTTGGCCAGCTGCATTTCCATGGCCCGGGAATCCCCAGGGACTGGCCCAGGGCCGCCACGCTGTTCCTCCAGGCGGCCAGACAGGGCGATCCGGAGGCCCAGTTCTTCCTAGGCCACATGCGCAGGAGGGGGTGGGGGGTGCCGCTGGACAAGGCCCTGGCCGCCAAATGGTTCCGGCTGGCCGCGGGCGGGGACGAGGAACGGGCCATGTTCAACCTTGGCGAGATGTATCTTGGGGGCGACGGGGTGCCGCTGGACAAGGCCCAGGCCGCCGAGTGGCTCGTCCTGGCCTCCGGCCGGGGACACCTGGGGGCCATGGTCGCCCTGGGCCTCATGCGCATGCGGGGCGACGCGGCACCCAGGGATCCCGCCGAGGGGCTCAGGCTGCTCCGGCAGGCCGCCGACCAGGGCAACGCCAGGGGCCGATTCCACGTCGCCCAGGCCTATGAGATGGGCCTGGGCGCGGCCAGGGACGAGGCGGAGGCCAGGCACTGGTACCGCCTGGCCGACGACGATTTTTGCCTCGACGCGACCATGTGGCTGAAGGCGTTTCCGGGGAAGTAGCCCTGGGCGCCCACCTCGCTGGCGCCCAGGGCCGACCATACCGGTAAGGGGAGCCCGGGGAGACCACCGGCGACGGGGCTTTCCAGAAAACTCTGGCCGGGCCGCCCCGCCTTGGCTGGCCCGGCCAACGGGCTGACAGCCGTGATTGTGTCCCTGGGCCAGGATTGCCCAGACGGCCGACAGTGGCCCGGACATCGCTTCCTGTTCCCGAACGCGCGCTGGCTGGGGGGAAAATAGTGGCCAAGAGGATGATCAGGGATTTGGAGTCCGAGCTCCTGGCGGCGGGGCGAGGCTGCGCCATGGCCCAGTACCGTCTGGCCCTGAGATATTTCCAGGGCGACGTGGTGGCCGAGAATTACCATGAGTCCCTGAAATGGTGCCGGAAGGCCGCCGACCAGGGCCTGCCCCTGGCCCAACATCTCCTCGGCCTGCTCCATTGTTCCGATCGCGCCTGGCACCGCGACGATCGCCAAGCCGAAAGGTCCTTCCTCCAGGCGGCCCGGCAAGGCCTTCCAGCGGCCAAGTACAGTCTGGGCCGGCTGTATGGCCGGGGAATGGCCCCGCGGGACAAGGCCGAGGCCGCCAAGTGGTTCCGCCTGGCCGCCGACCAGGCCCATTCCGAGGCCCAGCTTTGCCTGGCCCTCCTGTATGCCAAGGGCGAAGGGGTCTCCCAGGACCAGGCCGAGGCCGTGGGACTGCTCCGCCGGGCCGCGGACGCCGGCAACCCTCGGGCCATGTGCCGCTTGGCCGTCATGCGTTCCGAGGGGGATGGCCTCCCCAGGGACCCGGGCGAGGCCGAGAGACTATTCCGCCTGGCCGCCGGCCAGGGCCACGCCGAGGCCCAATACGGCCTGGCCCTCCTGCTCTCCGGGGGCGACGGCCCGCCCGGGGACAGGACCGAGGCGGCCAGGCTCCTCCGCCTGGCCGCCGACCAGGGGCACGACGAGGCCCTATTCCGCCTGGCGCTGGCCCATCGGGACGGGCTCGGGATGCCCGCGGACACGGCCGAGGCGGCCAGGCTCCTCCGCCTGGCCGCCGAGAGGGGACAGGCCCAGGCGCTTTGGACCCTGGGCAAAATGTATTTTGACGGGAACGACCTGCCCCAGGACAAGGCCGAGGCCGAAAAGATGTTCCTCGAGGCGGCCCGCCTGGGGCACGCCCCGGCCCAGTGCCATCTGGCGGGGATGCATTCCAGGGGGGACGGGCCGCGCCTGGACCTGAGCGAGGCCGCCAAGTGGTACCGTCTGGCCGCCGACCAGGGACTGGCCTCGGCCCAGTTCGAACTTGGACGAATGCATGGCCTGGGCCTGGGGACGCTCAGGGACGCGGCCAAGGCCGCCGGGTTGTTCCGCCTGGCAGCCGACCAGGGGCATCCAGAGGCCCAATACTGCCTGGCCCTCATGCTCTCCAAGGGCGACGGACTGGAAAGGGACCTGGACGAGGCCGCCAAATGGCTCCGCAGGGCGGCCGGACTGGGCCACGCCGGAGCCCGGTCTCTCCTTGCCCAGGTGCCCGAAACGGGCAAGGGGCGGCCCGGGGACCAGGCCGAGGACCTGAAATCGCTCCTTGAGGCCGCCGCCCTGGCCTCCCAAGGGGCCAGCTTCCCCCCAGGCCCCCCAGATGACCGGATCGAGATGACCGACGGGCCCGCCTGCGGTGACGAACCCTCGTCCCGGCTGGCCCAGTCGCATCGCCGCGAGACAGGCGTGCCCGGAGACGGGGCCGAGGCGGCCAGGCTCTTCCGGCTGGCCGAGAAACTTGACCAGGGCCTTGGGGTCCCCCCGGACAAGGCCGGGGCGGCCAGGCTCTTCCGCCTGGCCGCCCTCGGGGGCGATTCCAGGGCCCAGTTCAGGCTCGGGCACATGTATTATTCAGGGGACTGGGTGTTCGAGGACAAGGCCGAGGCCGCCGGGTGGTTCCTCCTGGCGGCCAGGCAAGGCCACGCCGGGGCCCAGAGCTGGCTCGGCCGCATTTACGACGACGGCGAGGGGGTTTCCGAGGACGAGGACGAGGCCACCAGGTGGTACCTCCTGGCCGCCGGGCAAGGGGACTCCTACGCCCAGGACGTTGTTGCCCGAATGTACCTAGATGGCGTCGGGCTGCCAGAGGACAAGGCCAAGGCGGCCAGGCTGTTCCGCCTGGCCGCCGGGCAGGGAGACCTGAGGGCCCAAACCGCCCTCGCCTGGATGCTCAGGGACGGGGACGGGCTGCCCCAGGACAAGGCCGAGGCGGCCAGGCTCTTCCGCCTGGCCGCCGGGCAGGGAGACAGGGAGGCGAAGTCCTCCCTGGCCCAGATGTATCTCCGCGGCGATGGGGTGCCGCGGGACCTCATCGAGGCCTGGAAATGGTTCCGGCGCACGACGGGAAGAGTCCTGGGCAATGCCCGGCGATATCTAGAGATGGCGTGCGAGATGGATGGCCTGGCCATCCCCGATGGGGCCGAGACCGCCGGCTTTCTCCGCCTCCGCGCCGGGCAGGGCGACCCCAACGCCCAATTCCTGCTCGCGGACATGCTTTTCGACGGGGACGGGCTGCCCCAGGACAAGGCCGAGGCCCTCAAGTGGGCCACCCTTTCGGCCGACCAGGGACATCCGGCGGCCCAATTCCTGCTTGGCCTGATTTACTCAAGGGGAGATGGCACCCCAGGCGACCTCGGGGAGGCGGCGAGATGGTTCCGCCTCTCGGCCTGGCAGGGAGAACCAGAGGCCGAGCTGTGGCTCAGCCACCTGTATTTTTCGGGGCAGGGCGTGCCCCAGGACAGCGCCGAGGGCAGGAGGTGGCGCCGTCTGGCCCTCGGGGGAGGGAGCCACGACCCCATGGACGGCCAGGACGCCGCCGGCGACGATGGCCAGGCCGTACCCCAGGACGATGACGGGTCCTCGCGGCAGGCGGCCGACCAGGACGACCTCAAGGGGCACATTCTCCTCGGCCAAAAGTATTACCTCAGCCTGGATAGTCCCCTGGACAGGGCCCAGGCAGCCAGCTGGTACCGCCTGGCCGCCGATCTGGGGGATGCCTGGGCCCAGAAAACGCTTGGCCATATGCATCGCCTCGGCGACGGCCTGCCCCAGGACAGTGGCGAGGCCATCAAGTGGTATCACCTGGCGACCAGGCAGGGCGACCCCGAGGCCCAGCTTGGGCTTGCCCAAATGCATGCCCAAGGCGAGGGAACGCCCAGAGACATGGCCGAGGCCGCCAAGTGGTTCCGGGCCGCAGCCGAGCAGGGCCTGGCCAAGGCCCAGCTCGGACTTGGAACGATGCTCGGCCATGGCCTCGGCCTGCCCCAGGACAAGGCCGAGGCCGCCAGATGGCTCCGGCTGGCCTCGGATCAAGGCGAGGCGTCGGCCCAGCTCGAGCTTGCCAAGATGCATTGCCATGGGGACGGGGTGCCCCAGGACAAGGCCGAGGCCGCCAGGCTGTTCAGGCTGGCGGCCGGCAAGGGCGACGCCACCGCCCAGGCCTTCGCCGCCAAAATGCTCTCGGTTGGCGACGGGGTGCCCCGGGACATCGCCGAGGCCGCCAGATGGCTCTGGATGGTCGCCGAGAAGGGGACCCCCTCCGCCCGCTTCCTCGTCGCCACCATGTACCACGACGGTGACGGGGTGGCCCAGGACAAGGCCGAGGCCGCCAAGTGGCTCCGTCTGGCCTCGGAGCAGGGCCATGCCGGGGCCCAATGCCTGCTGGCCAAGATGCTCCGCCTTGGGGACGGGGTGCCCCAGGACCTGGACGGGGCCGCCAGATGGCTCCGGCTGGCCGAGAGGCGGGACCCCCCTCCCGCCGCCCAAAACCTTGCCAAGATACCTTCCCTGGCCGATGGCGGGGCCGCTGCGGCCGGAGGGGAGGCCCGCGACGGGGACGCCGACCAGCTCGGGCTGGCGGGGGGTCAAGGCGACTCCACCGCCCAGGCCATCATCTCCAAGAAGTATCCGGCCGCACGGGGCGGCCTTGCCGGCAAGGCCGAGGCCGCGAGGTCGCTCAGGCTGGCCGCAGAACGGGGCGACCACTCCGCCCAGTTTGCCCTGGCCCGGATGCTTTTCGCCGGGGACGGGGTGCCCCAGGACAAGGCCGAGGGCTATCGGCGGTCTTACAAGGCCGCCACCGAGGGCGACCACCCTGGTGCCTGGTTTTTCATTGGCGGCCTGTACTACCTCGGGGACGGGTTGCCCCTGGACAAGACCAAGGCCTTTGGCTGCTTCATCAGGGCGGCAAAAAAGGGGGATAGGGACGCCCAATTCATCATTGGCGACATGTACTCCAGGGGTGACGGGTTGCCAGACAACCCCTACAGGGCCGCGGAGTGGTTCCGAGAGTCGGCGGAGCGGGGCTGCCACCAGGCCCAATGCGCGCTTGGGCTAAGGTATGCCAAAGGCGAGGGGCTGCCCCATGACCAGGATGCGGCCGCCAGGTGGCTTCGCCTGTCGGCCGAGACTGGCAACCCAGAGGCCCAACTCAACCTGGCCCACATGCTCTCACAGGGGAAAGGGCTGACGCAGGACAAGGCCGAGGCCGCCAGGCTGTACGGCCTTTCCGCCGGCCAGGGCAACCCCGAGGCCCAGCTCAACCTGGCCCACATGCTCTCCCGGGGGGAAGGGCTGCCGCGGGACATGGCCGAGGCCGCCAGGCTGTACGGCCTTTCCGCAGGCCAGGGCAACCCCGAGGCCCAGCTGGCCTTGGCCCAAGCGCTCTTCGCGGGCGACGGCCTGCCGCGGGACAAGGCCGCGGCCGCCAGATGGTACCGCCGGGCGGCCGGGCTGGGACAGGCGATCGCCCAGTTCCTGCTGGCCGGCATGCTCCTCGACGGGGACGGCGTTCCGCAGGACAGGGCAGAGGCCGCCAAATGGTACCGTCGGGCGGCCGACCTGGGCCACGACGGGGCCCAGCTGCGCCTGGCCCAGATATGCCTCTCTGGCACCGGGCTGACGAGGGACCTGTCGGAGTCAGTCAAGTGGTTCCTCCTTTCCGCCGACAATGGCAACCCCGAGGCCCAGTCGGCCCTGGCCCTCGGGCCCGGCATCGGCCCCTGGGAGACCCTGGGGGATCTTGACCCCGTGGCGCGCCAAGGCCTGTCGGCCTGGCGGGGCGTTCCCGAGGCCCAGTTCAGGCTTGGGCAGATGTACTTGGCCGGGTTTGGGATGCCCGAGGACAAGCCCAAGGCCGCTAAGTGGCTGCGCATGTCGGCCGACCAAGGCCACGTCGGGGCCCAGTTTTTTCTCGGCGAAATGCACCTTTCCGGCAAAGGGCTGGCCAAGAGCGAGGCCCTGGCGGCCAAATGGTTCCGCCTCGCCGCCGAACGGGGAAACCCCGAGGCACAGTATATCCTTTCCTATATCAATCCCAGCGGGACCATGGGCCAACCTGACCTGGCCGAGACCCTGAGGTGGCTCCGCCTGGCGGCCGGCCAGGGCCACGCGATGGCCGCCTGGCGGCTGGCCAACATGTTCATCCACGGCGAAAAGGTGGACCAGGACAAGGCCGAGGGCCTGAAGCTCCTCCGCCAGGCCGCCGAGGGCGGCCACGAGGGCGCCATGTTAGAGCTGGCCAAAATATGCCTCCATGGCAAGGTGATTGGCCAGGACAAGGCCGAGGCAGCGAGGTGGTTCCGCCTGGCCGCCAACAAGGGCATCGACGAGGCCCGATACCAGCTGGGCCTTATGAGCGACAAAGGGGACGGGGTGCCAAGAGACAAGGCCGAGGCCCTCAGATGGCTCAGGCTGGCCGCCGAAAGTGGTCACGCCAGAGCCCAATTCCGCCTCGGCCAGATGTGCCTCCTGGGTGAAGGCCTGGACAGGGACGAGGCCGAGGCCGAAAAATGGATCAGGAAGGCCGCCGAGCGGGGCCACGCCGAGGCCAAATACCGCCTCGGCCAGATGCGCCTCCCTGATGGTGGCCTGGCCAAGGACGAGGCCACGAAACTGCTCCCCCATGCGGCGAGGCGGGACGAAAAAGCTTGACGGCCCTGGCCGGCGCCAACCCGTGGTCTGGCCTCAGACCATTCTGAACCAGCAAACAATACGCAAAATTACCTACTTAAATACATAATCTTCAACGGCCAGGACACCACTCCTGAGGGCAGGAAAAAGCTGATCTCCAAGAATGAGGAAAAGCCTGGCCCAGCCGGGAAGAAAATCGTCCACCCCCTTTTTTGGCCCAATCCTGACCACAAAGAGGCCTGAGAGGGACTCTCCCCCAATGCCGCCCTTCCCCGCCCTGGCCGCTCCCCGGGCCAGATTTTCCCCGCCCGCTGGCCGTCTCAGGGCCGACAATGGAAAACATGGACGGCCGTCCTAGCCGGGCCAAGTCGAGGACCATCGTCCTGGAAAACCCCCCGGGCGGCCGCCAACGGCGCCAAAGAAAAGCCATGTCCTGCCGGCGACTGGAATTCCCCGGCCCGCTGGACGCCTGTGGCCGGCCCATCCCGCCTCCCCCGCCGCGAGGGCAACCCCCAGCGGCGAGGGCAAAAACCAGCCCCGCCCAATCCCAGCCCTGGCCAGGATTTGACAGCCCAAAGGAGCCGTGCCATCATTGACGAAAAGCCATGGCAGCTTTCCCGCCCTAAAGGCTTCCCCAATCCATCCCCGTCACAGGAGGACGACCAGATGTTGCCCATATATTACCCCTTGACCCAGGCCCAGGTCGAACAGATCCACCAGGCGGCCCTCGAGGTGCTGGCCAAGGCCGGCCTGGCCATCGACCATCCCAAGGCCCTGGAGGCCCTGGCCTCCCACGGGGCCAGGGTCTCCGAGGATCGCAAGAGGGTCCTGCTGCCCCAGGCCACGGTCGAGGCCCTTCTGGCCAAGGCTCCCCGGGAATTTCTGTGCGCCGCCCGGAACCCCGAGAACGACATGGTCATGAGGCTCGGAAACTCCTATACCCGCCAGGGCGGCGGCCCCTTTTCCTTCTACGACATGCGCTCGTCCAAGGCCAGGCCCCTCACCGTGGCCGACGCCGTGGACTCCGTGCGGCTCATAAACGCCCTACCGCACATCAACGCCCCCAGCACCGTGACCCCGCAGGATCTTGAGGTGTCCTCCTACGACGTTGCCGCCGTCAAGCTGGTCCTGGAGAACACCCAGAAGCACTTCTGGGCCCTGACCACCGCCGCCTCCCACCTCAAATACGAGCTGGAGATGGCCGCCGCCACCGTGGGCGGCGTGGAGAACCTCAAGAGGAGGCCCATCCTCTCCAGCATCTTCTGCGTCATAGCCCCCCTGCGCTTCCCGGCCGACGAGATAGACCGCCTGATCCTGTGCGGGGAGTACGGCGTCAACGTCATGACGCCCCTGACGGTGCTCATGGGCGGCAGCGCGCCCTACACCATGGCCGGCTGCATGACCCAGATGACCGCCGAGTTCCTGGGCGCCGTCTCCCTGTGCCAGGCCCTGTGCCCCGGCCTGGGCCAGTGGTACTACACCCTTTTCCAGTACCTGGACATGAAGAGCGGCCTGAGCCTGACCCACTCGCCAGAGCTCATGGTCCTGGCCGCCGCCGGGGCCCAGATGAGCGCCTTCTACGGCCTGCCCAGCCTGGCCAACACCCTGCTGTCCGGGGACTGCCAGCCCCACCAGGTCATCTTCCAGTACGGCGTCAACATCCTGATGGGCCTCCTGAACGGGGTCACCTTCCAGGTGGGGGCCGGGTCCCTGGAGTGCGGGAACCTCTACAGCCACCAGTCGCTGATCATCATCGACGAGATCCTGGACTACCTCAAGGCCTTCAGGGCAGGAATTGACGTGAGCCCCGAGACCCTGGCCGTCCAGGACATCATCGACCAGAAGGACAAGGGCGAGTACCTGTCCAGCAAGCTGACCATGAAGTACCTCCGTAAGGAGAAGCACCACGTCCCTGACCTGATGTCCTGCCCTTCCCTGGCCAACTGGCTGGAGTCCCCCACGACCATCCTTGACCGGGCCGAGGCCAAATTCCAGAGGCTGAGGCAGGCCGCCCCGGAGGAGAGCGTCCTCCCGCCGGAGACCAGGAAGGAGCTCGACCGCCTCATGGCCAGTGCGTCCAAGGCCTTCTCCTGACCCACTGGGCCTCCCCTTCCGGACATTCAGGCAGGGAGGGGAGGCCATTTCTCCATAAGCTGGCGATATGGTCCTGAAAGGTCATCTTGACGCCAGCGGGTCCAATCAAATTGGCCTAAACCCATCTTCTCTCGCCAACTGGTCGGGCCACGTGACCGGCATCAGAGGCGGCATGTCCCCATCTCGGCCCATGCCATAAGCCTTGCCTGCCAACTACCCTCCTCCCTTGCCCAAAAACCAGGGAATATGGTAAGAATATCCGTGCTTAGGCTGGCACCAGCCGTCAGGGTTTCGGGCCACGGGGCCGACCGTCCGGGCCGTCCCCAACGGGGGCGGGCAATATAATGGCCCACCGGACGTCAAAAAATCGGACATCATAAGCTGCCCCCCGCGCGACCGCCCCAGACTTCGGCCGTTCCCTTGATCGAGGGCATTCGGGTCAACCCCATGAAAACCAAGGTATCAATTTTGGTGCTGCTGCTGGGCCTGGCCGCCGCCGGCTTCCTGGCCCGGAATAGGCATGCCCAGGAGGCCGGCAAGGACAGGCCCCTCATTTTGTACGGCAACGTCGACATAAGGGAGCTGACCCTGGCCTTCCGGCTGCCTGGCCGCCTGGAGGCCATGTCCCTGGAGGAAGGCGACCGGGTGGTGGCCGGGGAGGCCATAGCCAGCCTCGACCGGAAGCCCTTCCAGGACGAGCTGGCGGTCAGGGAGGCCCAGCTCAGGGAGGCCGAGGCGGCCCTGGTGAACGCGGAGAAGAGGTTCGAGCGCCTGGACGCCCTTCTGAGGAACAGGTCCGTCTCCCAGAGCGACTACGATGACGCCCTGGCCGCCAGGGACGAGGTCAGGGCCAAGGTCGACACGGCCAGGGCCCTCCTGGACCAGTCAAGGACCGACCTGGCCGACTCTGTCCTGGTCAGCCCCAGCGGTGGGACGGTCCTTACCAGGGTCTGCGAGCCGGGAGCCATAGTGGCCGCCGGCCAGACGGTGTACTCGGTCAGCCTCGACCGGCCAGTCTGGGTCCGGGCCTACGTGGAGGAACCCTGGCTGGGGCTCATCCACGGGGGCCAGGAGGTCCTGGTGAGGACCGACTCGGGGAGCCAGTACAGGGGACAGATCGGCTTCATCTCTCCCAGGGCCGAGTTCACCCCCAAGACCGTGGAGACCCAGAGCCTGCGCACCAGCCTGGTGTACCGCCTGAGGGTGGTCGTGGACAACCCCGACCAGGGCCTGAGGCAAGGCATGCCGGTGACCGCGGAGATCCTCGGGGCCTGGGACAGGTGAGCCCAGGGCCATTCATAGCGGTAAGGAACCTCACCAAGACCTTCAAGGGCGCCGAGAGGCCGGCCCTGGACGACCTGGTGGCCGAGATGCCCCAAGGACGCATGACCGGCCTGGTGGGCCCTGACGGGGCCGGCAAGACCACACTCATGCGCCTCCTCATAGGGCTTCTGGTCCAGGAGAGGGGGACCCTCTCCGTGGGCGGCTTCGACAGCCTGAGGGAGGCCGACCGGATCCGGGCCATCAGCGGCTATATGCCGCAAAAGTTCGGACTTTACGAGGATCTCACCGTCATGGAGAACATGGCCCTCTACGCCGACCTCAGGAACACGGTCGGCCCGGAAAGGGGGGCCAGGTTCGAGGAACTCCTGGCCTTCACCGATCTGGGCCGTTTCCGGGCCAGGCTGGCCGGCCGCCTGTCCGGGGGCATGAAGCAGAAGCTGGCCCTGGCCTGCGTCCTGATATCCACCCCGAGGCTTCTCCTCCTGGACGAGCCAAGCGTCGGCGTGGATCCCGTCTCCCGCCGGGAACTCTGGCGGATGGTCACCAAGCTGGCCAGCGACGGCCTTACCGTGGTCTGGTCCACCTCCTACCTGGACGAGGCCGAGAAATGCGACCAGGTCATACTCCTCCACCAGGGGCGGAACCTTTACAGCGGCCCGCCAGGGGAGGCCCTGGCCAGGGTCAGGGGCCGCTCGTTTGCCCTGGGCGGCCTCCAGGGCCCGGAGAAACGCAAGGCCCTGATGGCCCTCCTTAAGGAAGGCTCGGTGATGGACGGCCTCATCCAGGGCGGGGACATAAAGGTGGTGACCAAAAAGGCAGGCCCAGCCCCGGCCTTCCCTGGCGACTGGCGCCCCGTCAGGCCCTCCTTCGAGGACGCCTTCGTCGACCTCCTGGGCGGGCCGTCCCTGGGCGAGTCCAGCCTGGCCCTGGGCATGGACGACAAGCCGGCCGACGGGTCGGTCGTGGTCGAGGCCAGCGGGCTGACCAAGCGCTTCGGCGGCTTCACCGCCGTTGACGGCAACTCCTTCAAGATAAGGAGGGGCCAGATTTTTGGCCTCCTGGGCCCAAACGGGGCCGGCAAGTCCACGACCTTCAAGATGATGTGCGGCCTTATCAGGCCGTCTTCCGGCCAGGCCACCATAGCCGGCTACAGCCTGGGCAAGTCTCCCTCACAGGCCAGGGGCCGCATAGGCTACATGGCCCAGAGGTTCTCCCTCTACGACCAGCTGAGCGTCAGCCAGAACCTCCTCTTCTTCTCCGGGGCCTACGGCCTCCACGGCCGGAGGCAGAGGGAACGGGTGGAGCTGATGAAGGAGGTCTTCGACCTCCGGGGCTACCAGCACATGGGCGCGGCCACGCTGCCCCTGGGCTTCAAGCAGCGCCTGGCCTTGGCCTGCGCCGTCATGCACCAGCCGGACGTCCTCTTCCTAGACGAGCCCACATCAGGGGTCGATCCCCTGACCAGGAGGGAGTTCTGGCTGCACATAAACCACCTGGCCGTAAAGGGGGTGACCGTGATGATCACCACCCACTTCATGGAAGAGGCCGAATACTGCGACTCCATAGCCCTCATCTACCGCGGCCGCAACATCGCCTCCGGGAGCCCGGACGAGCTCAAGGAACTGGCCGCCTCGGAAGGGCTGCCCTGCCCGACCATGGAGGAGGCCTTCATCCGGCTCATCGGGCGTGGCGGGAAGCCGGCGGCGGCCTGGGCCGCGGGCAGCCCGGGCCAGGAACAACGGGGACAGGTCTTTTGACCGATGCGCATTCTTAGGGCCCTAATCAGGAAAGAGTTTCTCCAGGTCGCCAGGGACCCGGCCACGGTCTTCGTGACCCTTCTCCTCCCGCTGGTCCTGATGTTCATCTTCGGCTACGGGGTCAACCTGGACGTGGGCCGCTTCAGGGTGGGCGTGGTCCTGGAAGGCGACGACCCCAACGGCCTCTCGCTCCTGGACGCCTTCGGAAACTCCAGGTACTTCGCTGTCGTCTCGGGTCGGGACATAAGGGCGTTCCGGGACGATCTCACGGCCGGCCGCCTAAAGGGGCTCATAGTCGTCCCAAGGGACTTTGGCCGCCTGCTCGCCTCCGGGCATGGCCCCTCCATCCAGATCGTGACCGACGGGTCCGACGCCAACACGGCCAGCTTCGTCCGGGCCTACTCCCAGATGGCCATCATGAACTGGCAGGCCAACGCCCTCCAGGAAAAGGGCCGCCCCTCCCCGCCCGCCATCCGCGTGGAGTCCAGGTCCTGGTACAACCCAGAGCTCATTAGCCGCAACTTCCTCATGCCGGGCTCCATGTCCATGATCCTCACCATAACCGGCGTCATCCTCACGGCCCTGGTCATAGCCAGGGAATGGGAGCGGGGCACCATGGAGAGCCTGATGGCCACCACGGCGGGCATCTACGAGATAATCATGGCCAAGCTGCTTGCCTACTTCGTCCTGGCCGTGGTCTCCATGGCCCTGTGCTGGGGCATGGCCGTGTTCTGGTACGGGGTGCCGTTCAGGGGGAGCCTGCCCGCCCTCCTGGCCCTGGGCTCGATTTTTCTCTGGACCGCCCTGGGCCAGGGGCTGATGATATCGACCCTGACCAAGAGCCAATACCTGGCCGCCGAGCTGGCCCTCATCACCGCCTTCCTGCCCTCCTTCCTCCTTTCCGGGGTCATATTTGAGATTTCCTCAATGCCGTTGGCCCTAAGGCTCATCACCCGGCTCGTCCCGGCCCGCTATTTCGTCTCCTCGCTGCAGACGATTTTCCTGGCCGGCGACGTCTGGCCCCTTTTCGCCCGATCCATGGCCGCCATGGCCGCCATAGGATCCGTCTACTTCCTCATCACGGCCCGCAGGACCGTCAAGAAGGTGGCCTAGACATGATTGCCGCCATGAGGAGGGTAAGGACCCTGGCCGTGAAGGAGTTCCTGGTCCTTCTTCGGGATCCCCGTGGCCGCTCGACCCTCGTGGTCCCGCCCATCATACAGCTGCTCCTCTTCGCCTACGCCGTGACCCTGGAGGTCAACAACGTCTCCGTGATTTTCCTCAACCAGGATCTGGGGCGCCACGGCCACGAGATCACCGAGCGCGTCGCCGCCTCCCCATATTTCTCCTCCATCGCCTTCACGGACCGGCCCCAGGGGCTCGGGCTGGCCCTCGAGCGCCAGGAGGCGCTCCTGGCCATCCAGCTGCCCCAGGATTTCTCGCGGACCATCGAGGCCGGCACGGGGGCCTCCCTGCAGGTGCTCTCCGACGGCCGCCGCTCAAACGCCGTCCAGATAGTGACGGCCTACCTCACCGAAATAGTCAACCAGTACTCCCTGGAACTGGCCGGGGAACCGGCCGGGGCCGTCCAGGCCGAGGGACGCCACTGGTTCAACCCGGATCTGGTCTACGTCTGGACCATCATCCCCTCGCTCATGGCCATAATTACCCTCATCATGACGCTCAACCTCTCGGCCATGTCCCTGGCCAGGGAAAAGGAGCTGGGAACCTTCGAGCAGCTTCTGGTCTCGCCCTTCTCCCCTGCCGAGATTATCATCGGCAAGCTCATCCCGGCCATGATCCTGGCCGTCTTCGAGTCAATGCTGATATTTCTACTGGGCCGGCTCCTCTACGGGGTCCCCATGAGAGGCTCGTTCCTACTCCTTCTGGCCTCAATAGTCATCTTTTCCTTCTCCGTCATCGGCTTCGGCTTCTTCACCTCCTCCATAGTCAAGACGCAGCAGCAGGCCATCGTCGGGGCCTTCATGTTCATGGTGCCATCGGTGGCCCTCTCGGGCTTCGCCGCCCCGGTCGAGAACATGCCCGCCTGGCTCCAGAAGGCCGTCATCCTGAACCCCCTCAAGCACGCCCTGGTCATCCTCAAGGGAATCTTCCTCAAGGACATGCCCGCCGGCGAGGTCTGGCTCAACGCCTGGCCCCTGGTGGCCATAGGCGTCGTTTCCCTGGCCTTTTCCGGCTGGCTGTTTAGGCGGAATCTGGGATGAATATAATTTGTGGCGGCACGGCAGGAGCTCCTTGGGAGGCAAGCGCTTTGGCGATATATTGATTTAAGAATTCTGGACGGTACTATAGCAATTTAGCCAATATTTTTATAACGTTGACTAACAATCATAGCTATTGTGGTTGCAGGATAGATGAGAATCAGGCCAACCATCGGGGAGCCTCAAATTGTCCCTGGCTTAGGAGATGATTTTGTGGTGGGCGACCACCGAGTTGGCCATGTCGAGGACACCGGGAAACTTGCCAACGGGGACTGCCACGGAAAATGGATTATTGCCCACGAAATTTTCCAATCCACCACAAGGGACCAGCCTTTTGAGGACATTGGTCATGGCGACCCCAACCCACATCCTTTTGGGCGGCCACCAAGGCATAATAGGTCGCGGTCCCAAAATGGTCGAGTCCAGCATCTCCTTGGTCGACAGTGAGATGGAATACCGGTGCTCCATGGACGGATCCTTGTCATTGCCGGCGTCAAGGCTCTCCCTCGTCACCATGTCCAGGCTACCCAGCCCTCCCAGTTAAGAGCCCATAGTTCCAAATACTTTATTCATCTGGGTAAAATCACATAAAGGTAATTTAAGTGTCTTTCTATTCGGCCATGGTCCTTGTCCCATCCTGACACGAAAGTATCCACCCCAAACTAGGCCTCGGTCCTGGAATTGCTTTAGGCACAGGATATAAACTTGTGAGGTTGCGCTAGATTTAGATCCTGCTTCTCCAATTGGGTATGAGATGGCGCATCAAGGCCATCGTCCACCCGCGTGGCCTCGCTGAGCCGCCATGCCGCTTCCTGACGATGACCGCCGCCTGACTCAGAAATGAATACTGGAAGCCTTGGGCAGAGTTGGCACCAGCCAGTATGCATTTCTGAATCAGGTCTGGCGGTCTTTGGCATGTTAACATGCCGATAATGCGTGGATAGGCCCATATAGGCCTTCGGCGTGGATATTGCAGTGTCCTAGCTCCAGGTGGGGGGGCAGGCCCGATGGCAGGCCACCCTTGAAGATAGCGGCGCCCATGGCGGCCCCCGGCGGGACCATGGGCGCCGCCCAACCAAGGAGCGGGAATTTGACGGTCAACCAAGAAACAATCGCCCAGGGCAGCGCTTCCAGGGTCAGGCCCAAGGCCATCATGGTGCTGGGACTGGCCTGCGTGGTCTACATACTGGCGGCCTTGGAGCGGATTTCCCCGCCGGTCGTGGCCCTGGACATCAGGGCCTCGCTCGGCATAGGGCCGGACGAGATGGGGCTGATGTTCTCGGCCACCTTCTTCGCCTATGCCCTGATGCAGCCCTTCGCCGGGTTCAGCGCCGACCGTTTCGGGCCCAAGCGCTGCCTGGTGGCCTGCCTGATCCTCCTGGCCCTGGCCTCCATCTGGTTCAGCCGGAGCGGCTCGCTTTTCTCGGCGGCCGCTGCCAGGGCCCTGGTGGGGCTAGCGGCAGGCTTCGCCTTCGTGCCGGCGGTGAGGCTCTCGGCCAACTGGCTGCCAGAGCGCTATTTCGGCATGGCCTCGACCTGCATCCTGGCGGCCAGCGCGCTGTCTAACTTTTTGGCCGGATCGCCGCTGGCCAGGGTGGCCGGGAAGTTCGGCTGGCGGTGGTCATTCCTCATGATGGGCTTCGTGGCCGCGGCCCTGCTGGTCCTGGTCTGGTGGATAATCTCCGACCGCCCCGCCGATGACGGCAGGGCCGGTGACGCTTTGGCGGATGGCCCACGGACTGGGGCCAAGGAACTCGGCTTCCTCCAGGCGACCAAGCAGGTCCTGCGCACCCCGATATTCTGGCTCATCAGCCTGGTCTACTCAGGCACCGATCTCCTTTACGACACCTTCACTGGCCTCTGGGCCGGCCCCTTCCTGATTGAGGGCTACGGTCTCTCCTCCGTCAGCGCCGGCAACATGCTGTCGATGGCCGCCATCGGCTTTCTGATCGGCGGGCCGCTCATGGTCATGCTCGGGGACCGCTGGAAGTCCTACTCGAGCGTCATCATCTGCCTGGCCCTATGCAACGTGGCCATCACCTCGTTCATAATCTGGGGCCCGGACGACGCCGCCCCATGGATGCTTTACCTTCTGTGCCTGTTGGGCCCGATGGGCGTCCACGCCACGGGACTCATCTTCGCCATCGGCAAGAGCTTCTTCCCGGAAAACGTCACCGGGACAGTAATCGGCTTCCTGAACCTGATGCCCTTCACCGTGGGGGCCATCATGCAGCGCGTCATCGGCAGCGTCCTGGCCCATGTCCAGGCCAGTCCGGCCTACCTGGGCCTGGGGGCCCACGCTCACTACGGCCAGGCCTTCAAGCCCGTCCTGGGCTGGGCCATCATCACGGTGGCCGCCGCCGTCTGGCTAAAGAGGAAGAGCTCCGTCACGATTTTCAAATGATGCGTGCAGGTGGGCGCAAAAAAGCCGGGAAAGCCCGGCTTTTTTTGCGCCCACCTCGTGGCCTGGACGATCATTGGGGCAAGCTGGGGGCAATCAGGAGAACTCCTTCTCCGCGGCGGCCATGATGCGCTCCAGCTCCCTCCTGGTCTCAGTGGGGAGCGGCATGATGGGCGCGTCGGCCAGGATCTTCTGGACCTTGTCCTCGGCCCGGTCCACCACGGTGTCAGGCTTCTCGTCCCAGTTGCTCAGCTGGCGCCAGTCCATGACGCTCGGGAGATAGTGCTTCTCCTTGCGCAGGTACTTCATGGTGAGCTTGCTGGAGAGGTACTCGCCCTTATCGACGCAGGCGGCTATATCGGAAACGCCCAGGGTCTCGGCGTTGACGTCGATCCCCTTGACCATGGCCTTGAGATAGCCCATGGACTCGTCTATCAGCACCATGGCCTGGTGGCTGTAGAAGCTGGCCGCCTGGATGCTGCCGGCGCCGCCCTGCTCGGTTATCTGCATGAGTGTGCCCATGGTCTGGGTGGAGCCGAAATGGTACATGGCCTGGTGAGACTGGGTGTCGGTAAGGGTGCCGCTGGAGAAGGTGCTGGGCACGTCGTAGTGGCGGCTCATCTGGGCGGCGGCGGCGTAGAGGAGCATGAGCTCCGGCCCGTTGGCCACGCTGCGCCCGCTCTTCATGTCCAGGACCTGGAGTAGAGTGTAGTACCACAGGCCCAGGCCGGGGCAGAGCGCCTGTACTATGGCCACGGAGGAAAGGAACTCGGCGTTTATCTGGGTCATGGCCCCGGCCAGGGGATACGGGGCGTTGGCCCCGACCAGGGAGGTGATGGGTACCCTGACGGGGATGTTGTACTCGCCCCACAGAAGCAGCCTCTCCACCTCGTCGTCAGGGTAGCGCAAGGGGTCGATGACGCAGAAGATGCCGCTGAAGAGGGGCCTTTTTTTAAGCTCCTCCTTGCCGCCGGCCACGGCCTCGACCATCTCCAGCTCGTACTTGAGGTGGCTGGAATGGGTGACAAGGGCCCAGAAGTGCTTCTGGCTATATTCCAAAAGCCCCTTGACCACGGCGATGTCGTATGTCTTTGGGTTTATGTCCTGGGGGGTCATGCAGCTGGAGACGTCGATGTGCGGCAAGGCGTTGATGAGGAGGGCCGAGTCCATGTTGTCCTTGAAGGTCATGGGCGTCATCTTGCTCGTGCGCATGTCGTAGAGGGATATTGGGCCGCCGACCTGGCGCATGTAGAGGTTCCCGAGCCTCATGTCCAGGTCGAACTCGGGATTCCTGGCCCCGCAACAGAAGCTGGACGGCGTCCTCTTGAGCATCCCCTCGACCAGGTCCCTGGGCAGGAAGACCTTCTTCCTGTCGTCGGATATCCTGGCCCCCATCCCCGAAAGGACCTCCTGTGCCTTGGGGTGCCCCAGGAGCACGCCGGTTTTCTCCAAGACCTTGAGGGAGGCCTCATGGATCATCCTTACTTCCTCATCGGTCAGAACATTGTATACTGGTAGCATGTGGATTCTCTCCTAGGCGATTGTATTTTTACTGCCGAGATGGCGGCCGGGCCACCTGACCCGGCCGCCAGGTAGTGCGGCTTATCCCTCGCTGGGATCCAGGCCCAGCTCCTTTTCCCGATCGTTGACGATCTTGCGGATGGCCAGACGGGCTGATTCCTCCAGCGGTGGCGGGAAGTGCTCTGCCAAAACCTTCTTGGCCAGAAGATTGGCCCTCTCGGGCATGGAGGTGGACCCAGAGTCCTCCCAACGGTTGCGCATCTGTCGGTCGATGAGCCTGGGCTTGCTTTGGATGTTGCGGTTGTTGAAGGTGTTGCGGTGAGTGAGGAAATCCTTCCTGTACCCGACCTCCTTGGTCACGTCCACGGAAAGAGTGCCATCGTTCACCTGGATGCCGCCGGCCGCATAGAGAATCATCTCGGCCATTTCGGCGTCCATCATCAACTGGGAGGCGCTGAAGGTGACTCCCATCTCCAGCATGCCCAGGCCGTAAATAATGTTGGCCCCAGCCAGGGCCGGCAGAAGACCGGTCAGGGTCTTCTCGTGCCCAATCTGGACGTCGGAGCACTTCGAGTCAGCCTACCCACCTGCCACCCAGCTCGGCAGCAGGTAGTAGCGGGACATGGCCGCCACGGCGGCGTTGAGCATGCCCAGCTCCGGGGTCCCGACAACGGCGGAGGCGTTCTTGAGGTACATGGCCGTTGAGGAGCTGCCATAGATGACCTTGGCCCCCCTTCTGGTCAGCTGGGCCAACGTGATGCCGGCCAGTATCTCGGCATTGTGGTTCACCAGCGTCCCTGCCAGGTGGACCGGCGACGAGCCCCCGGCCATGGCCATCGAGAGGATGCAGACCGTGGCGTTGTTCCTGGCCGAGGTCATTATGATCTCGCAGCAGTCTTCCACAAGGCGCAGCGGGCTGACTGGGCAGGTGATGAAGGAGACAGGGCAGCGGTCCATGAGGGCCTCGGCCCCGCCAACGGCCTCGGCGGCCATCCTGAGAATGGTCTCCACGTTGTGGCCGTTCTCAGGACCAAGGAAGCAGTGCTTGGTGGTGTTGTTGACCATGGCCTCGTAGTTGTGGATGGCCTGCATGGGCGCTGGCTTGTCCTGGCTCCCGACGGCCCGCTCGATGACGCTTATGACGTCGAGGCTGTCGATGAGGCGGGTCATGGTGGCCAGGTCGCTTTTGGTGGTAGCCCTTAGTTCGCCGGTCTCGTGGTCGATGATGCAGATGCCCTCGCCGAAATTGGTGAAGCTGACCCGGCCGCCCTCGATGACCACGTCGCGGCTCTTGTCACGTCCGGCCAGCGTAAGGCTCGAGGGAGCCGACCTGATGGCCCCCTCGACAAGGAACGGTGGAATCTTGACAAGCCCGTCCTCGTAGACCCTGGCCCCGGCGTTCCTGAAGATCTCCCGGGCTTCCTGCTTCTGGACGAAGACCCCGACCTCCCCCAGCACCTCCAGGGTGGCCCGATGGACGGCATCGAACTCGTCATTGGTGAAGACGTTTAGGCTGAAGCCGCCGGAACTTTTGAATCCCGCCGGCATGTTGCGCGAAGTCATGGATCAGCCCTCCTTGGCGACTTTGGTGACGCCCACGACCCCCTCGTGGGCATTCTCGGCGTAGATGTCGGCCCCTATGCGGCTGGCCCAGCGGGGTGTCACGGGTGCCCCGGCCACCATGGTCCTTATCTTTCCCTTGAGACCGGACTTCTTGAGGCTCTCCTCGAGCTTCTTCTGCTCGCCCAGCGTCGTGGTCAGAAGGGCGCTGGTGGCTATGACCCTCGAGCCGTTCTTGACGGCGTCGTCAATCATGGCCTCGGTATCGACGTCGCGCCCCAGGTCATGGACCGTGAAGCCGTTGGCCCGGAAGAGGGCGATGCCGATACCCTTGCCGATATCGTGGATGTCGCCCTTGACGGTGGCGGCGGTGATGTGGAAGCCGGAATACCCCGACTGGCTGCCCAGGGGCATGGCCTGGTTCAGGGCCTGGGAGGCGGCCAACATGACATCCGCGGCCATCATCAGCTCAGGCAGGAACATCTTGCCTGACCCGAAAAGGTCCCCGACCTTGGAGATGCCCACGATGAACCCCTTGTTCATCAGCTCCATGGGCTCGGCCCCTGAGTCGAGGTGCCTCTTGACCGCCTCGAGGGCCATTTCCTCATCGTGCTCCATTATCGATTCGATAGCTTTTTCAAATATGGAGTCTGACACTTCTGTCTCCTTTCCCTCACAATCCGGCCATGCGCTTGAAGCGGTTCAGGCAGTTGATGTCCAGATCGAGGACCCTGGCGATGTTGAACTTGCACTCCAATCCCTTCGGGGTGCCGCCCAAAGGCATCATGATGCCAAATCCCAGATCCGCCCTGACCTCCGACATGATGACGGGATCGGACAGCTCCTTGACGCCCACCCTCAGCTTGTCGGCAACGTACTTCTTGGCCTCGCCTATTCTCAGCTTCTTCGACAGTTGGACTCTGGCCACCAGATCTCCGGCGGACCTCATTCCCCCCATTCCTGAAGCCTGGGCGTGCGCCACGGCCATTCCGATGGGATCGCCTACCCCAACCTAGAGCCCGTCAAGCCTGCAGAGCTCCACCATGGCCTTGGAGGCCCGGCTGACCACGTCCACCGGCGGGTAGTCCGTAACCGGGACCGCCCCCACGCCCATGCCCATGTTGGCATGGATGGGAATGCGCGCCTCCTCGGAACAGGGCTTGATGATGGCTATTGTGCGCGCCAGGTTCCAGGGGACGCTCTCGTTGGCGTTGGTGTTGACGACGGGACCAAAGATGGAGACCCCGGCCTTCTCGGCCAGCCTCAGCTGATCCCTTGGGTAGAGCCCTGCCAGGCGGGTCCCGTCGTGGAACATCTCGCCGTGCATGCCCAGGACGAACTCCCCGGCCATGCCCATCTCGATGCCGTAGTCCGGGAACTTGGCCCGTATCCTCTCGGTCGCCATGAGGGAGGCCTTGAAGTCCGGATCCCCGCTGGCGCCGACGGTATCGAGGTTGATGCCGTCGGCGCCGGACTCGTGCATGGCCTCGGCGATGAAGCATATGTCCTCGACAGCCGACTCCACCATCCTGTCGTACGACTCGCGCCCCTCCTTGATCTTGCCCATCGGCAGGAGCTCCATGGGGTTGGGGAAGGGACCGTCCGGCTGCGTGTAGAGGCCAAGGTTGGGCATGGCCCCGTAGAACATGGGCGAGTGGGTGGCCGCCAGAGCCTGCTCCATGGTGGCCTGCTCATAGCTGATGATGGGCTTGAGCGGCTTGTAGCTGTAGTCCACGTGGCACAGTTCCAGGGTATCGGCCCCCAGGAGCCGCTCGTATATGGCCAGACAGTTGACCCGATCCTCAAAGAGGGAATGGCGTTTGATCTTTAGGGTGGCAGCGTCGTAGCTCAGGACGATTTCCTTGCCCGGCTCGACGCCCACGATGCGGTCCTCTCTCTTGAAAAGGTCAACGAGATATTGGATTTCATCCGACGACAGCGGTGGGACCTCGGCTTTCTCAACCGCCTCCGCCACGCCGTCTTCCAGGTCCTGCCGGAGCTCGCTCTCCGTCATTTCCAGTGGGGAGCCGTCCCCCATGCGGGTGAAGATTTTTGACATCTTTACTCCTTAGTTTATATGTTTACCAATGGTCCAAAATTTCCAGTGGGATTGGGGACCAAACTATCCCTTTCGCCCGTCCCCCTCAATTGGCGATCCGTCTGCCTCGAGGACCCTGGGGCTGTATATCTCCTTGGGTTTCATGGAGTCGCCGAAATCCTCCTTGAGCGACCTGAAGAGACCCCAGACAAGGATGACGATAATGGGGACAAGGATGACACCCCCGACGATGGTGGAGGTCTGGACGGTCTTCAGGGCCTTCTCGCCGCCGGTGATGAGGATGCCCATGCCGAACACCGCCAGAAGCGAGGCCCACAGCATCCTGTTCCAGCGCTTGGACGGGAGATCGGAATAGCCCTTCTTAGAACAGATGTTGGCCAGGGCCTGGGCCGAGGCATCGAGCGTGGTCGAGAGGAAAACGAAGCACAGGAGGGTATATATGGGAATGACCACCCATTTGAGCGGGAGCGAGGACATGATCATCATGCAGACCGCCGGATCGCCCAAGGTCTTCTGAATCCCGACGGCATCGACGAGCCCTGTCTTCTGGGCGTATAGGCTGTAGGCCCCGAAGGTGGCCAGGAAGGCCCAGCAGCCAAGGGTTCCCCACAGACATTCGGCGATGACCAGCTCCCTGATGGTCCGGCCCCTAGAGATGCGGGCCACGAAAAGGGAGACTACCGGGGCATAGGCGATCCACCAGGCCCAGTAGAACACCGTCCACCATTGCGGCCAGGCGTCCTGGCCCGAGCCGGTCACCAGGCGCATGGGCTCTGTCTGGAAGGTAAGGGCCGGGAAATTATTGAGCAAAAGGCCTATGCTGTTGGTCCATAGATCGAACATGAAGCCTGTCGGCCCAAGCAGAATGACGAGGGCCAGGATGATGAAGGCCAGCCAGACGTTAAGGCGGGTCAGATTCTGCATGCCCTTCTCCAGGCCCATGTAGACCGAGAAGCCGAACATGGCGAAAAGCCCAGCGGTGACGAAACCCTTCATGACCATGTCGTCCTCGACGCCCAGGACGCTCG
This sequence comes from Deltaproteobacteria bacterium, assembly GCA_031264145.1. GTDB lineage: Bacteria > Desulfobacterota > Desulfarculia > Adiutricales > Adiutricaceae > JAIRNQ01. Next base: position 35,765 of record JAISEK010000005.1, read on the forward strand.
ATATCAGCTTTGACATCAGGGGAATGGCCAGGCCCAGCGAGGTGCCAACGGCTCCGACGGTCCCGAGGAGGACGAAAACCTCGATGACCTTCCCTCCCAGGCGGTCTGTCTGTCCCCCCAGGATTGGGCGGCAGGAATCGCTTATGCGGAAGACCTTCTCGCGCCTCACGTAGACGCTGTATGCGATGGGAATGGTAGGTAGGCAGTAGATGGCCCAGGCCGAGAAGCCCCAATGGAACTGTGGCAGCATGTGGGCCCAGACCATGGCCTTGTCGCTCATCGGCTCTATGCCCATTGGCGGCCCAGCGAAGTAGTATATTGGCTCCACCAGTGACCAGATCATCAGGCCTATGCCGACCCCAGCGCAAAACAACATGGAAATCCAGGAAAAAGTGCTGAATTCTGGCTTCTCCTGGGGGCCTCCCAGCCTAACGTTGCCGTATCGGCCAAAGCCGAACCAGACGACGCAGACGAAGGCGGCCACCCCGCCCAGCATGAACAGGCTGGAGAGGTGTTTCATGATGAAGGCGTATGAGGAGTTGACACCCCTGCCGGCATAGTCTGGCGCGAAGGCCATGATGCCCCCGAAAAGGGCTACCAGCAGGAGCGAGGGCCAAAAGACCACCGGCTCGATGGGCGCCGTCTTGGGGCTGGGAGAGGAATTCTCCATATTTTCTCCTTTGTGTACGACTAACCCCGCTGAGGAAGTGATGGATGCCGGGCGGCCCAACAGGGAGGTTCCGGGAAAAAAGCCGCCCGTCATGGCCGTCCAATGGTCATAATTTTTTTATTTGGTATATATGAAAATGTTATAATAATTTCTTATAACAAGAATATTTATTAACATGCTTAGTTTTTATGATAGCTATTTTTTTTATTATTCTTGACCACAGGGCCGCAGGGGACACGCCGAGGCCCTCAAATGCTTGGACTGGTCCAAAAGGGCACGTCCAGCCTGGAGACAAGGGTCCCTCCAGTCACCTTAGGCCACCCAGCCGCAGCCTGGACCGGGATTGGGTGCCGGACGCCAATGTCGCCACGGCCAAGCCTGGGATCGCAGGCCGGCTTCCAAGAGGGCGGCCCAGCCTAAACTACACACTACGCAAAAGACAGGCCACTGGCCTGTTTATTAGCCACGTCCCATGAACTGCTGGCCGCTCCTGGCTTCCCTGGCTGGACTGGCCTCCAGGCCATTGAACCAGAATCGAAATTCCAGCCTCAACCTACGCTCAATTATTCAATCATGAATCAAAAATAATGAATCTGAATCAGGAATTTTTAACGTTCACCTGCTTGGAGCAGGTCCGCCAAAAGTTCAAAACCACGGGCCAAAACACATCCAGCCTGTTCCCTGGCGGCCTTGCCTGGCCATTCCATCCACTTTTTTTGACAGTCACCTGGCAAAAAATCTAAAATAATTAACTAATAATAAATATTTATAAAAATTAATATATTTAATAGCTATATAATGACTTAATAATATAACAATGAACTGTCACCGGCTAAAGCCGGTGGTCTGGAAGAGAAAACTTCTTGCGGTTTAAGCCGCACAAGAAGTTCCAAACGGCCAGATGGGGCATAGCGGGAGTGAACTTAGGCGGGCAAGGTGGCCAGAGGCCCAGTGACAGGGGCAGGGAAAAGGCCGGCGGACAGCACCCAGCAACAGGGGCCTGCTCCGGGAGAAGGGACTGGTCGCCGCAGGCCTAAGTGGCGCCTCGGGCCTTACTTGACCGCGGCGGCTTAAGGCCGTATTTTCTCAGCTTCCTGGAGACACCTGCCTGGCTGATGCCCAGAAAACCAGCCATTTCCCTGGTTGTGGCGCATCTTTTCAGGGCCTCCGTCAAATTGGCCACCTCGGTCTCGGCCAAGGAGCTACGCAGCGGCCCGCCTCCAGGCCTGCCCTCCTCTTCCGTCTGGCCCGCCGGGGCTACGTAACCAATGGACCCGGCCTGGTGAGCCGAAAGGGCCGGCTCCCCGCCAACAGGCGGCAGGCAGTCCTGGACGTGGCCAGTGCCGCCACCAGTCTGGCATGAGGCCATGGTCTTGGCCAGAAAGGGCCCTATCTGGGGACTGTCGCTCAGGAGCACGGCCTGGCTGATACCGTTCAGGAGCTCGCGGACGTTTCCCGGAAAGCCATGGTTCCGAAGCACCTCGACTGCCAGGGGATCGAGCTCGCGTTTTTGGCCGTATTGCTGGCACAGCTTGGCCAACTCCCGCCTGGCCAGCTCCAGGAGATCCTCCGGCCGTTCCCTCAGTGGTGGGATATCGAGGCTGAAGACCTTGAGGCGGTAGTAGAGATCCTGACGGAAGCGTCCCTCGGCCACCAGGCGTTCCAGGTTCTGGTTGGTGGCGGCAATGATGTTGCAGGAGGCGGTGATTGTCTTGTGGCCGGCCAGCCGCCTGAATTCCTTGTTGTCCAGGAAGGTAAGGAGCTTGGACTGAAGCGGGAGGCCCATCTCGGCTATCTCGTCGAGGAAGGCGGTGCCGCCGCCGGCCACCTCGAAGAGCCCGGCCCGGCCGGCGGCGTTGGCCCCGGTGAAGGCACCCTTCTCGTAGCCGAACAGCTCTGCCTCCAGTAGGGATTCTGGCAGAGCGGCGCAGTTGATATGTATGAAGGGCTCCTTGCCCTTCCTTGAGTTGGTGTGGATGAACTTGGCCAAAAGTCCCTTGCCTGTGCCGCTCTCGCCGGTAAGCAATATCTGGGATACATCATGCTGGGCCAGCTTCAGGGCGGTCTCCATGGTCCGGCGCATGACTGGGCTCAGGGCCACCACCTCGTTGGAAGCCAGCTCGGCCAGGTTCATCTCGGCCAGTTCGGCCTTGAAGCGGTCCAGAATCTCCTTCTGCTGCTTGAGGCTGGTCTGGAGCTCCAGGATGGTCGTGAAGTCACGCTCGTTGATGACCACCAGGTAAACCTGGCCCTCGGCGTTGAATATGGGCGTACCGGTAAGGAAGATGTACTTGCCGCTCTTGTGGTACTTGATGATCCTGGTGACCGGCTTTTTTTCCCGCAGTACGTCCAAGGTGATGTAGTCGTCGGTGAGGCCGCGCTCGACCATGGAATGGACATGCCGCCACTGAAGCTCCTCGCGTGCGACGCCGACATGCCTGGCCGAGGCCTCGTTGACCAGAATGAGCCTTCCCTTGTTATCGGCAATGGATATGCCGTCGGAGGAACTCTCGAAGATTTGCTTGTAGTAGGGTGTCAGTGGGTCCATGGCCGGTCCGTAGCCCAGATAGTTCTGCCACAGGCGCTGGTCGAAGACGGAGATGGCCCAAATGTTGCTGTCCCTGGGAAGGGGCCTGGCCAGGACGAAGCAGCCGTCGAGCTCGCTCAGGAAAAGCCCGGCCGCCTGCCTGCGGCTCCGCACCACCCGCAGGATCTCGTCGGCACTTTTTGGCAATAGTTCGCCCACCTGCCTGTCAGCCAGCTCCCTGGAGGTCGAGCCCAGCAAGGTGGCCATCTGGTGATTGCCGCCCAGGACCAGCCCTGACTGGTCAATCAGCAGGATGCCGACCGGCAGAATGTTCATGACGTCCTCGGACGTTATAGGTTCATTGTTGCTGGCCATGGCACTCCTGGGTAGGGGGCGGGCGTCCCGCCGGTCTAGCTGGCTATCATTATGGAAAGCCAAAAATCAGATTATAAAAATCAATCTTTACAGCACTTTTATCATTCAATATATATAAATCGCTTATTTTATTTTGTAAAATAAAATGAAAATATAAATTAAAAAGATAACCAGTAAACAATATTATCGATAAATTATTTTTTAAATTAAGAATAGAAATATTATTTCAAGAATATACAGTACCAGACTTTAGCATTATTAATTTTTTAATTAATAAAAAATAGCATTTTGATTTAACTTTACCACAGGCCGGACCAACCCGCAAGCGGACGTCGGCAATACAAGGACGGGACCACATTACACCCCAGGGCGAAAGAATCAAATTTTTGCTTAAGACCATATTTGCCATATCTATACAATAACTAGTATTTATAATATATAATTATAAAATATTTATAATATATAATATTACATTAATTAAGATATAATTATAAAAAATATTTATTATATTAGATAATATAAATACTTTTAAGTATAAACAAAGTATCCGTTCACAGGCTGTTAGCAGAAGGTTAAAGCTTAGGGTAAATTCTTCCTCCGAAGCACCTTGAACCTTACTTATTAATAATAATAATTAGGCTTATTTATCCTAAAACTCATGCCTATAAAAATATTATACGTTTCTATTAACATGTTTATACTTAATAAATTATCATTATCTAATTAAATAAATAATAAATGTATCATAATTTAATTTAAAGTAACTAAATAATTATTAAATAATTATTAAAACTGCCATATATCTAGTAATATTTAGACAAATTATACTATTTATAGCCATAAAAAGCATTATAAAATCATTAA
>JAISEK010000052.1 GCA_031264145.1 Deltaproteobacteria bacterium
CGTGGTCCTGCCTGAAGTCAGTCGATGCGACTCGGCGATGACCGCGCCAAATTTCGATTCCATGGGATAGGGCGATTCCTTTATCTCAAGATTTGCCCCGTTTTCCCGGCACTGGGCTCCCTCGACTTTTTTTTTGAGCCATCGCTGAGGTATTGTCCCGCGACCTTGACGTTGACATCTTTGCTGGCCTCCAGGATGGCGCCTTCCAGCTTATGGAATGCGGCGGCAAAACCTGACTCCTCAAATTCAGCGAAACCAGGGATCGCCCTTGAACTGGTGACGATGATTTCATCCTCGCCGTCCTCGTTCTTGATTTTGACAGTGTATTCAATTGTTTTTTCTGTCATTGAAGCACTTACCTTGCTATTGGATAGATTTAATGCATATGTAGTACCCATTTAGGGTGACCACAATGATCGCCTTCTCATACAATAGCAGGTCAAATTGAACCTGTCCAGTTTTATTTTACTCGCGTGAGACAGAAATACGATATTTTGTGGTGATACTGGATTTGTTTCCGCTATATATTCGGTCGCTATCCTGGCATGAACGTGACTCCTGGCTTTGCCAATTGTGGGCACTGGCTTTGGTCAGGTTGGCTGGCAATGGTGGTCTGGTGGGGCTTTGTTTCCAATTGCACAGGTGGAACTTATTCGTAATGCTATCAATTAAAGGAGCGAGAAATTATGAGTAAAATTATTTATCTTTTTCTTCTATCAATGCTGTTTGCCTGGCCGGCCCAGGCCCATGATTTTTGGGCCGGAGTGGATAAGGCAACCCTTGGAGAACCTGCAATAGTCTTTCTGGGATTCAGCGACGATTTCCCCATCGGCGAAGAGATAACCGCAGAGGATTACGCCAAAAGGTACATGCCAGCCAAACTTATTGGCGACAAGGGGGAGCTGGGGCTGGAACCTGGGGCCAAGGCCAATGTATTCCAGGGCGTCTCACCTCTTGAAAACGGCACCTACTTCGTCGTGACTGAAAGCCAAAATAGCTTCGTCAGCCGTACGCCATCAGGGCCATCCTGGAAATCAAAACTGGAAGAGCCCGAGGCCACTGCCTGCTTTTACGGGGCGGTCTATGGTAAGAACCTTTTTGTCCTTGGGGAAGCCGGCGACGAGGATTTCATTGCCAGGCCGCTTGGCCAAAAGCTGGAAATCGTGCCGCAGCTGGATCCTGGGACCCTAAAGCCTGGTGACAAGTTCCCGGTGAAAGTCCTTTTGGATGGCCAGCCTTTGGCCGGGGCCAACGTCGGTGCTTTTTTCGCTGGCTTCACGGCCGACAACGAGGCCCTGGCATTTTCGCAGGCAACGGACCAAGACGGCCAGGTCGAGATTATTCCGCTCAGGCCCGGAGAGTGGCTGGCCAAGGTCAACCACATGAATCCATACTCAGACACAAAGGTTTGTGACAGGGAAAGTTACTCGGCATCGCTGGCCTTTACCATTGGGGCAGAATAAAGAGGCTCCAAGCCAGTGCGAGGAACAAGGCCTGATGCCAGGTTCAGGGTGAGATTTCTGTTGGCTGGCCAGACTCTGGCAGGGGCCAAAGATCTGTGCCATTTCGCTGGCTGCACGGCAGACAACGAAGCTCTGGCCTTTTCCTGGGCGGCAGACCAAGATGGTGTCCGACCGAGATTATCCGCTCAGCCATGGTGCGGACGTTTCCGTAAATTCTTTGGAACATGCGGGGCGAGATTATTGGATGAAGATAATCCCCACTGGGTATTCCCGCAAGGCGCTGTCGGAAGTCAAAAACAGCATTCCTTCAGATTTGGCCTGGGCTAGAAGAATTCTGTCAAAAGGATCTTTGTGAACCATCGGAAGATCATTGACGGCCAAAGTGTGTAAGCCGATGATAGGCAGTTCCAGATAATAGCTGTCTTTTAGCCCACGCCAAAGCAAATGTGGCTCAACCATGAAGTCGTCCCGCCCAAGCCTATTTTTGATGACGATTTCCCATATGCTGGCAGGGCTAAAATATGGGATGTTGGTCGGGTCGGATAAAAGCGTTTCCGCTTCCTTGGGAAGCGTTCCGGCCGCAGCCCAAAGGAGCATGTGGGTATCAAGCAGCAGCTTCACTCATAGCTCCCAAACAATGACGATATTTCCTTCTGGCCCATGGAATCGAAATCATCAGGTACTTTTATCGTTCCTTTGAGAAAGCCGATTCTGACGGCTGGATTCAATGGCGGTTCATAGGCCCTGACCGTGACCATGGGTTTTCCTGATTTTGCGATAATGAACGGTTCGCCATTGATGGCCTGCTTTATTAGTCGGGACAAATTGGTCTTGGCCTCGTGGATGTTTACTTGTAGCATACAAGCCTCCGTCAGCTTAGTTCATTCCTTAGTTTATTTCGTGGGATTCATTTTGTCAAGCAAAAAGGACTGGCCAGGGACTGGCCTTTTAAAATGAACTGATATAAAAAATACAATAAAATAATTATAGTCTAATAAATTATATAATATAGTAATGATCTGTCACTGTGCTCGATCTTTTGCGCGCATGAGATTACATTATCCCGATGGGATTTCGTTCGGCTTTCGGTTTGGCGGCCCTGGCAGTCACCGGTCTTTGTTTTGTCAGCCCCCTGAAAACACGTCTGATTGAGTCGTCGCCTGCGTGAACCGTCGGCCTTCTCAGATTACCTGGCTGGTGTCCCTGACTGACATTTCGAGGCCTGCCCGGTACTCACTCGCATCATGGCCTGAGCACATTGCGGCCCCGCTTGGCTGTGTCATTGCGTTCAAAGCGCAAACCACATCGTTGCCTCCATGATCCTTGAGTTTGCTACCGGCAGTGGTTGTCAGGTTGCCGGGCTGGTATTCTAACCAGTTAGACAAGCCCTCCTTTTCATGTGCTACAAATAATATTGAAAATCATTTCAAATTATTAAATTATATAAATGTTTATTTATTCTTAATAAGAACGCATGTTCAGGCACATTCGTCACGCCCATTCTCCCTCCAGCCTCAGAATCACCAACCTCCTAAACGCATTCTTGATCTAACCTGCCCACTCTACGGCATGGCAAGGGCCGGAGATCCCCGGCCTTTGGATTCTTTTGGCTTATTGACGCCGAGAAGCCTGGTTTTTGTGGATAAAAACTGGACCGCTAAAAAAATAGCCGCTACCGCTAGCCGAGATTGAACTTTTTCCGCATGATGTGGCTATTGGCGACAGCAAGCCGGAGATGGCTTTTGGTTATCCTCGCACCTGGAAATGCCCCCGTTTTGCTCCTTGGGCCGGAGGTCTGGCCTGCCCCAGCCAGTGGAACTGTCCGCGGTCGAAATCAATAGTTTTATACATTCATAAAATCAATATTCGCTATATCGCATATATTAATCTATAAAAAAGAGGTCAATATGGCCGAAATTGCTCAACAGGCACCCAGGCCAGGGCTCAGGAGGCTCTTGAGGCTGTCGGAGGCGAGGAAGGGGGCCCTTATCCTTTCGGCCATCTTCTCGGTCCTTTCCTCGGTCCTCTCCCTGGCCCCGTACGTCCTGATAGCCGTCCTGCTTGGGGTCCTGGCCCAGAAGGGGCAGCTGGACGAGAGCCAGTACGGCCGCATGATCAGGCTGGCCCTGGCGCTGGGCGGGCTGGCCATCATCCGCTACGCGTTCCTGTTCGTCTCCACCATAGCCTCCCACATGGCCGCGTTCGAGATCCTGTACCGGCTGAGGACGTCCCTTTGCGCCCACCTGGGACGCCTCTCCATGGGCTACTTCAGTCTTCGCCAGTCGGGCAAGATCAAGAAAATACTGACGGAGGACGTCGAGGAGCTGGAACTTTTCCTGGCCCACCATATCCCCGACATCGTGGCCGGGGTTGTCCAGCCGGTGGCCGTGGTGGCCTGCCTCCTAGTCTTCGACTGGCGCCTGGCCCTGGTGGCCCTGGTTCCCTTGCCGCTGGCCTTCATGCTCCAGCGGGTCGCCTTCGGCCGGGACAAGAACCGGGAGTACCGCAGCCAGTTCCACGATGTCCTGGAGGCCATGAACGGCAGCATCGTCGAGTATGTCAGGGGCATGCCCGTGGTCAAGATCTTCAACCAGACCGCCGAGTCGTTCACCACCCTCAAGACGGCGGCCCTGGCCTACGAGTATTTCCTGGCCAAGCTGACCCGCCTGATGGCCCCTCCCTGGGGCATGTTCGTGGTCACCACCACCTCGGGCCTGTTCTTTCTCCTGCCCTTCGGCCTCTGGTTCTACTTCCAGGGAACCCTGTCCTTCCCGACCCTGATGCTCTTCCTGATGCTGGGCTCGGCCTACATGAACCCAGTCTTCAAGCTGGCCATGATGGGCGGGCAGCTGCAGCACCTCCTGGAGGGCCTTGCCCGGGTGGACGCCGTCCTGGCCGAGCCGCCCATGGCGGAGAGCCGGGAGCCCCGCCGGGGCACCGGCCACGACGTGGAGTTCAGGGGCGTGTCCTTCGGCTACTCCCAAAGGCGGATCCTCGACGGGGTCAGCTTCCGGCTCAAGGAAGGCGGCGTCTACGCCCTGGTCGGCCCCAGCGGGGCCGGCAAGAGCACCCTGGCCAGACTGCTGGTCAGGATGTGGGACGTGGGGGAGGGCTCAATCTCCATCGGGGGGGTGGACGTCAGGGACATGTCCCTCGCCGATCTGATGGACACGGTGGCCTTCGTCTTCCAGGAGACCTTCGTCTTTTCCGACACCGTCCGCGAGAACATCCGCATGAACTGCCGGGCGGCGACGGACGAGGAGATCCTGGAGGCGGCCAGGGCGGCCCAGTGCCTGGGTTTTATCGAGGACTTGCCGAGGGGTCTCGACACGCTGATAGGCGAGGGCGGGGAAGTCCACCTGTCGGGCGGGGAAAGGCAGAGGCTGAGCCTGGCCAGGGTCATCCTGAAGAACGCCCCCATAGTGGTCCTGGACGAGGCGACGGTCTTCAACGACGCCGAGAACGAGGCCCGCATCCAGGAGGCCTTCGTCTCGCTCATGGGCGGCAAGACCGTGATTGTCATCGCCCACCGTCTCTCGACCATCACCGACGCCGACGGCATCCTGGTGGTCGATCGGGGCCGCCTGGCCCAGATGGGCAGCCATGAGGAGCTTCTTGGCCAGGACGGGCCATACCGGGGCCTGTGGGCGGCCCATACCTCAGCCCTCAAGTGGAAGATGCGAAAGGAGGCCGGGAGATGATCAAGGCCATGAGAGCCATTGCCGGCGATCTAGGGCAGCTGAGGAGGCTGACGGGCATGCAGATTGCCCACACCGTCCTGACCGGTCTCCCTGTCGCCTTCCTGTTTCTGGTCATAAGGGAGCTGATCGGGCCAAGGGAGGGGGTCGATGTCCGAAAATTGGCCATGTATTGCCTCGTTATCAGTCTCATAATGATCGTGAATCTGTTTTTGGCCTCCAAAGTGTATCTTTTCAGTTACCTCAAAAGCATAAACATAACGACAAGCGCCAGGCTCAGGCTGGCCGACCACCTGCGCCTGTTGTCCCTGGGCTTCTTCAAGCGCCGGGACCCGGGCGAGATATCGGCCCTCATGCTCCAGGACATGACCAAGGTCGAGCAGCTGTTCAGCCACCTTTTCAACGAGGCCGTGGCCTTCGTCGTCCTGCCGATCCTGATGGCCCTGTGCTTCCTCTTCCAGGACCTGAGGCTGACGGCCCTGATGGTCGGGACGGTGGCCGTGGCCTTGCCGCTCCTGGCCCTGGGGCAGAAGGCGATAGACCACTTCGGCGCCAGGCAGATTGCCTCCCGCAACCGGGCAGCCTCGAGGACGCTGGAATATCTCCAGGGCATCAACGTCCTCAAGGCCTTCTCCCTGACCGGCCAGGCCTTCAGTCGCCTGGACCAGGCCCTTTTGACCCTCAAGAGGGACTGCATCCTTCTCGAGGCCGGGGCGGCCGTGCCCATCATGGGTTATGCCGTCCTCCTCGATCTGGGCGTGGCCGGCCTTGTCCTCCTCGCGACCTTCCTGCTGTTTCACGGGAAGCTGGCCCTGGTGGTCTACGTCCTCTTCATGGTCGTGGGCATAAAGTTCTTCGAGCCGCTCCTGAACTTCGCCCTGTTCTTCTCGGAGCTCAGGTACATGAGCCTGGCCGGCAAAAGAATCTCGGCCATATTCGGGGAGAGGCCTCTCCCAGGGGGGAAAGGCGGCCAGGAGCCGGCCGACTACGGGATCGTCTTCGAGAACGTCTCCTTCGGGTACAACCCCGGGCGGGGCATAGTCCACGACCTCTCCCTGGCCTTTCCCAACGGGGCCATGACCGCCCTGGTCGGCCCATCCGGGAGCGGCAAGACCACCCTGACCAGCCTCATGGCCAGGTTCTGGGACGTCGGCTCGGGACGCATCCTGATCGGCGGGGTCGACATAAGGGACATCGACAGCCAAAGGCTAAACTCCTTGTTCAGTTTCGTCTTCCAGGAAGTCTACCTGTTCCAGGACACCATCTTGGAAAACATCAGGGTAGGCCGCAAGCAGGCCACCGAGGAGGAGGTCGTGGCGGCGGCCAGGCTGGCCCAGTGCCATGACTTCATCCTTGACATGGAGGATGGCTACCAGACCAGGGTGGGGGAGGGGGGCGCAACCCTTTCCGGCGGGGAGCGCCAGAGGATCTCCATCGCCCGGGCCATCCTGAAGGACGCCCCCATCGTGGTCCTGGACGAGGCCACCGCCTCCATGGACCCGGAAAACGAGCTCAACATACAGCGGGCCATCGGGGCCCTGATCAGGGAAAAGACCCTGGTCGTCATAGCGCATCGCCTCAGGACCATAGTCGAGGCCGACCAGGTGGTGGTCATCGACCAGGGCCGGGCGACCGAGGTGGGCACCCATGAAGAGCTCCTGGCCAATGGAGGCCTGTACGCCTCCCTGTGGCGGGAGCAGCTGAAGACCGGGGGCTGGAAATTCGCCAAACGGGCGGCCGCCGCCGATTCCTGACCCCAAGCCAGGCAAGGACGGGAAGTCATGAGAAAGAAGGAAAAGCACAGTCCACTGGTCGCGGCTGGCCTTCTGGGCCTGGCCCTGGCCGCCTCCCTCCCCGCCGGCCCGGCCCAGGCCTTCGAGCCGGAGGCCAGGGAGATAATGGCCAGGGTCTACGACCGCCCCGACGGCGACGACCGCCACACGGAGCTGACCATGATCCTGGAAAACAGGCAGGGCCGGACACGCAGGCGCTCGGTCGAGACCTTTTCCAAGGACCAAGGGCCTGACCGCAAGAGCGTCATGATCTTCCTGGAGCCAAGCGACGTCAAGGGAACCATGTTCCTCAGCTGGGAGTACGACGAGCCCGGCCGGGACGACGACAAGTGGCTCTACCTGCCGGCCCTGCGCAAGGACAGGCGGATCAGCGGTGCCTCGCGGAAGGAGTACTTCATGGGGACCGACTTCACCTACGACGACATGGGCCGGCGCCATCCGGGCAAGGACGAGCAGAGGATCATCGGCCGGGAGGCCGTCAACGGGCGCGAGACCGTGGTCATCGAGTGCCTGCCAGTGGATTCCGGCGAGAGCTACTCCAAGAGGATAGCCTGGGTGGCCACTGGCCTCGACCTCATCGTCAAGGGCGAGTACTACGACAAGGACGGGCTCCTCAAGGTCTTCGAGGTCAAGACAATCAGGGAGCAGGATGGCTATTTCGATGTCGCCGACTGCCTGATGCGCAACGTGGTCACCGGCCACCAGACCAGAATGGTCTCGGACATGATCGAGTATGACCAGGGCCTCGACGATTCCCTCTTCAGCGTGGCCACCATCCAGCGCGGCCGGTTCTGATGGCCAGGGTGGCCGCCGCCATCGGCCTCATGGGCTTCTGGCTCCTGTCGCCGGCGGTGGCCGCCTGGGGCCCCCTGTCCCCAGGCGCCTGCTGGGCCGCGACGGCAGGCGGTGACGGCGGCTACGGAGAGCCAGGGTGGCCGGACGGGGCAGGTGGATCGGGCCGGGCCGTGGAGGTGGATGGCATCACCGGCCCAAAGACCAGTATCTCCGGGTTCATCGAGGCCATCAGGTCCCAGGGCCTCAAGGGCCCGGGCAAGACCATAACCTCCAGGGTGAAGCTCCGCCTGGAGGCGGCCCTCGAGTTCGAGGGCCTTTACGGGCTGGCCTCGGCCCAGGCCGAGAGGAATTGGGCCATCGGCTCGGAGACGGGCATCGATCTCCATGAGGTTTGGATCGAACACGTTGGGGAAGGCTTCGATGTCAGGGTCGGACGCCAAATCATCATCTGGGGCAAGGCCGACGGCATACAGATTACTGACCTTGTCTGCCCCCCGGACTATACCGAGTTCATCACCAGGGGGCTAGACGAGATAAGGCAGCCGGTGGAGGCGGCCAGGCTGCGTTTTTTGGGCAGGGTGGTCAACCTGGAGCTCATCTGGATCCCCTTCTTCCGGGCCGGCGTCAGTCCCCGGCCCGGAAATCCCTGGTATCTGGGCGACCCCGCCAGGGGGCCAGGCTGGGAGGCCAGGGAATTGAAACCAGGGGGAAGCCTCGGGGACGGCGAGATTGCCATGAAGGCCTCGGCCTTCCTCCCCGGCCTTGACTTCGCCGCCTCGGTCTTCTACACCCACGACGATTTTCCCGTCCTGGGTCCCATAGTCCCTGGCCAGGGCGGGACGCCAGGTTTCCGCGAGAGCCGCTTCCGCCGCATGACCGTTCTGGGGCTCGAGATGTCAAGGCCGACCGGCAATCTCGTCATCAGGGCCGAGACGGCGGCCCTGCTGGGCCAAAGGAGGCAAAACCCGGATCCTCTCGGGCAGCCGGTCAGGCAGGACGGCCTCAAGTGGCTCTTCGGCCTGGATTGGACACCCGGCGACGATTGGACGGTCTCGGGCCAGCTCGCGGCCGACCAGATCCTGGGAAGAAACAAGGCCGGCCTGCCTCCGGAAAGCTATACCGCCACGTTAAATGTATCGAAGAAACTATTTAACCAGATCCTCACGGTGACCAACATGATATATGGCGATATCAACAATTCTGGGTTCTATGACTCCCTGAAAGTGGAGTACGAGGCCATGGATGGCCTGATCATATCCGTTGGGACCGACATATTTTGGGGCCATGAAGGCCGCTTCGCCCTGTATAGGGACAACAGCCAGGCCTGGGCCAAGGTCAAGTATTATTTTTAATCCAATCCAATTGTTATTATAATTGTATAAATTTATTTATATAATTGATTATAATTTAATATAAATTATTAATATAATATGTTTGTGAGGTTGTCAAATGTTTGACGCCACCAGAGTGAACGATCGGTTCAGATCAATCACCGAAACGGTAGTCCGGCACCGGTTCCTGTTTTTGACCGGAACGCTTCTCCTGACGGCCATTCTGGCCTCGGGACTGCCCCGCCTGCAGGTGGACACCAGCCAGGAGAGTTGGTTTCTCGAGGGCGATGAGGCCTTGCTGGCCCAGGCGCGCGTGGAAGAGATTTTCGGCAAGGACGATTTCTGCGCCGTCCTGGTCAGCGCCGACAACATCACTGCCAGGGAAAACCTCGCGCTCATACGCGAGCTAAGCCAGGAGTTCCTGGACCAGGTCCCCTATGCCGACGACGTCGTCTCCCTCACGGACTTCGAGTTCTCCCAGGGCGTCGAGGGAGGGATCGAGATCGTGAGCCTGGTGCCCGAGGACCTGGACGAGTTGACCGACCATGATTTCAATGGGGGAATCAGGGACAAGATTTTGGGGAAAAAGCTGTTTAGGGACAAGATCATATCAAAGGATGGGCGGGAGGCCTGGATCTTCCTGCGCCTCAAGCCGGTCCCGCCTTCCGAGACGCTGCAGGGCGGGGTCCACGCCGACTACCTGATCGGCGAGAAGTTCATGGAGATCGCTGGTCAGGACAAGTATGCGTCCATTAACCCCAAGACCATCGGCATGCCGGTCCTCGACGTCGAGAAGAGGATATATTTTGCCCAGATTACCAGCAGACTGATACTCATGAGCATATTGGTCATCGCCGTGGCCATGGGGCTGGCCACCAGGAAATTCAGGGCGGTCTTCTTTCCTTTTCTGGTCACGATCATGGCCTTGCTGGGGGTCTTCGGGCTGGAGGGGTACCTCGGATTCAAGTTCGATCCCGTGACAGTGTTCTTGCCCATCTTCCTGACGATGGCCATGTCCACCTGCTACAGCATACATATACTTAATTTCTTTGACTCAAGGCTGCTGGAGACAGGCAACAGGCTAGAGTCGATCCTGTTTTCAACCCAGAAGGCCGGCTGGTCGCTTCTTTCCAGCGCCCTGACGACCATGGCCGGCCTCATTTCCTTTCTGGCCATCCCCATGAGGCCCATCCGTTTCGTGGGCCTGACGGCCGCCCTCCTTGTCGGGGCCACTTTTTTGCTGGTCTACGTCCTCATGCCCATTTTGCTGAGCTTTGGCCGGGGGGATACAGGGACGTCCAAGGCCTCGGGGCATGGCCTGGCCGACCGTCTCCTGGACGCGCTGGGCCGCCGGGTCCTAAACCGGCCCTGGCTGACGATGTCAGTGTTTTTCCTGTCGTTTGGCATCGTCATGACAGGCCTGAAGAACTTCGAGGTATCTTTCGACGTCAGGCGCACGTATGGGACCAAGGTCAAGTATATCCAACGGATGTTCGAGGTCAGCGAGTCGAGCCTGGGGTCGTTGTACTCGTACGGGATAGCCATCGAGCTCCCGAGGCCGGACATGGCCAAGGATCCGCTGGTCCTGGGAAACCTGAGGATCCTTGAGGATGAGATTGGCCAATACCGGCTGACCAAAAGGGTCTCCTCCCTGGTCGGGATTCTCGAGGACTTAAACCAGGTCCTCAACGACGGCCAGGAGGAATACCTGAGGCTCCCGGAAACCCCCGAGGAAGTGGCCCAGATGCTTCTGCTGTACGAGAACGCCGGCGGGCGGGAGACTGAAAGGTGGATCGACTACGACTACCAGAGGCTCCGTGTCATGGTGGAGGTGGACGACTACAACTCGGCCGAGATCCTGCGGACCATCGAGGGCGTCAAACGCCGGGCCGCCGAGCTCTTCCCCGGGGCCAACGTCATCATGACCGGGTCCCTGACCCAGTTCACCGTCATGATGCAGTACATCACCTGGGGCCAGATCAAGACGTTCTACATGGCCCTCCTGACCATCGCCCTGGTCATGTTCTGGACCTTCAGGAGCCTCAGGACGGCCCTTCTCGCCCTCATCCCCAACGCCGTGCCGGTCCTGGCGGTCAGCGGGCTGATGGGCTGGCTCTCGATTCCCCTGGACATCATGACCGTGACCATCATTCCCATGCTCCTGGGTTTGGCCGTGGACGACACCATCCACTTCATCAACCATTCCTCGCGGGAATTCATGCAGTGCGGCAACTACGGTCAAGCAGTCTACCTGACCGAGAAAAGCGTCGGAAAGGCCATCGTCCTGACCTCGGTTATCCTGATACTGGCCTTCAGCCCCTACCTGGTGGCCGACATCAGGGTGTTCTTCCATATGGGATTTCTCATCGCTCTGGGCGTCCTGGCCGCCCTTATGGCCGATCTCTTCGTCACCCCGGTCCTTCTCAAGGTTGCCCGGGCCTTTGGCCCGGAAAGGACTGGCCGATGACTGGGCCGCCCACCCAGCGGCCCAGCCAAATGGACATCTCCCGCTGGCTGCTCATCGGGAGCCTCTACGTCAGCCAATACGTGGGCCAGGCCTTTCTGCTGATTTCCCTCATAACCATAATGAGGAGGCAGGGCCTGCCGATGGAAAAGCTGGGTCTCGTCTATTCATTGGCCTTGTGTTGGGTATTCAAGTTTGTCTGGTCACCCGTAGTTGACAGATACAATCCCATATGCGGGCGATACAAGGGCTGGATTCTCATTACCCAGCTCGGCATGGCGCTGAGTCTCCTCGCCTTGAGCCTCTGTCGGCTGCCCGCTGATTTCTACCTGATTCTGGGCCTGGGGTGTTTCCATTCCTTCTTCTCGTCCACCCAGGACGCGGCCAGCGACGGCCTCTGCCGAACACTGCTACTGCCTGGGGAAAGGCCAGCGGGCATGAGCGTCCAGGCCTTCAGCGGCCTTCTGGGCAACATCATCGGCGGCGGGGTCGTCCTGGCCGCCTTCCCGAGCCTGGGCTGGTCCGGCTGCTGCCTTCTTCTGGCCGGGGTGATCATGGTCAGTTTTTTCCAGTGCCTTTTTTTGAATGAGCCACCCAGGAGGACGGCATATTCCATTATCTCGATGAAAAGGCTAATTGATTTTTGGAAAATTGACAATAATTTGTCTTGGCTGGCAATCCTGGTTCCCTATTCGGTCGGCATCGGTCTAGGGTGGGGCCTGTTGCCAGTCCTGCTGGCCGACCTGAAATGGGGCTTTGGCCAGATAGGCTTCACCCTGAACGTGGCCGGTTCCCTGACCGGCATGATCGGGGCGGCCCTTTCGGGCCTCATCCTGAAAAGGATCGGCCGGGCCAGAATGCTCAAGCTGACGTCAGCGGTGGTGATTCTGGGCCTTCTGGCCATAAGCGCGATCATCGGCTCGACCGCCGACAAGGGCATGGTCTTCCTGGTGGTCCAGATCTATTTCCTGTGCGTCTCACCCTGCATGGTCGTGATTCCCACCCTGATGATGGACCGATCCTCGGCCGACAGCCCGGCCACAGACTACTCGGTCCAGTTTTGCCTCGCGACCCTCTGCCAATATCTGGCAGCCAGCGTCGGCACCATGGCCGGCCCCCGGCTGGGCTTTGACCTCGCCTTCCTGTCCTGCGCCCTGGTGGAGACCATGACCCTGCTGTTTGGCCTGAAATGCATCCATAAAGGCGTCTTGGTCCTCAAGGCGGCGGAGTGACTGGCGAGTCTCAGCCAGTCCTTGACAGGGGCCAGCGCCTTACACCCGGACGGCCCTCCTTGGCCTAGCCGCCCTGGGGGAAACCAACGGCCAGTATAAGGTTTCCGGCCGCGGCTTGCGGATCCCCCTGCTCCCACGCCCGGGCCAAGGAGACGGGAGACGAAATCTAGCTTGATTCCGACAACTCCGCCTGCATCATGAGGACAACTATGGCCACATCGACCAAAATCAGCGTAGTCTCTCTCTCTCTCTCTCTCTCTCTCTGGGCGGTATAGTCGCCACGGTATTTCCGCGGCCTGCCTTCTGGGTCCTTTACGGCCCATGACGACGACTGTGGCCCAGTCCAGAACCCAAATCGGTTCGGGACTGGGCCCTTTTTACGCCCTCATGGCCATCAGTCCAGGAAAGCCGGGACCAAAAGCCCGCACCACGGCCCCAAGATGGCCGACGGGCAAGACGGAGTTTCCCCTGCCGGAAGGCCAAGCCGTAATGCCATATGGTTCCTGAGATTATCTGACTGACTATCCTGATTTCACCCAAAAGCCGGCTTCCGAAACGACAAACATCAATGGCCTTATCGCGGATTTGTTCCGATTGACTGGTAAACTTTTGGTCGCTACCTGGAATTGCCTGGGAGCACGGCATCCATAAACTCAGAGCATCACCTTGGTTTTTACATGAACGACAGCATCCGTTCCATAATTCCTTACCGGCCGAGGCCGCCTTGGCCAGATGGAGGCCATCCCTTGGCGCCCAAGACGCCCGGCGCGGCCAGCCAGAGACCCTGTAAGTGCCATTTCCCGCTGAAGATTTGCCGGGTGGTAAACATTCGGCCAGGCTTTGACCTGCTTTTGGCCGAACAAACCGCGCCAGCCGATTTGAGGGACAGCGTCGAGTATACCGGCCAGGCCCTGGTCCTGTCCACAATCGTCTCCGGCCAGACCTTGTTTTTCGGAGGATCCCCCGAGCCAGCGCGCGGCCACCTTCTCAGCCCCGTGGCCGGACCGGCGGAAACTGTTTCCTGGCTCTCCGATCTCAGCGGCGAAATCCTTTTGGGCAGCGGGCAAGCCCTGGCCTCGGTGACCATCGTCTTGAGTTTGGATTGTTTTGGCCAGTTAGGCTGCCTGACGGGCCTAAAAGAGGAACTGCTGGCCAGCGTCGACGCCCCGCGGAACTTCCATCTCCACGCACAAAGGCCCCTTGGCGTCCAAAAAAGGCAGATAGCCATCCAGATGCTCAACCCTCCATTGCCCGAAACCTGCCGGCGACTTTTCTGGGAAGGCAAGGCCATGGAACTCCTGGCCATCTACCTGAGCCAGCTGGCCGATATCACGCCGGGCAAGTTCGTCTTGAGCCCTGGCGATCTGGAAAGGCTCTCCGAGGCCAGGAGGCTCCTGGAGGGAAGCTACTTCGCCCCGCCCAGCCTCAAGACCCTGTCCCGGAATTGCGGGCTAAACGAGAGCAAGGTAAAGAAGGGTTTCCGCGTTTACTATGGCGAGACCTTCAGCGACATCCTGCGCAAGGAACGCATGAGGCAGGCCCTGGCGTTGATGAAGAAGTCCGACAAGCCGGTCAGCCTGGTGGCCAATTTGGTCGGCTACAGCAACATCAGCCATTTCATCGCCGCCTTCAGGGCCGAATTCGGGCTTACCCCCGGCCAAATGCGCCGTCTGGACAGGCATAGGGAAAAGGGGTGATTCCATGGGCTGCCCGTTGTTTTCCCGGAATCAGACGAGAACCTTCTTGTTTTTGAGGTGCCGGCCAGGCATGGTCCAGATTCTTCAGGGGGAAACGCGGGCTTGACCAGGTTAGCCAGAGGTATTTTTCCCAGTCATGCCGGATAAAGCGGGATTACGGCGCGAGGCGAATTCGATAGAGGCGCACAACCCATTTTGACGGCTGCATTTCATGAGCGATGGTAATCTTCACCCGCCACATAGGATGCAGCGATGCGCTAACGCAAGGCGAATTGGATTGGGACGGTCAATTCCAGTGTGTTGATCTCCAACTCCTTGGGAAAGGCCGGCAGGGGATTGACCCTCTGGATCAGGGCCTGGGCCTCGTCGTCCAGGATTGGGAAGCCGGAACTCTTGACCAGCCTGGCCGCCACCACCTGGCCCTGGCGGTTGAGGGTGAAGCTTATGGTCGCCACTCCCTGGATGTGGTTGTTCCTGGCCGAAGGCGGGTATTTCCTATAGCGCTCTATCTTCCGCCTAATCTGGCTTTTGTAGGCGTTCATGGCATTGGCCGTGCCCCGTCCCGTGCCGCCCCCCTCGCCACCCTGGCCCGGCCCCTCGCCGCCTCCAGTGCCAGAGCCCGTGGCCTGGCCGGCTGGGTCACCAGGGGAAGCCTGGGTCCGTGGCAACGGCTTGGGCTTGGGCCTCGGCTTCGGTTTTGGTTTGTCGACTGGCGGTGGCGGCGGGGGGGCCGGGGCTTCCTCAGCCTGGGTGGCCTGGCTTTCAATAAGGGACAGGTCCTCGGGATCAGGTTCGGGCTCAGGCTCAGGCTCGGGGACTGGCTGGTCCTCGGCCGTAGGGGTGGTGGCCTCAGGCTCGGGCTCGGCCATGGGCTCGGGCTCGGCCATGGGCCCAGGCTCACCGCCTCCCGGCTCGCCTCCAAGGGGGTCGTATTCGAACTCCATGACCGCCAGGGCGGACAAAGGCCCGTCGCCCTGGTCGGGCGAGGCCAGGAACGAGACCAGCGGAAGGTGCAGGCAAAACGACAGGGCCATGGCCGCGGCCAGGGCATTCGACTCGATTCTCGATATTCCGGATGGGTTCATGGCGAAGGGCCTGCTGGCTCAGAAGGCCATCGCCGGAACGGCCGGGGCCTCCGTCTCGGTGCCCTTCTCGGCCACCTTGGCGGCCGGGGGCGCCGGCTCCGCATGTCCCTGGCCCGTGGCATCCTGAGGCCGTGGGGCCTCAGCCTCTTTGCCAGGATCCTGGACCGTCTGGGCGTTGGTCACCAGGGTCACCCTGGCGAAGCCGGCCTGGCCCAGCTCGCTCATGAGCTCCATCATCCTGGCATATTTTACCTCGCCGTCGCCCCTGACGAACACCTCCCCCGACTCCGACTCCAGGGCCAGACGCCTGAAGGTCTCCGCCCTCAGTCCGTCATTGACCGGATCCTTGTCCACGAAGACCTGGCTCTCGGCGTCCAGGCTGACGATCAGGGGATGATCGGGGCGGGGCATGGGCGTAGTCGCGGTCTTGGGGAGGTTTATCCTTACCCCGCCCATCATCAGTGGCGCCGTGACCATGAAGATAATCAAAAGCACTAGCATCACGTCAATGAAGGGCGTGACGTTTATGTCCGATATGGAGCGAACGTCTCCGCCGCCATGGATGAGCTCAGGGTTTCGTTCCATAGGTTGGCCTCCGGCTATAGCTATTCTGAAAGGCTGTCCAGGCCCTCGAAACGGATCCTGGCCAGGTTGTTGCCGACCAGTCCGATGCCGGCCAGGGCTTCCTTGGTAATCTTCCTCACGGTCGAGTTTATCTTGTTGAAGGCGATGACCGCCGGGATGGCGGCCACAAGGCCCATGGCGGTGGCGGAGAGCGCCTCGGCGATGCCCGGGGCCACGACGGAGAGGGTGGTCTCGCCGGAGGCGGCGATGCCGATGAAGCTGTTCATGATGCCCCAGACCGTGCCGAAAAGGCCAATGAAGGGGCTGGTCGAGCCCACGGTGGCCAGGACCGTGACCCTGGCCTCCAGGCGGTCGAGGCGCCCGGAGAGGACGACCCGCATGGAGCGCTCGACCCTTTCCCGATAATCGGCCCTGGTCTCGTTCCCGGCGTGGTCGACGCTTTCCCTAAGGCCGGCCTCGGCCACGAGGAAGGTAAAACCAGGGAACTCACCTGGCGCGACCTCGCCAGCGAGGCCCATGGCCAGTCTCTTGAATTTCCAGATTTGACGGCTGATTACGTTCAAGATGATTGTCTTTTCCAAAATGACGACCCAGGAGGCCAGGGAGGCCAGGACAAGCAGGAGCATGACGCCCTTGACCGCGTTGTCCGCTGACATGAACATGTTGGCGATGGAAAATTGTGGCATACGGTCAGAACCTTTGCATTTATTCATGGCGCGTTGGGATGTAGACGGCGAGTATCATTTTGATCGGACGGGGCCGACAGGGCAGGGACCAGCCAGCCGCGTTTCCAGAGTCATATTATCTGCCCTGGCTTAGATCAGAGTGCCCAGAACGAGGCCGGCATGAGCCAATTTGGCCACCGTGTTTCCTGCGTTGCTAGAGTGAGGATCTGGCGGAAAAGAGCATAATCTATTTTTTATATAAAGTCAATGTTTTCAATATATTACATAATTATAACATGTCCCAAAAATGTAACTTTTCTCGATTCCATTGTCCATCAGGTCATTGTCCAAGAAGGAGGTCCTGGAGGCCATCGTCCAGGAAAATTAGGTAAAATTATGCAGGTCTACATAAATACCTGTTAACCTCATAAGAGTTCAGGATGATATATATTATCATGCACAGCAGTATAGTAAACAGGGCTCTATTGTCTCACCCGGTGCTTTTATCATGAAGTGATCATTTCCAACTAATACGCTTGTATGTTACTGGTTTCAGGTGGTCAAAATACTTAGTTACTCAAATATATTAGCTCCGAGGATCCCTAAATATCCGTCAAACCAATTGGCCCTACCCCAAACCGATCCTTGACAGCTCGCCCAAACAGCAGGCCATAACCGACTGACTGACTATCTGTCTTTTCCCACGGCACCGCCACAAGCGTTTTGGCTCTATCGCGAGCCGAATGGAGCGTGGCGCCATGATTCCGATTGAGCCAGCCGGACAAATTTCTTTT
The DNA here is from genome assembly GCA_031264145.1 of Deltaproteobacteria bacterium. GTDB lineage: Bacteria > Desulfobacterota > Desulfarculia > Adiutricales > Adiutricaceae > JAIRNQ01. The sequence goes on from JAISEK010000052.1 coordinate 17,603, forward strand.
AAAGTGTAAAATCTAAAAATAATTAGATATACTAAAGTAATAATTTTTAACCAATATACATAATAAAACTTATATATTAAATGTAATAATATAATGTTTTGGTAATTTTTTTAAAGATGTGATTATCAACGAATTATATAACATGACTTCAAATGACATACATTTGATCGGATTTGCTTAAAGGCACCCTGATTCAGCATGTCCAGCGGTTTCCAATGGCGGCACACAAGGACCATGACGGCTAAGGCCGGCCAGTCCCGCAAAGGCCAATGGTACCGGCCGGCCAGCCACTGACAGACGTCAATGTAGTGTCTCAATAGTAGAAATTGAAGCCCAGACCGACTTGAAGCGGTTTTGTGGGTACTCCGTACTTCATATCAGTGGATACGGCCATGGGTAAACCCTTTTGTAAAGCATATTTATTTGTTAAATTATCACCAAATAAATATAATTCCCAATGTTCAGCCACATAGCCTAGTCTTAGGTGGAGTGTACTATAAGTATTTTGGCTATATAGATTAGTTCTATCCCAGTATGTTTTCCCTTTTATTCTTACTTCTGGCGCAATATAAAAGCCATCAAGGAATCTAAAATTTAATCCAAGATTAGCATTGAAACGTGCAACACCAGCAATTATATTTCCAGAATACTCTCCACTTAGATCTTTATATTCTTTATATGTTGGTTTAATATATCCAAATCCAAGATTAACAGAAATATAATCATTTAATTCAGCTATACTTTCAATTTCTAGGCCATATACTTCAGCTTTACCTACATTATAAAAATATGAAGTCCACATATCTACTATATATTGATCTTGATAGCCATTATATTTAGTATAAAAAGTAGAAATATTAATCATAAATTTATTATCAAAAAAAGTATTTTTTGAGCCAATTTCATAAGTCCAACTAGTTTCTTTCTCAAATTTTATCTCATCAGAACTAGGAAAGGGAAAAACTTGTGGTACCCAGACATTGTAGTAGCTTCCAGGACGCCAACCCTTCGCCACTGTCGCATATATCATGTTATCAGGAGTTAGGCGATAATCAATACTGAATTTAGGAATAAACTGCGAGTCCTTTTTTTCTAGCCTTTCACCCACGAAATAAAGACGATCGGTCAATTTACGCCTTGTCCATTCCTGCCTCAATCCCAGTGTAAGGCCGAGCCTGTCGTCCAAGATGCGATAGGTGGCCTGGCCGAAGACGGCAAAGTCGCGCAAATCGAGGATCGACTCCACCATTGGCTGGTAGCTTACCGGGACGCCATCAAGCGTAGACCCTCCAGCCATATTACCCTCTCGCCGAGAGTCGCGATAGAATAGTCCCAAAAGCCACTCGAGCGACGAAGCTCTGTCCTCTGGGGACATGACCCGCAATTCCTGGATAAAAGTCCGATATCTCGAATCCACCACCCCATACATGCCAAATGGTCCGAAGGCCTGAGAGCCTAGATCAAAATCAGTCCCGTAGCGCTGATCCGTGCGGCGCCAGCCGGTGATGGATACTATATCGGCCGGCCCCGTTTTCAGCCTCATGGTCAAATCCGAGGTAAAATTATTGACTTTGCTGTACTCCGGATAGTCAATGTAGACTTCCCATTTTCCAAATCCAGGCCAATCTATGTTCCCGGCCGCCGAGGCGTCTATTGGCAAGGCCAGGTAGCCGTTGTTGGCGCTCAGTTGTGAGTAGCCGACGTTGAGTGTCGCCTCGAAGGCCTCGTTGGGCGTCAGGACCGTGGAGAAGCGGACCCCGCTGCGCCGGCTCTCGCCGTAGTCGTCATCCCTGAGGTTATTCTTTATATAGCTGCCGTCCTGGCTCCCTGAGAAGGAGAGGCCCACGGAGAGCCTGTCCTGAACGACAGGCGCGCTGACTGAGCCCTGCACCCCCCAGCTGATGTCGGAATTGCGGCCAGAGCCCATGGTCAGCCCAAACCTGGCCCTGGGCTCTGGCCCAGGCTTGTTGGTTATGATGTTGATGACGCCGGCCTCGCTGTTGAGACCGTACAGGGTCGACTGTGGGCCGCGCAGGACCTCGATCCGCTCTATGTCGAAGAGTGGCAGGGAGGAGACGGAGTAAAAATCATCGAAGGGCACCCCGTCCAACATGACCGTCACCGTGGGGTCGATGTCTCCTCCGGAGCTGTTGACCCGGCCCCGGATACCCATATAGGTATAGGTGGCGCCCCCGCCTGAAGAGGTGATGGTCATGTTGGGGACCAAGGTGTGCAGATCCTGGAACTGCCTGATCCCTTTCTCCTCAATGGCCCGTTCGCCAATGACGTTAATCGAGGCGGGAATCTCCTGGACGTCCTCCTCGCGCTTTTGGGCCGTGACCCTTATGGAATCCAGGGCAAGCTCCTGATCGGCGGCCTTTGGTTCGGCGGGGTCGAGGGCCGCCAGGAAAAGGACGCAGAGAATCGGGGTAAGGAACTTTTTGGGCATAAGCGCCTCCAGTTTTATTTTCCTATATGATAATGAGTCTAAATTGCAATAGTACCCCGAGCCGGTTTATTTTTAACCGAAATAGATTTTTGATGGTTTTGCCAGGGGGAATGAATTCCATTCGAGGAGGGGATGGCCGGGGAAGAGCCCTAATGACAGAGTTACCGTCAATGCGGCATATAGACTGGCTGGTACTATTTTCCAGTGACTTTTTGCAGATAGGCTTGATCTGACAATAATCCAATATTAATTTTTATATGCTAATTTATCTAAATTTATTAATTAATTATTCTTATAAATTACATTAGATATATTTATTTCACTTATAATTCTTAATATTTATTTTCTATTTTTATAGATTAAAATCACCAGCTTTAGCTGGTACATTTAGTATTTCTTCTTGATAATGCTGGCCAATTACTTAAGAAACATTTATAAAGTAAACTACCACCAGCTTTAGATGATGGTAGTTTACTCAAATGGATATGTTTTTCATACATGCTTGTTAATCCTTCTCGTTTTCAAGTCTCGCAATCCTGTGGCTGTTTTCTTAGCACCATCGCACCGGGCCAAACCGTAATCCTGTAATTGTTCATTTACCATTATCAAACACCCAAGCAAGCAATGTGAGGATGTCAGGCAGGGCAATGCCCCAAGCGTAAGGGTAGCCTTTGGTATACCCAGTCCAAATTTTGGATATCTCAGGACTGGTTGCGATATCGCCCAAATGCTTCGCATAGCTTTCTATGAAAGGGACACTGCCGCGTTCTTCCGCTTTGGCGCGGAGTGCGTTAAGCAACTCGGGTCTTGAAAGTGTATCTTTGTGCATGGACAGCAATATGTAAACATCATAGAAATCACGCCCACGCGTGTTGGTCACATTGCGCGAGAGGATCGTCTCGATCTTCTCCGCAAGGACTGTGCAAAGGTTGTAGGCCATAACAGGGATCGTCCGGTCCTCGAACATCAGCCTGTAAGGGTATTCAATCTCACGGGGAATGACTAAGCCCCCTGTTGTGACGTCGAGCTTCATGTCGACACGGATCGTATGAAACGCAGCCCGAAGCGATATGCGAAAGTCATCGTACTCGCTTATATCGTGGATGTTCTTGATGTTTTGGATCTCAAAGGCGATTCCGTCATCGGCGTCGATAGATATAATTTCGCTCAGGATGTCCGCAATGCTTTCCTGGCTCACAGGCAGCCTTTTCACCGTCGTGTCCATATCTATTGTACTGCGCCGGTCGATGCCCACCATCGATGCAATCAAGAAACCGCCTTTGAGAATGATGTTCTTGCGATACGGTGAGAGAAACACCCGCTCCAGCAGGCGTTCCATCATATAGATGTGCAGAAGCGTATTCGCCGGCACGCCGGCCTGCAAGGATTTGTTTTTGATACAAGCTTTCAACTGCGTCGCGCTTGTGAACCTCATGACAGCACCTCCAGATATCTGTAAACCATATTGCGGATTTTCAGTTCGGAAGCGAATTCCAGAAGCTTTGCGCTGTCCCTATCATTGCTCTTTGCGTATCGTTTGAGTGCGGTGAGAACCAAATTCCGATCCAGCTTGTCTATATTGCGCAGACAATCGCAAAGCGTTCGCTCGGTATCATATGCTTTTACTTTCATGCCGGATGGGGTTTCCAAGGCGCAAACACCCAGCCCCATCCATTTCTGCCTGCTGTAGAAAAATTTAATAGTGTCGTCCGTCAGCAACGGCGTGTTCCAACCGGAGGGAATAGTCATCGCAAGCCTTAGCGGATCGCGGTCGCTTAGATCATGCAGGAATAGAGCTGTCTCATTTGAAAAAACACCTTTCGGACAGCGGTATTGCGCAACAAAAAAAGGATCAGGAAAAATTTCCACAGCGAAATAAAGCCCATGTGCGGCACGCTCGATCAGCCCGCGCTCCGCCATGCGCTGCAACGTTTTGTTCTCCACGCCTTTCTCCCGTGCTTCTTTTGAAGTCAGGTAGCCGCCGCGCTCTTCCAAAAGCACAAAAACTTTTTCGGTTGCGTTCATCGCTATCACCTCGTTGGCCGGTATTAGTATCGTAAATATTGTAAAACATACGAACAATAAAGTCAAGATGCTGCGCGTTGATTTTTAGCAGCGGTAAAAATGCAATTTGGATGCGACTCCAATCTCGATGTAGAAACTGCCGACTGGAGAGCCGTATGCGGGAAAACCGCCCGTACGGTTCGGAGGGAGGGGAGGGGAAACTCTTCCCTACCCCTATTGATGTCGATCTTCAGAACGGCTTTAGCCGCTCAAAAGCGACTTTAGTCGCAGAAGAAAAAGGTAAGCCACCAGCTTTAACTGGTGGTTGTTAACTAATGATTACCTTACATTTGCTGATGAAGTGCCAGAAAGGCCCATCACAGGGGTTGTCGTCGGCAGGTATTGGCCACTGGTGACCGGGGCGCATTGACGGGGCCGGGTTCCGGACGATTGACAAGAGGCCAATAAGGCTATAGAATTTTGGGCATGGTCTGATCCTGGCCGGTTTGCTCAAAACCGGGTGGGTACGGATTGGATCGGGCGGGATATGACCAACCGTTGGTCGCATCAAGGTTTTTGAGCGAAAAACTGGCTAGCTTCTGGTGCCTGGAGGCCGTGTGGTCTTGTTGCCTGTTGAGCACCCAATTAGTGATGCGCGTTTTTTTAATTTCATAATATTCGGAGGAACGTAATACAAACACTGTTACATACAAAAATTTATCAGGGCATGGAAACTACACCTGGATAAAATAATAATTTAAATTTATAATTAGCCAGGTTTGTTAGGTAAATAATTTTTATTATAAAATAATTGCTATAATTTTATTAAAAAAATTGTCGTGACGCATCTGTTTCCAACAAGGAGGCCTCCATGCCAGCTGATGCCGCCCATGTTCCCCAATCCCTAGTCTTGTCCGCCCCGCTTTCAGGCCCCATAATTCCCCTCGAAAATGTCCCGGATCCCACTTTCGCCCAGAAGATGGTTGGAGACGGAATAGCCATTGACCCGACCTCGGAAGTGCTGCTTTCGCCCTGCCTGGGCAAGGTTACCCAGCTGCACAGTGCCTGCCATGCCTTGACTGTCACCACGCCTGAAGGGGTCGAGGTGCTCATGCACATAGGGCTGGACACCGTCATGCTGAGGGGGAAGGGCTTCACGGCCAGGGTCGCCGAGGGCGACTCGGTTGCCCCAGGCGACCCGCTCATCGCCTTTGACGCCAATTTCGTCGCCCACAACGCCGCCAGCCTAATGACCATGATGCTCGTGGCCAACGGCGATCTGGTCGAGTCCTATCTCCCGGCCGCCGGGATGGCCAAGGCCGGCGAGACCAAGGTGCTCGAGCTCAGGCTGGCCACTGGTGCCGAAGGGGCCTGCGGTTCCGGAGGCGACGGGCCGCTCGTCTCCGATCCGATCGTCATCCTGAATCCGGCCGGGATCCACGCCCGCCCGGCGTCCGTGCTGGTGGCCAAGGCCAAGACGTTCGCCTCGGACGTCCGCCTCGTCAAGGACGGCCGGGAGGCCAACGCCAAGAGCGTGGTGGCCATAATGGGCCTGGAGGTGAGGCAGCACGACAAGATCGCGGTCAAGGCCTCAGGCGGCGACGCCCAGGCCGCCCTGTCCGCCCTGGTGCCGCTCATCGGCTCCGGCCTGGGCGAGAACATCCACGCCCAGCCTGCCGAAAAGCCCGCCCCCAAGCCGCTCCCCCCCAAAAGGCACGAGTCAGGCGACCCCAACGTCCTCTTGGGCGTCTCCGCCTCTCCCGGCCTCGTCACCGGCCACGTCTTCCAGCTGCGCCATGAGTCCATGAGGCTCGAGGAATTCGGCCAGGGCTTCGAGGCCGAGAACCAGAGGCTGCTTGCGGCCATCGCCGCCTCACAGGAGGAACTCTCGGCCCTCACGGAGACCATGCGCAAGCGCGCTGACGCCGACAAGGCGGCCATCTTCGCCGCCCACCAGGAACTCCTTGAGGACCCGGAACTCATAGAGGGGGCCAGGATGCGCCTGCGCCAGGGCAAGGGTGCCGCCTTCGCCTGGAACGAGTCCTTCGCCGAGCAGGCCGCCAGCCTGGCTGGCCTCAACAACGAGCTTTTGGCCGGCAGGGCCAACGACATACGGGACGTGGGCCGCAGGGTGTTGATCCACCTGACCGGCGCCCAGAGGCCGACCCTGGCCATTCCCAAGAACGCCGTCCTCATCGCCGAGGATCTGACACCATCTGACACGGCCAGCCTCGACAAGAGCACCGTGGTCGGATTCTGCACCACCGGCGGCAGCGCCACTTCCCACGCCTCCATACTGGCCAGATCCATGTCCATCCCGGCCATCGCCGCCATAGAGGGGCGGGCCCTGGAACTGGCCGATGGCACGGCCGTGGTCCTCGACGGGGACAGGGGGCAGCTGCGCCTGAATCCCTCGGAGAAGGAGGTCGCCGAGATCCGCCTTCTCCAGGACCAGGCCGCGGCGACCAGGGCCATCGAGCTCATGGAGGCGGCCAAGCCGGCCATGACCGCCGATGGGCATCGGGTCAAGGTCGTGGGCAACATAGGCGGTGTGGCCGACGCCGAGGAGGTGCCTCCCCTGGGTGGCGAGGGCGTGGGCCTCTTGAGATCCGAGTTCCTCTTCCTCCAGCGGGCCAACGCCCCCAGCGAGGACGAACAGGAGGCCATGTACGTGGCCATCGCCAAGACCCTGGGGCCGGAGCGGGATCTGGTGGTCAGGACACTTGACGTCGGCGGCGACAAGCCCCTGGCCTACCTCCCAATGCCCCCCGAGATCAATCCCTTCCTTGGCGTCAGGGGCATCAGGCTCAACCTCCTGGGGACCGATCTCTTCCGCTCGCAGGTGAGGGCCGTCATCAAGGCCGCCGCCTTCACTAGGCTGCACATAATGTTCCCCATGGTCTCCTCAGTCATCGAGCTCAGGGAGGCCAAGGCCATCGTGCTGGCGGAACGGGAGGCCCTGGCCATATCCGCCCCGGTCAACGTGGGCATCATGGTGGAGGTGCCCTCGGCGGCCGTCCTGGCCGAGGGGTTGGCCAGGGAGGCCGATTTCTTCTCCATCGGCACCAACGATCTGACCCAGTACACCCTGGCCATCGACCGTGGCCACCCCCGCCTGGCGGCCATGGCCGACGCCCTCCACCCGGCCGTCCTGCGCCTAATCGAGCAGACCGTCCAGGGTGCCCACAAATATGGCAAATGGGTGGGGGTCTGCGGGGGGTTGGCCGGGGAAATCCCTGCCGTGCCGGTCCTCCTGGGCCTGGGGGTCGATGAGCTCAGCGTCAGCGTCTCCTCCATACCCTCGGTCAAGGCGGCCGTCCGGAGGCAGAGCGTCCCGGCCTGCCGGGCCCTGGCCACGGAAGTCCTGTCAATGCTCACTGCGGCGGAGGTGCGCGAGCGCCTGGCCGCCTTCGCCGCCGAGACAGCGGGTAAGGAGGGTGCCAGTGTTTAAGAACCTGATGGGCTTCCTGCAGCAGGTCGGCAAGTCGCTGATGTTGCCAGTGGCCATCCTGCCGGTGGCCGGAATCCTTCTGGGCATCGGATCCTCCAATTTTTCCTGGATGCCTATCTTCATATCCAAGATAATGCAGGCCGGCGGGAGCATCATATTCGGCAACCTGGCCCTCATCTTCGCCGTCGGCGTCGCCCTGGGCTTCACCAAGAACGACGGTGCCGCGGCCCTGTCGGCGGTGGTGGGCTACATCGTCATGGTCGCCACCCTCGGTGCCATGGGCGTCTACGTCCTGGGCCTGGATCCTAGTCCAGGGGCCGGGCAAATGCAGTCTATTCTTGGCCTCCCGTCCATAGACACCGGCGTCTTCGGCGGCATACTGTCGGGGGGGATAGCGGCGGCCCTATTTAACCGCTTTTACCGCATAGAGCTGCCGTCGTACCTGGCCTTCTTCGCTGGCAAGAGGTTCGTGCCCATCATCACCGGGTTCGCCTCCATAATCCTGGGGGCGTCTCTCAGCTACGTGTGGCCCCCGGTCCAGGCCAAGATACTTCTCTTCTCCAACTGGGCCGCCTATTCCAACCCGGTCATGGCCGGCAGCCTGTACGGCCTTGTGGAGAGGCTTTTGTTGCCCTTTGGCCTCCACCACGCCTGGAACGTCCCTTTCTTCTTCGAGATAGGGTCGTTCATCGATCCGGCGACAGGGCAGGAGGTCCACGGGGACATAACCAGGTTCTTCGCCCGGGACCCCACGGCCGGTATCCTCTCCGGGGGCTTCCTGATCAAGATGTGGGGCCTGCCGGCGGCGGCCATAGCCATGTGGCACTCGGCCAAGCCCGAGAACAGGCTCCGGGTGAGCAGCATCATGCTCTCGGCGGCCCTGACCTCCGTCCTGACCGGCATCACCGAGCCCATCGAGTTCTCCTTCATGTTTGTGGCCCCTGTCCTCTACGTCCTGCACGCCGTCATCACCAGCTTCGCCTTCGCCCTCCTGAACGTCATGGGAGCGCACATCGGCTACACCTTCTCCCAGGGGGGCCTGGATTTGGCCCTCTACTACGCCATAGACACCAAGCCCTGGCTGACCTTCGTCTTCGGCCCCATGTTCGCCTTGGGCTATTACTCTCTCTTCAGGGTCTTCATCCGCGTCTTCGACGTCAAGACCCCAGGTCGCGAGGAGACCGACGCCGAGGGCCTAGGGGACTTCCATGGCTCTGAGCTGGCCCGCCAGCTGGTCCTGGCCTTTGGGGGTAAGAGCAACATCACCAACCTCGACTCCTGCATAACCAGGCTCAGGATCTCTGTGGCCAACCCCTCCCTTGTCAACGCCCCCCGGCTCAAGGAACTGGGTGCCGCCGGCGTGGTCGAGGCCGGCAACGCCGTCCAGGCCATCTACGGCACCAGGGCGGGCAACCTCATGACTGAGATGCACGAGTACATGCTGGGCTCCGGCAGCGAGGCCGAGCTGACGCCGGAGCAGGTTGCCGCCCTGGGCGGGAAGGCTGCGCCAGCCGAAAAGACCGCAGAAGAGGTCGTGGCCCCGGTCCAGGAAGGCGAGCTCAAGGTCATCCGTCTGGCCCTGGGAGGACAGGAGAATATCATCGGCTCCATGCCTCTGGCCAAGACCAGGCTGGCAGTGGCCTTGAAGGATCGCTCCTTGATGCGGCCTGAACTGGCTGCGAAGCTTCCCATCGCCTTCTTCGTGCCCCAGGAGGGAAGCGAGATCCATGTCCTGGTTGGCCCGCACCCGGAGCGCTACAATGCCCTGGCCTAGCGGCTTTTCCAGGAACCACTTATACGGGGGCTCCATAATTTCGTCCAGACCTTGGCCGGGAGCGTGAGCCAAGGACAGCCATGCTTAGGCGCATACAGCGGATAATATCCTGCTTCGTTTTTTGGGCGGGGAGATGGTGGAGCCAGGAAGACACCGGACATGTTCCTGCCGCCATCTCCGAGAAGCCCAAGGCCTGGGCCACTTGGAATGCTTGACCTGGCGGGAAGTCCAGGAAAATCATCAAACAGGGTTTCGGTCTGCCTGGGAATGATTATTTAAATCATGCCGTAATTACAATAATAAAGCACTAAATATAATTTTTATATTTATTATCTTGTAAATTATAAAATTTTAACATTATTACAATAAAGAATTGCAAAATAATGTTCTTCGCAATTATCCAAATTTTAATCATATTTTGTCTCAAATATGATTATTTTTTAAAATTATTTTATTGATTTTACCTAGCAAGAAGAATCAGGCCAACCTAGCCGTTGGGGTAGGGCAGGCAGTAAGGAAAACATTCGTGTCGACCATTATAAAAATAATATCTTAAATGTTATATAGGTATAATAATAATAAACGTTAAATATTTTATATCTAGGGTTCTAATTATAACTATTTTAATCTAATTAGTGACATATTTTAGTTGATAATATATATATTTAACAAATATATATATTATCAACTAAAATAAATAATAATTTTTTTATTATTTTTTAGCGTTACAATTAATAATAGTATTATTTAAACAATATTATATATAAAAATAAAGAAGCATACTAATATTTTATAAAATATATATCCATCAATAATTTATCTATGAAAAATTTTAAACTCGGATCAAACTATTAAATTATAATTATTTAACTATAATATAGTATATAATGTCATTTTATAAATAATAGATTACTAAAGTTGATTAATAATGAAATTTTTTATAAAAAATAATCAATATTATTTACTGACTATTAATATTTGTCAAATTTATATTATAAATATAAGATATCTCTAACGCCATAATTTATCTTTACTCATCTTCTTTATCCAAAATTTTGGTCTTAAATCATAAACAAAACTGAAAACATAGTGGTCCTCGATGGGGCTCTTGTTAACCCTGGGGATTTGTCCTGGGAACCACTGGCGGCTTTGGGCAGGCTGGAGGTCCATGAGCGCACGCCAAGGACCCTGGTGGCGGTGCGCCTAAGGGAGGCCACCGTGGCCTTGACCGGCCTGGCCTCCATTGGGGCGGGCATCTTTGACCAGTGCCCTGGTTTAAGATACATAGGGGTCCTGGCCACGGGCTACGACATGGTCGACGTGAGGACGGCCACGGAGAGGGGCGTGACCGTCTCCAACGTACCAGGCTACGGCACCGCCGCGGTCAGCCAGCAGGCCCTGGCCCTCCTCCTGGAGATCTGCCACAACGTGGGCCGCTACAGCCAGGCCGTCCACGAGGGGGGCTGGGTATCCTCCAGGGGCTGGTGCTTTGGCGATCATCCCCTGATCGAGCTCGAGGGCCTGACCATGGGCGTGGTCGGCCTTGGTCGCATCGGCCAGGCCATGGCCAGGATGGCCCGGGCCATGGGCATGGAGGTCATGGCAGACCAGGAACACCCCGCTGCCTGGCCTGGGCCCTTGGCAGATTACGTTCCCCTGGCCGAACTTCTGGCCAGCTCCGACGTGATATGCCTAAGCTGCCCACTTGGGGAATCCAACATGGAAATGATCAACCGGGAAACAATCTCGGGGATGAAGGACGGGGTGATAATCATCAACGTAGCAAGGGGTGGCCTGGTGAATGACCTGGCTCTTGCCCAGGCCCTTGAGTCGGGCAAGGTCAGGGCCGCCGGCCTGGACGTGGTCTCCAGCGAACCCCTTAGGCCGGGGGATCCGCTTTATGGGGCCAAGAACTGCTTCATCACGCCGCATGTGGCCGGGACGGGCCGAAAGAGCCGCCAGAGGCTTTTGGACGTGGCCGTTTCCAACCTGCGCCATTTCCTTGGCGGCCGGCCGGCCAACCTGGTCAATCCCTGACCTGGGCCAGGTCCGCCTCTCTCGCATCCAACGGGAGTGGCCTTCGAACTAGTCAGTCGCCTTCCAGCTCGGCCGATTCCAGGCTGAAGTCAAATTTGTGGCGGATGGAGTCGAAAAAGTACTTTCCTTGCGACTCAGCCTCCTTCAGCTCATCCCAGATTTCCCGTGGGACGTTATGATAGAAGTGCGTGTTGCCATTTTTGAACAATATTTCTAACAATTTTTTTTCAAAGGTATACTTTAATCGATGTATTAGACTGGATTTATTTGAAAAAGATATATCAAAAGACATTATATATACCCATTAAAAATATTAATATCTTTGCTATTATTTAGATAATAGTTAGTATAATCAATTAAAATTAAAAATACATAACTATAACCATATATCAGTAAAGAGATAGCCTTGTAGATATGATTCACGGTATAGTATTGATAAATATTGATTTTAAGCTGGTCTAGATGGGGACTTGAACAAGAATATAAGGCTTATTAACGAAAAAATGTGGTAATTTCAGTAAATAGTTTATATTTTAAAGTAACATCTTGAAATAGTAATATATTTATACTTAAAATTTTCTTAGACAGTGAAATATCGTTAATCTTCAAGGGTATCGAAATCATCTTGGACATAGCCTTCGTAGAATTCGTCAGGGTTAGTCGCCTCTAGAAAGTCAACCCAAATTTCTGAAGGAACATTGCAATATGTTAATGTTTTACTTTTATGAAAATTAATTGTCAGTAATTGTTTTTCATAGTCATATTTTAACGATAGTATTAATCGAGACTCAATTGAATCACATATTTCAATACTCATGATAACCCTATAATTCCAGACAAGGACGTAACACTTGATCGGGGAGGGCCAGTGCCCGCCGACGATGGCCCGGCATTTTTAGGCTAATCCCATGTGGTCTGGCATGGCCAAATGACACTTTTGGGACTTAACTAAAGATCGAATCGACAAATTTTTGCCTTATTTAGTCTTAACTTTTAATTTATAGATCAAAAGGTCTGATAATGATTAAACAGACATGATTTGAAATCGCAAACAAAAAAATTCTATCTTGCCCATCCAGAAATATCAAGCCGTTTACGAAAAACCGGTCGGGGGACATCGCCGGAACTTTCCCGGCGGCGACTTGCCAAATGGCAAACCGCCTTGGGCGCAAGGAGTTTTGCCATTCGGATTTTTGATTGGGACACCAAAATTTGGGCCATAGGTATACGGTCAGCGACGGCCGCCCTGTGGACATTGTCGTATTTCTTTTTATTAGACGTCGTACCTATTAGCTAAGTCTAGTCCCTCTCGGACCCCAAAAACCAGTGAAGGATGAATTTTTTTGATTGTGGTTTTGTTAACGATCAAAATCAGTATTTCTACGTTAAGCAAAACAATACTCGCTGATTTATTCTTTTAGCGGTAATATCAAAGTGATGGATTTTACTGGACTCATGGCTGGATATTGGTGCCCGGGGGGGGACTTGAACCCCCATGACTTGTAAGTCAACGGATTTTAAGTCCGTCGTGTCTACCAATTCCACCACCCGGGCACAAATTGTCTGCCAACTGGCCATACAAATCTAAGGCCTAATATAGTCCATTTCATCCAGACAATCAAGCTTCAAGCTTGGCCAACCACAGCAGTTCTAGTTTTGTATTTTTCTATAATCATCTTTAATCATCAGTAATTATCGACAATCGTCCACATCCTCGCTTTATACCATAAGCTCCTAGGCTATTCCCCTGCCCACTGAGACATGTGTTAGTGGTTCTTCGTGTCAGTAGAATGACGAGCTTTTGTATATCTGACGAACATAACGCCTTACTCTTCCTCCGTCTCCTTACCTATTTGTCTTCAGCTTGGATACCAATATCAACAACTTGAGGGGCCCATCCGGCTTCGGGCACTTAAAGAACATATCAATTCAAGCCTGTTAGCCGGGAAGTGAGACAAAGTGACTTTGTTCTGGAGGCCGATATAAGCCTAAGTTGTTGGCATTGACCAGCAGGGTTGGCCAATTCTGTGCCCATCGCCAGGCTCGTCGTGGCCTGTGTCATGCGGCTGATCGGCAGAATGAGGAATTGTCGTCGATATCTCCTGGACGACAAGCGACAAAGCCACTTCGCCGAGACATGTCCGGAAATTGGATGGCCATAATCTGGAAAAAGGCCCGCCAAACACGGCCCAGCACGTGTCCATGGCGGGGAAAGGAGGGGAGGTGGCCCTGCCCGTTGGCAATCCCTGGCACGCCGGTTACCAGGCCCGTCATCTGGGACGGAATTGGGATCAACGCTTCCATGTGGCCAGAAAGACGCGGGTCCGTTCCATGGCATTGTGGCGAAGATCGAAATAGTACAGCGGGATGTCGTTTTCATGCAGAACGCCGATGGGAAAATAGGCGCGGGAGGCTGGCGCGCTGCTGAAAGCTTCCCGGTCAACCGTCGAGCATATGATGGTCCCGCGCGATGGCTCATAACGGGCATCAGCCAACTGGCTAACCGCTGTCAATGTGCCGTCCGGCGCAGCAATAACGGACCCCAAAGAGCTGGCCTGGGGAATATGAGCCGTTGTCTGCGTCCATGACAGAGGATTGATGGTCACCGCCTTGGCAGTGGCAAAGGGATTGGGCCCGTCCACGCGTGCCGCTTCAGTATTGTAGGCAATGACCACCCCTACGTCCGAGGAAGAACGGGCAGGCTTGAGCCAGGGATGGGAGGCATAATCCTCAGCTGTCCACACAGCCCCTATCGTATAGGCGGCAACCATTCTGTCGTAGACTTCCGGGTTATCGCGCATGTAATTAAACAATAGCCCCTGAAGCGCTAAGCTGCCTTGACTGTGCCCAAACAGTATAAATGGACGGCCGGAATTGTAGTGCTGTATGTAGTAATCAAAGGCGGCAATGATATCGGCGAAGGGGGCGTCCCAGTAAGGCTGCTTGCTTTTGCCGGGATCGGAAGAAAGGAGATAGGCGGCGTCCAACTGTCTGTAGAAGGGAGCGTAAACGTTGCCCACTGGCTCCAGGGCTGAGGCGCGCGTCTTGAGATAATACCTGGCCCATTGCCGCATTTCCGGATTACTGATGTCCGCAAGAGGTATGCTTCCGGTGTTGCGCCAGGAAGTAGGATAGACAAAAAAAACGTCTACAGCCTTTGGGGAGACTCCGGGAGTGGCAGAGAGAGCCGGCGGGCAAGCAAGCCAGTTGTCTGGATCGCCATAGTCTATGGTGGATACAGGCGGAGTTGGTTGCGGGATTTCCTGGGCACGGGGAATCATAAAAGGCCCCTGGCTACTCTGGCATGCGCAAAGCGTTAGGAGCAGTGCCGCTAAGTGGATAAAAAGGAAGCGCATTTCATTCCTCGATGTGTTTTCGCCATGGAGCCTGCCTAATGAGTTTAGCCTATGGTGCCCGTTTTTTCCAGCCTATCGTATCCGGTATGGTAATGATTTGCTGGATGACATTCATAGCATATTCTTTTGTGGCAAGTCTGACGGTATTATACAATTTAGCACTTAATTTTTGTGATTACGCTATTATTTTATATCTTATAAGTTTTTATTATATAACTTTCATGCCTCCACCAGTTTTTTCTCCCCAAACTGCGTTCAACAAGCTACGTGTACAATACTTTTTTTGTCCCACTTTTAGTGCTCCAGGTAGTGCGACGCAATTTCGGTCGGATCCATATACTGTTAAGTAAAAGCTCTGATAATGCGACTACTAATTTTGACATTTACAATCAATATCAACAACTTAAGTTGTCCCATCCACAGATATGGGAAAATGGTACTCGTTTATGGCCCGTTAAATGAGGAGCAAGACGTCTGATTTTTTGCACTGGGTACCGGGACCGGATGCCGAGATTGGCTTAAGTTGTTGACATTGCTCTAAACATTATCTTCTCTATACCTGATACGACATAAGAAAACTGTTACGGAGGGCAAAATTCGAACTGCAGGGCCTGCCTCGGGCAGGGGCCTATCTGGAGGCCGTCGGGGCACCGAGCTCCTCTCTAGGCTTGACCAGGCTAACATCCAGGCTGCTGCCGATGTAGAACTCAATGCCGTTGGCGTTGAACTGCTTGTAGACGGCTTCCCTGATCAGGGACTGGGCCGCGGCGTTTTTGTCGATGTTGTCGATGGTGACGTTGAGGTTGATGATGACAGCGTTCTCCGACAGATCGGCGATGGAGGTGTAGGGCTCAAACGGCTCCTGTGTGCATATGTCCTCGGTATGGTTGGCTATGTTCTCTATTATACCACGCGCCTTGTCGATGTCGGTCCCGTAGACTATCCTGAATTCCAGTTTCCGCCTGACCCGGCGGTCGTTTCGGGTCCAGTTGACGAACTGGCCGTTGACCAGGCTGGAGTTGGGCACGTAGACTAGGGAATTGTCGCTGGTCTCGACCACCGTGCAGCGGATGTTGATGCCAACGACCTTGCCTATGACCCCGTTTACCTCGATAAAGTTGTCGATTTGGACATTGCCCCCCAGGATCAGGATGAGGCCGCTGAATAGGTTGTTGACTATAGTCTGGAGCCCCAGGCTCAGGCCCACGCCCAGGCCCGTGATTGCGACGCCTATGGTGGTCAGGTTGACCCCCAGGAAGGTCAGGACGATGACGGCGAAGATGGCCCACAGGATGTAACTCATCAGGGTCCTGAAAGACTGGATGAACCCGTTTCTTATGTTCTGGAACTTGTCTGCCAGGTGGATCAGGGAAGTGTTGGCCAGGGCCCCCAATGACCGGAATAGGAGCAGGAGCATGATGATGATAATGACGCGGTAGAAGCTGATAGAGGCCGAGCCCACGCTGTAGCCGCGGTTCATCAGGAAATCCAGGAGGTAGGAGGAGCCAGGCACGGCCAGCAGCCAGGGCAGGGCGGAGACCAGCGATAGCATGAAGGAGCAGGGTAGGGTCAGGGCGTTGACGATGGCGTTCTTTATCGGGGCCGTATCCGGATCGAAAATGTGTCTGCAGACCATTTTCGTCAGGACGACCAGGGCACTGCCCAGGATGATGATGTTGGCCAGGGCGAAGAGGCCCATGAAAACGAGGATGGCCAGCCTGGAGTATCCGATGATGGCCACCAGAAGCGAACCCAGAGCAAAATATATGCCGCTGCCGTAGGCAATTTGCTCTGGCAGCGAGTTCATGGCCCGTAGAGCCCTGGAGCCGGAGCGCCAGAGGTAGTAGAGGAAAATGGCCATTATGATGAGCCAGATGGCAGTGACGACGCCAGTCGGCAGATCCGAGAAAAGGAGGGCCACGCCCAGGGCCGCCGGGACGTAGAAGCGGTGGAGAGGGGAGTTGTTGTCATTCAGGGTCGGGTTGGTGGCCACCCTTAGCTTCCAGCTCAGTGTGGCCAAAGTACGGATAATTACCAGGATGCCCGGCAGCTTCAGAAGGAGGTAGTTGCCACCCTGTTGGGTCATGGAGGCGGAGATCAGGGCCAGGCCCAGGGACAGTGTGATCCAGGGGCCCTTGATGATCGCTCTGATGAGGTCCCTGAATTTCTCAGGGATCTTCTGGGAGTTGCTAAGGATGATGGAGGCGATTGTGGACATGACGGCAACGGTTATGAGGAGCCTGAATATGGCCTGGGAACGGGTGTCCTTGTCCAGGGGATACATGAAGGGCAGCCTGGCGGACAGCGAGTCCAGCCAGTTGGCGAGTTCCCGCTTGGACTGGAAGACGCCGCTAGATCCCGAGTCCCCGAAATAATAATTGTTCCAGATGGCAGGGATTTTCACGTTGATTTGGCCAATGGCGTCGTCGAGGGTCGATATGGCGTCACGGATCGGCTTGAGGGCGCTCTCGAGGCCGTTTTTGGCGGTCGCAAGCTTCCCGATTGCCATGGCCAGCCTCTGGTCATCGGCCACGATCCTGGGGTCGCCGGAGTCAAGCATCTCGGCGAAGGCGGCCCTGGTGTCGGTGGCCTCGTCAAGCTTAGTGGACAGGTTCTGGAGCCTGGTGTCAAGCGGGATCAGCTCCATCTCAAGCTTTTGGCGCATGCCGCGCATGTTGGAAAGAACTTCCGTCTGCTCGGTGGGGTGTCCCGAGGATGTCTGGAAAACCATCTGGTAGCTCTTGAATTTAGACATCAGGTTCTTGGTTTCCAGGTTCAGGACAGAAATATCATCATTATGCGCTAACAGTTCATTTATTTCATTGGTAATAAGTGTATATTTGGCTATGTTTTGCTCCCACAACTCCTGAACGTGCTGATCGGCGGCGGAGTCAGTCACCTCCTTACCGTTGGTCTGGGCCAGCAGGACTGGATTCCAAAGCCCGGCTAGGGCCATGATGGTGATCGCGATGAGCTTTTTTAACATTGGTAGCTCCAAACGTCTGGCTGGCGGCCCTGGGGGCTTGGGTAAATTGGGTTGGCTTTCAGATCGACTGTCCAAGAGCGGCCCCATTTTATCCCCGATCTGCCTACTGGTCAATGTGTCGACTATGTTGGCCTTTTGGTTTTTTGTCCCTTATCGGAATGAAAACACTATTATTTTGTCATTTTATATTATCATTTTTTATATAATAATATAATAAATATATTATATATAAATATTTACAATAAATATAAATAATAAAATACTTTATTAAAAGATACATTATGCATAAAATTACATTAATAAAATTTTATTGTTATATAGTAAAATTTTATTAATGTAAAAAATATAGAATAAAAAATTAATATAATATTAATAAATGATTTTAAATATAATATTATATCATAATATAACTACTATTGATAGCTTTATAGAGAGATACCAGGAGGAGATCAGGTTGACAGGGAGATCAAGACTGAAGTAATATCCAAATAAAATCAAGTAAAAAAATACTAATCGATTTTTTTACAGTATGGATTAAATATTACTTCATGTTTTTGCCAAAGAGCCTACTCCGCTCCTGGTCCAAGTCTGGACAAAAGGTTTTATATCTTAGGCTCTCAATAGGCTCTCAAACTGTGATAGTCATTTTTTAGTTATATAACTTCAATTGGTTGGTGTTATTTTCAATTTAGATCGTTTGAGAAGATATCTGGATTTCAAACCAGGATTCGGCTATAATGGCGGGACATCGTTTTTTGCTTCGGCCAGGCTACTTGACGGCCAGGGTGAGCGGTCCGTGGTCTGAGGTTATTTGACGCGTTTTTTTTGGCGCCTGACAGCCTTAAATTTCCTTGACCCTATTTATATTCTCTCATCGATATAAATAGTCTTGCTATAGATGGATTTACCAAATATTTTTATGTTATATACCTACAATTTTCAAACCTACTAAGACATAATGGCTATACCCGTCATCTCGTCCACAATATCGAACTCCACCAAGACTCGCTCCGGCTTTAGCTCCAACTCAAGCAAGCCTGTCTCGGCCTTGCGCCTGATCATGTCCTCCGATTTTGGCTCCCTGCTGGTCTGGGAGTTCGTCGGGCCCAGGGCCGTGGTCATAGGGCGAGGGGCCAGTTCCAGCCTTAGGCTCCCGGACACATCGGAATACCAGACCGTCTCGGGCTACCACTGCGTGATCGAGCTAAGCCGGAACAGGGCCTATCTCCGGGACTTGGGCAGCCTCAACGGGACTTTCCTCAACGGACACCTGGTCAGCCGGCGGGAGGAGGACCGCCTCCAGGGCGTGGCCGTAAGCGGCTTTGGCGTCAAGCTGGTGGACGGCGACATAGTCACCTTGGCCGGCACCTTCAGCTTCCGGGTCGGCTTGGTCGATGATTCCTCGCTGGACCAGGCCGGAGCTCCGGTGACCATGGTCGAGGTTGCCCCCCTTTGCCCCTCCTGCGGCCGTCCCCACGACCCGGTGCCGCTCTCAAAATACGCCGACGTCCTTTGCCAGGAGTGCCGCCCCAATCCCCTGGCCTCACTAAGGCTCCTGAAGGCCGGCCTAAACCGCCGAGTAAAGACGCTCGATCCTTTAAAGGGCCTGCGCATCACCAAAACCCTTGGCCGAGGCTCAACCTCGGCTGCGTTTCTAGCCGAGCGCAAGGACAACATGATGCCCATGGCCCTGAAGGTCATGTCGCCGGCCATCTCCGAGAATGAATGGGCCAGGAAGAGTTTCCTGCGGGAGGTGGCCATAGGCCGGGCCCTGAAACACGATAACGTCACCAAGCTCTACAGCTTCGGCTATTACGGGGGGGCCTACTTTTACCTCATGGAGTACTGCCGGGGTGGCAACAGCGAGGAAAAGCGCCTGGAGGCCGGTGGTGCGCTTTCCCCAGAGGCGGCCTTGGCCATAATCCTGCCTGTCCTGGACGGCCTCAGCTACATCCACAATGTCAAGTTGGCCGCCATGCGGGCCGACAGCGATCTTTCGTCCGAGTCCAGGGGGCTGGTCCACCGGGATCTCAAGCCGGCAAACATCTTCCTTGGCGGTCCCGATGGGACGGTACCCAAAATCGCCGATATCGGCGTTGGCAAGCTCTACAACAACAGCGACAGCTTCAGCAACACCCGCACTGGCTCGGTGGCCGGCTCCCCGGCCACCATGCCCCGGCAGCAGGTGCTGAACTTCAAGAGGGCCGGGCCTGAGGTTGACATCTGGGCGGCTGCGGCTTCCCTCTACAAGCTCCTGACGGGCGACTACCCCCGGGACTTTCCAGACGAGGAGGACCCGTGGCGGGTGGTCCTCAATCGTCCGCCGGTGCCCATCCTGAAAAGGGGTCGCCATGTCCCGGCCCACCTGGCCTTGGCCATCGACGAGGCGCTGGTCGATAACCCCGCCATCAAGCACCAGGCCGCCCTGAGCCTCAAGAGAAGCCTGGTCGGGGCCGCCCTTCGCGACGGCGTGGCCGTGGCTGGACTGGGAACATGAGCGATAACTCGTCCAGCCCCAACCTGGGCACGGCGGTTTGCCCAAAATGCGGCACCGGTTATCGGCTGAACGTCGACAATATGGGGCACCGCTCCATCTGCGTAAAGTGCGGCCAGAACTTCCATCTGCTGCCGGCCTCCACGGCTGCGGATACCCTGTGGATGGACACGACGGTGGCCTTGAACAGGCTGGCCGGCCGGGTCTGGGAAAAGGGCCTGGATCTGAGGGTCGGGCAGGTGGTCCTGGGCGTCTACGTGGTCCAGGAGGTGGTGGGGCGGGGAGGGCTGGGCCAGGTCTTCAAGGTCCGCCACCAGGAATGGCAGAGGGAGCTGGCCCTGAAGCTGCCATACCGCAACGTCATGGAGCCAGCGTACTTCCAGTCCCTCAAAAACGAGGCCGAGACCTGGGTGGCCCTGGGCCTCCACCCACACGTGGTCACCTGCCACTACGTGAGGCCACTGATGGGCGTGCCCTCCATATTCATGGAGTACATATCAGGCGGCTCGG
The DNA here is from genome assembly GCA_031264145.1 of Deltaproteobacteria bacterium. Lineage (GTDB taxonomy): Bacteria > Desulfobacterota > Desulfarculia > Adiutricales > Adiutricaceae > JAIRNQ01. The sequence continues at coordinate 38,664 of JAISEK010000052.1, forward strand.
TCAAATCAATGATGGAGCCGACTGGCGGTGCCCTGCCGGTCATCCACCAGGGCGACGATCTCCAGAGGACCGCCAGGATCCTTGATCTGGCCATCCAGGCCACCTGGGGCCTGGAATACGCCCACAGCCGCGGGGTCCTCCATCTAGACATAAAGCCCCAGAATCTCCTGGTTGAGGAGGACTCTGGACGCCTTTTGGTGACTGACTTTGGCCTGGCCAGGGCGGCCAAGGACACAAAGCCGCCTTCGGACAGCGCCTCCCTCTGGCCAAGCGATCTCAAGGACGCCGTAGGGGGCGGCCAGGGCGAGGCTGGCACCAAGTCACCGGTCCAGGGAGGTTTCGGTACCATCCAGTACATGTCCCCCGAGGCCTCCGAGCGCAGCCAGCCGGCCGTGGGCTTTGACCTGTGGGCCATGGCCTTGACCATCCTCGAGCTTTTTCTGGGGCAGAGGCCCTGGGAGTATGGGGGTGCCGTGGGCGTGGCCCTGGATCAGTACCTGGCCTCGGTGAAGGCGGTCACCCCCCTGCCTGGTCCGGTTCTGGACTTCCTGCGCCGGGCCCTTAACGCCGACCCTTCCCGAAGGTACCAGAAGGCCCTGGACATGGCCTCGGAGTTGGCCTACATCCATGGCAAGGTGCTAGGGTCAGATTATCCCAGGACCAAGCCCTTCACCACCCCCGACTCGGCCGATAACCTGAACAACCGCGCGGTCTCCCTGCTCGACCTGGGGCGGCCCGAGGAAGCCGAGAGGCTGTGGCGCCAGGCCCTCAAGGAGGATCCGGGCCACCTCTGGGCCTTCTTCAACCTGGCCCTCCAGCGCTTCCACGCCAAGACTCTTTCCCCCGAGGCCTTCCAGGGCCGCCTGGAGGACTTGCTGAGGCTGGCCGCCGGCCGGAGCGTCCCCGAGCTGCCCCTGGCCCTGTCCGGGGCATATCTGGACCTGGGCCTCTGGTCAGAGGCCCAATCGGCTCTGGAGGCCTTCGGTGGGCCGGCCATGGCCTATGAGGCCAGGCGCCTCAGGGAGATACTGGACCGCCACCGCCAGAACCCCAACGCCGAGGAACGGGCCCGCTCGGCCCACCCGAGGCTTTCAATGATCTCGGCCAAGCCTGACGAGGACGCCGCCGCCAGACTGCTGCCACCGCTCCTGGCCAAGGCCTCCGCCGCCCTGGAGACCGGGAACCACGCCTTGGCCCTTGAGGCCTTGAGGGAGGCCCGGCTCCTGAAGCTCCCGAGACGTTCGCAGGAGCTTGACGGCCAGTGGCGGTCGCTCTACTCGCATCTGTCCCGCCTGGAACTCAAGGACGTCGTGGAGGAGCGGATCCTCTCGGGCGGCCTGACCGGGGATCTTGCCTGCCAGGCCGCCGGGGTCTTGGTTCTGGCCGAGGACAGAACCCTCAGGTTCGTGAGAAACCCGGAGAGCCAGGCCCCAGGGACCGTGGAGGTGCGCCTTTCCTCGGCCCTCGGCGCAGTCTCCCTTTCGCCAGACGCGGCCATCGCCGCCGCCCTGACCGAGGACGGGCACCTTTGGCTCTTCAACCCGCTGACCGGGGCCGGGGCGGGCCAGGCAATTGCCCACTCTGGTCCTGGCCGCGCCATGCGTTTTAGGCCGGACGGACGGCGGCTCTTCACTGCCGGGGATGACGGCCAGCTCAAGATGTGGGACACGGCCCACGGCTACCTGGACAAGGGCACGCCCCTGCTGGTCCGAAAGCTCTCCGAGCACCCCCTCCAGGCCATGGCCTTCTCGCCCAACGGCCTCATGCTCTCCGTGAGCGACGGCTACGTGGAATACCGCCTCTCAGCCGACAAGGTCTCCGGCCCGGTCCGGATCCTCCCCATGGCCTCCCCTGGGGAGGAACCCAGAAGCATAGCGGCCCTGGAGGCCGACCCCTTCAACCGCTACCTCGTCTCCGCCCACCAGTCGGGCCTGACCTTCCACCCCCTCTTCGACACCGACTGGCGGGCCGACCTTGGCGGCCTGGGGGCAGCGGCCAAGGCCCTGGCGGTCAGTCCCGACGCCCGGCTCTGGGCAGTGGCCCTGGCCGACGGCCGGCTGCTCCTGGGCCTGGCGCCGGACCAGCGCCAAAAGACCTTTTTGCCCTCAAGGCGCCTGGAGGCTGGCCATATCCACTTCCTGTGCTTTTACCCCGACAGTTCGCGCCTCCTGGCCGTGGGCCGGGCCGGGGTGGCCGTCTATGGCCTGGACTGGAACCTGGAGCCAGCGCCGCCCCGGCCCTGGGACAAGAGGTCGGAAACCATTCTGCGTAACTTCGTCGCCCGCCAAGGCGACCGCCCTTGCTCCGAGACCATGGCCCAGACGTTCCTGACGGAACTGGTCTTCTCAGGTCTCCCCGGCCACGAGCCCCAAGGCACCTTGAGACGCCTTGGGGAGGCCCTTGAAAGACAAGGCCGAGACTGATTATCCCCCAAACACCCTCAATAAGCTGGTGCCCCACGCACCGGCCGCGGACAAATGGCCATCTTGGACGTCATAAAGGCCTGACCCGAGGACTTGGGCTAGACTTGTCCCTGGCTTTATCCACGAGGGCATGTTGGAATGGCAAATGGGACGGAAAAAACGGGATGGGGATGGTTGCATTTAGCTGATATATGAGGATTTATTTACGAGCATTTAGACCAATTGTTTCAGCTTCTTTTTCTAGCATAAATATTGACTTGCATATATTTTTATATAATGAATCAAAGAAAATATCAGCGCTTCTATTTATTATTAATATCTCATTTAAACAGCAATCTACTTTATTTAAAATATCTTTAATAATATTTTTAATTGTCATTGATATATCTACAGTGCTTATACGTACATCATTAGCAAATTTAATCCATTCTTCACTTTTGATTTTATATAATTTATTTTTATCGCCATATTTCATCGCAAAATTATTGTCTAAGTTAGGATAACTTAATGTTGATAATATATCATAAAATGGTGCTAATCTTTTTCCAGTTAATTTGTTATCATAAATAATTGAATAATTCTTGCCATGCGCATCACAATTACCTATTATATAATTAAATATAGATGCTTTAATAAAATTTTCAAGATCTAAATATTTATTATTTAGCTGACTATTTAAAATTAAATCAGTACATTTTTTAAAATTTGGACCATTTTGTTCTTCATATTTTCGTTGAGGAGATATATTTAATGCTTGGCAAAAATCTTCTTGATGTAGTCTTATTATAGTGCCGTCTTCAGTTTTAGCACGATCATAACGTTCTAATATTAATACGTTTGTATTTTCAATAGTAATTATTTTTGATTTTGTCACTGATAAACCAATTGAATCAGCTAAATTTAGACAAAAATATTCATTCTCTACTAAAAATTTATAATTATCTGATTGTATCTTCATGATAATTGTCGTTGGCGAATTTGAACCGTCTTCTGGCAAATAAAATCTGTCATTTTTTGTATATAGAGGGATTTTATCCTGGGCCCCGGCTATCGACAACTTGGCTCCAAGCCCTTTGAGCAAAGGGGGCCGATCCTTGAATGACTTGGCGGCCAAGGCTTCCAACTGGTCGGTTACGTCCCGGTAGGCACTTGCCGGCCTTAGATCCTCCCAACCCTCTGGGCCAATGCTCAAAGCCCCGGCGCAATCAAGGCCATAAGTCGTGAGATAATCGTAAAGGACATTATCATCAAAAGATGTCTTGTCCATGATGGCCCAATAGGCTGGGCCTTCAATCAATAAATTCCTAAAAAAATTCGTGCTCCGTTCCGGGCCATGTTTTTTCATCTCCGTGGGCAAGGACAGGGAAATGGCCGTAAACCCCTGAGAAAGCCAGGAGTCGGCGTATTCGAACACCACGAGGTTATCTTCCTCGGGGTACAAATAGCCAACCAATCTCTCGTCCCAACTAACCGTCAATCTGGACATAAGGCCTTTGCCCTGTGCACACTGGCCATGGCCGGTGGTGGGCTCTCCTTTTGCCAAAAATATACTCCATGGCACTGATGGGCCACTTTCTTTAGCCGTGAAGATGTTTCGGATGGACCCTGTCAGGCCAATCGTTACCATTTTCCGCATGCCTACGTAATGCCTGCCCTCTCCCCTGCACAAGGATGTCGCTTCCTTAAGGCAAGTTCCGCAGAAGTAGCTTTACTATGGCCAGGCTTATCTTTCTTAAACAACACTTTGAGTTCAATTATAAAACTCGTTGACATATTTTGCAAGGAATTATTTTTAACTCGTTTACCTTTTTATACTAAAATCGCCAACCATCCCTCAACCATTGGGTGACTCCTACCGGGAACCACGATCGTTTCCCTTGCGTACCCCTGGTCCGGCGCATGGACTGACTGCAACCAGGCCAGTCACGATCGGCCTGGGATATGGCCAGGACTAAGCCTGATTTCTTGGCTCGAAAATTGCTTTGGATTATGGTATGCTGGCCAAAGTCTGCAACTCGGCCAGTGGACCGGGGGGAGTGACAGGCTCGCCCTTACGACCAAACGGTGGCTGACCTCTCCCGAAAGTCATGGCCAGTCAATCACCAGAATCGGAGGCTTGCTATGAGCGGCTCGGGCAAGAATAACCCAAATCCCAAAGCAACAGGCCAGGAGACCGAGCCTTTCGACCGCCAGGGCTTTTTGAAGAATCTGCGCAACGAGTTTCTCAACAAGATAGGCCTCCCTGAGAATACCAAGCCAGGCCAGGTGGTCCAAATATTAGAAATAAAAAAAGAATTGGAACTGATAAAGGCCAGAAAAAATAATTAATTAAATTATTCATATTTTAAAATAATAATTTCAGCTTTTATTTTTAATTATGATTTTCGATTTTATCTTCTATCAAGGCAATATTCACTTCTTTATTCACCCAAAAAACATATAAATACACCATTGGTGGGACTCCGCCTGGGCCCATCCCACCCAGTCGCTACGCACTCCAGGCCAGGAATAGGGCAGGGCCCCTTGATTTGGGCGATGTCCTTGCGGCTTTCGTGCCCGGTGGAGGTTGCCCATCTCCAATGACGGAAAAGCATGTTTAGGGATCTGTCCAGTTATTTCTTCCAGCATTTTTGGGCCTGCCTGATCGTCCTTTGCCTGTTGGGCCAGATGGTGACCTTCTGGCTCTGGCACAGGTTGTTTGCCTCGAAGCCGGTCAGGCTGGCCGTCAAGATGGGCTATCTTTTTCTGAACCTGGCCTGGATTGTCTGCCTCTGCCTGTTTCACATGGGCAAGATGCGCGGCCCCTGGTGGACCTTCATCGGCCGTCCGGCCATCTCCTGGGAGATCTTCAGCTTCATCCTGGTCATTCCAACGGTCCTGGTCGGCCTTGTTTGGCTGGCCTCAAGATTGCTGGCCTGGATAATCCACGGCTGGCGGCGCCTGAAGCTGGACAAGGCCAGGGAGGCGGACAGTGGGCGCCGACTTTTCCTGAAGAGGGCCGGGGCCGCCGGCCTGGTGGCCGCCACGGGACTGTGCGGGTTTGGCGTGCTGGCCCAGACCATCCGCCCAGGGGTGGCCAGACGGGAACTCTTTTTCCCTGGCCTGCCGGCGGAACTGGATGGCTTCGTAATCTGCCAGCTGACCGACCTCCATCTGGGCATGTGGTCAAACCAATGGGAACTGGAGACGGCCATACGGACGGCGGGCGAGGAAAAGCCAGATCTGGTCGTCATTACCGGTGATCTGGTCGATAGGGATCCGGAAAACGCCCGCCTCTATCACGAGCCGTTGAGACTACTGCGCCAAGTGCCCCATGGAGTCTTCGCTGTCCTTGGCAACCATGACCACTATGCCGGGGCGACGCGGGTGGCCGAGCTTCTGGACGGGTACGGCCTGACCATGCTGGTCGAGAAACGCCACAATCTGCCAGGAGCCCCCATCACCATTGTGGGCCTCGACGACCAGAGTTCTGGTGGCTGGATGGGTTCCTACACAAAACGCAGAAGGGAGGGGCTCGAGACCGACCCAGATGCCCTGACCTTTGGCCGCCTGACCGGGCCTGCCAGACGGCCCGGCGACTTCTCCCTTTTGCTGAACCATCGTCCCGAGGGCTACCGCCAGGCCAGCCGAGAGGGCTTCGACCTCTACCTGGCCGGGCACACCCACGGAGGCCAATACCAGTTGCCCTGGGACGATCAGGGTAACCTGGCCGCCCTGTTCTACAGGTACTCGAGCGGCCTCTACCACGACCACGACTGCTATCTGAACGTCAGCCGAGGCCTGGCTTCTGTCGGCTTGCCCTTTCGGTTGTTCGCCTGGCCGGAGATAGACGTCCTGACCCTCAGAAAACCCCGCCATGATGCTTTATCAGATTTCCGGAACATCAATAAAGACAGCCAAGGAATTATGATGCCCATGTAAAAACGACTGGAGAGCCTGAAAACGAGCAAGTTTAAGACATATTATCAAGGTTTTATTTTCGCAGATCCCAATGAAGCAGGCTTTTTACATCAACATCAATGGCCGGACGGTTTTTAGACCCCCGACTGCAACATAATAGCGATTATCGGACATTTGCCATGACCCACCCTCGCGGGCCTTGGCAGCCAAGCCGGCGCTGAGCCCGACTTCTTTCCCCCAAGGACCTCCCATGGCCCTGCCGAAGCCCTGGCCCGCAGACTCATTTGGCATATCAAGGCCATCTCACGATAATTTCGGTCCCATTTTGAAAATGAGACCTTGAAACAGAGGGCGGTCAAATGTCCAGAAAAAATCCAGCGCCCTCCCCTTCCTTTTACCATGGCCTACATTTATTAGTATATTACGGCCAATCTATAATAATTTAGAACTCATTTTGAAAATAGCATGATGAAACGGTGGGAGGCCAAATGTCCTGGGAAAATCCGGCTCCCTCCCCTTCGTTAGGGACCAACCTCCCGCATTCCGGCATTGCCTGGCAGCCGGGGCCAGTCCGCGACGGAACCGCGGGCCAAGACGTGGCGGAGCCTCTGCGGTCATATGACCAGCATGGCGTCGCCATAGCTGTAAAAGCGGAATTTCTCGGCGATGGCCTCCCCATAGGCCCTCATCAGCGCCTCCCGGCCCATGAAGGCTCCCACCAGGAGAAGGAGGCTCGACGCCGGAAGGTGGAAATTGGTCACTAGGGCCTCGACCACCCTAAACTCGTGGCCGGGACGGATGAACAGGTCGCAGAGGCCATCCCTTGGCCGCAGGGAGCCACTTTCAGCCGCCCATTCCAGCGCCCTGGCCGTGGTCGTGCCCACGGCCACAACCCTCCGGTTCGACTTTTTGGCCTCCAGGATGGCCTCGACCGCCACCTGGCCCACCGACACGCGCTCCTCGTGAAGCCGCCCCTCGCTAAGTTCCTTCGAGGTCAAGGGGGCAAATGTCCCGGCCCCGACCCTGAGGTTGATCCAGGCCATCGGGTGGCGGTTGCCGAGTTCCTCCATAAGGGCCGGCGTAAAATGAAGCCCGGCCGTCGGGGCGGCAATGGCCCCCGGGTTCCGGGCGTAGATCGTCTGGTAGCGCTCGAAGTCCTGGGGACGATCAGGGCGCTTTATGTAGGGCGGGAGGGGCAGGTGCCCCAAGGCCTCAAGGACCGCCAGAGGCGGGTCGGGAAAATCGAACCGCACCAGACGGCGCCCGGTGCCTTCCAGGGCCCCGATGACCTCGCCCCTGAGCTCGATTGCGCCATTGGCGAAGCTCAGGACTGTCTTCGGCCTAAGGCAGCGGCCAGGCCTTCCCAGGCACCAGAGATCGAGGATTCCCGGTCCCTGGTCCAGGGGTGGATCCAGGATCAGGAGTTCCACCAGGCCCGGATGCCCCCGGCGACGGCCCAAAAGCCTGGCCGGGGTCACTTTGGCGTCATTTAGGACCAACAACGATTCCGGGGGCAGAAACTGGCCGATATTGGCAAAGAGGGACCGCGTGAGGCTTTGGTCCCTCCGGTTGGCGATCATGAGCCTGGACGCCCCCCTGTCCTGGGCCGGTTCCTGGGCGATCAGCCCCGGGGGAAGCGCGTAGCGGTAATCATCCAAAACTGACGTCATTGCGTTCAGTCAGCCATGACCGGCTCAATGACCATCATGCTTTTCCACTTGCCCTGCCTGTAGCGCCACGCTCCTGTGATGGTGAGGCCCATGACGTAGAAGACCATGCAGTACCATAGGGTGTCGATGGTGGCCAGATCGAGCCAAAAAAGGAGAAGGATGGGGGCGGTCAGGCCAAAAAGTCCCCAAAGGCCCATGGCCGCCATGGGGAACCACACGTCCCCCGCCCCCTTGATGGCCCCGAAACAGGCCAGGTAGAGGCCATCGAGAAAGCTGTAGGCTGAGACGTAGAGGAGCAGGATCCGGCCAAGGTCATAGATGAACTCCTTGGTGGCCGGATTCTGGCCGGCGTCCAGAAATAGGGACAACAGAGGCCGAGGCAGGAAAATGAACACGGAGGCCATCATGGTGACGTAGGCCGTGCTTATGACCGCCCCCGTCTTTGTGGCCCGGGCGCCGTCGGATGGCTGCCCCCTGCCTATTGCCTGGCCGACCATGATGCTTATGGCCTGGCCGACACCGACCATGGGGAAGAAGGACAGGGCCTCAACGGAAAAGGCGATGTTGTTGGTGGCCAGCTCAAGCTCTCCCAGGTGGCCGACCGCGAAGCTGAAGAAGCCGAAAGCGAAGAGCTCCATGAAGAACTGGACCCCTCCCGGCCATCCGTATTTCACGAGACGGCGCATCAGGGGCCAGTCCAGCCGGTGGTTGCTCCTCACTCTGAAGCTCCGTTCCATTTTGGCATTGAAAATCAAAAAGACGTAGATCACTGTGGACAAGAGCCACGAAAGGACCGTGGCCACGGCGGCTCCCCTGACCCCCAACTCGGGGATAATTACCTGCCCGCCGACTTTAAGGCCAAAGATGAGCAGGTAGTTCATGGGGATATTGAAGCCGGCCCCCAACAGGCTTACCCACATGACGGCCTTGGTCCGGCCCATGGCCGCCAGGAAGGAGGACATGACCACCATGACCAGATCTAGTGGGCTGAAGGCGATCAGGACCTCGAAGTACTGGATTTCCAGGGCGATGATCTCGGGGCTGGGACTGCCGAAGCCAAAGATGAACTCGCTGGCGAAGAACAGAAGCGAGAGGAGCAGACCAGTGGCCACGGCGAAATAGAGAGCTTGCCACAGGGTGGCCGCAGCCCTCTCGGGCTTGTTCGCCCCGACGTACTGGGCCACGAAGACTCCGCTGTAGGCGGCGATGCCCATGAAGAACGAACTGACGGCCACCTTGGTCACCCCGGCCGGGAGGGAGGCGGCGATGGCGTTGACCGAATAGTGGCTCAGGAAGATGCGATCGGTGAATAGCATCAGGGACGAAGCCGTGGTGGAGGCGATCAGGGGCAGGCAGAGAGCCAGGACCTCACGGTAACCTTGGGGTGCATTCCAGCGTTTTGAAGGGTTAATATCATGTAAATTATAATTGATCCAACGCCAAATAGTTGTAAAAAACATAAAAAATCCGATTTATATAATTTATATCCATATAACTTTATAAAATATGCTCACATATTACAATGCATTTAATTATTTGCCAGAAAATACAATAAAAGTATGTTTTATATTGTATGACAATTGTTATTAAACACTATTATATAGTTATCTGGTTTGTTTTGGTCAACGGACAGGGCAGAGCCATCGCCAGACGCTTGGAAGACCAGCGCATGAACCCGCTCAGGAACCACCAAAAAGAAGCTCCCGGGACTCTTTGAGGATAGCCTCCAATTGGCCTGGGCCGCCCAGGCTCTCCGCATAAAGCTTCATCTTGGGCTCGGTCCCGCTTGGCCTCACGGCGAACCAGGAACCGTCGGCCAGGGTCACCTTCAGGCCGCCGATTGGGGCCTGGTTGCCCGGGGCCTTGTCCCAGGCCTCGATGATGTCGAGGCCGGCCAGCTTGGAGCCGACGAGTGACCGGGGAGCAATCCGGCCCAAAGCGGCCTTGTGTCCCTCGGTCAGCTCCGAATCTACCCGGCTATAGTCCGTGCCCCCGTACTTTTTGGTCAGCCCGCCGTAGATCTCGTGAGGCAGCCGGCCTGTCCGGGCGGACATCTCGGCGGCCAGCAGGGTCATGCAGAAGCCGCATTTGTCCGTCGTCCAGGCCCGGCCGTCACGCCTAAGGAAGGAGGCCCCAGCGCTTTCTTCACCGCCAAAGCCGAGTCCCCCGTCCAAAAGTCCTTGGACGAACCATTTGAAGCCGACCGGCGTCTCGTAGAGCCGCCGTCCAGCACCCTTGACCACGCGGTCGATAAGGGTCGAGGAGACAAGCGTCTTGCCAATTTGGGCCTCGGCCGGCCAATCGGGCCGGTGGGCCAAAAGATAGTCGATGGCCGTGGCCAGATAGTGGTTGGGGTTCATGAGGGTCCCGCCCGAGACGATCCCGTGGCGGTCAAAGTCGGGATCGTTTCCGATGCCGAGGTCATAGCTCCCGCCGGTCCTGATGAGGTTGGCCATGGCGTAGGGCGACGAGCAGTCCATGCGGATGATCCCATCGTAGTCCAGAGACATGAAAGAAAAGCCGACATCGATCCTGGGGTTGACCACGGTCAGATCCAGTCCCCAGCGCTCGGCGATGGGCCCCCAATAGCGCGTCCCGGAGCCACCAAGGGGGTCGGCCCCTATTTTCAGCCCTGATTGCTTAACCACGGCCAGATCCACCACTTGGCCCAGGGCCTCGACGAAGGGGCCGACATAATCCATGACCGACACGCATCCGGCCTGGAGGGCCTTTCGGAAAGGGAGCCTCTTGATCGAGGCCAGGTCGGCCAGAAGCTCGTTGGCCCTCTCCTGGATCCAGCCGGTAGCGTCAAGGTCCGCCGGGCCGCCGTTAGGCGGGTTATACTTTATGCCGCCGTCCTGGGGGGGATTATGGCTCGGGGTCATGATAAGGCCATCGGCCATGGCCCCGGGGTGGGTCCTGTTGTGCTCCAGGATGAGGAAGGAAATTACCGGTGTCGGGGCATATTCCCTGCCCTGGCTGATGACCACCGGGGTACCTGCGGCGGCAAGGACGGAAAGGGCGACCCGCCAGGCCGGCTCGGAGAGAGCGTGGGTGTCATGGCCCAGGAAAAGCGGCCCCCTGTGTCCCTTGAGGGCCCGGTATTCGATCACGGCGGCGGTAATGGCCACCACGTGGGACTCGTTGAAAGCCCCCTTGAAGGCGCTGCCGCGGTGGCCCGATGTCCCGAAGGATACCTTGGCCTCTGCATCTAGGGAATAAAAATCGGACAGAAGGCAGGCCAGGTTTATGAGCTTGTCCGGGGTGGCCGGCCGTCCGGCCTGGGGGTCGATGGTCATAAAAACCTCTTGGAAAAAGGTCGCTAAATTGACTATGCATGCCTGAAAGCCAGAAAAACGGGTCCGGGCCGAATATCCAGGGCCCTGGCCCTCTGGGCTTCTCAGAATCCCCCGGCGTTCAGGAGGGCCGCCGCACCCACTAGGGGCGCATTGATGCCCAGGGTGCCCTTGACAATCTGGATCTCGTCGATCTTGGCCGTGACCAGGTGTACCGAAAGGTACTCGACGATGGCCTTCCTAATGTACTTGAAGGCCCCGGAGGCACCGCCGCCCAGGACGGCCCGCTCCAGGCTCAAAAGATTGAAGACCCCGGCCAAGACCTGGCCCAGGGCCGTGCCTGCCCTTTGAAAGACGTCCAGGGACATGGGATCGCCCCGTTCGGCCAGTTTGGTCATGACCTCTGTGTTGAGTTCAGTAGGGCTCCCCCTGAACTTGGTCTTACGGCCTGCCTCCAGCCATTCCCTGGCCAGTCTGGCCATGCCCCTGGCCGAGGCCATGGTCTCCAGGCAACCTAAGCGGCCGCAGCCGCAGGGGGCAGTGTGGGCCGGACCCAAGGGGATATGGCCTATCTCGGCGGCACTTGTGAAAGATCCGTTCCACAGCTGTCCGCCAAGGATCAGCCCCGCCCCAACCCCGGTCCCCAAGGTAAGCGTGATCTCGTTGTCGCTGCCCTTGCCGGCCCCGGCCAGCCACTCGCCCAAGGCGTACAGGTTGGCGTCGTTTTCCAGCCGGGCCGGCAGTTCCAGGGCCTGGGACATGATCTTGGTGATGGGAACGTCGACCCAGCCCTCGATATTGGGGGCGGTCACGACGATGCCCTCCAGCGGCTTGATCCAGCCAGGAGCCCCGATGGCCAGGGCGGAAGGCCTGTGGGTCTGGTCGGCGGTTGCCCAGAGGACCTTCAACCGATTGATGATCAGGCTTATGAGGGCATCGGGGGTCCGGCCATCCCTGGTCGGGAAAATGTCGGTCGACAATACTTCCCCGACTCTGCTGACAAGGCCACAGGTGACGTTGGTCCCGCCAATGTCCAGGGCCAGAAACGTGTCTTCCTCGCTGCGGTCTTTGATCTGGCGCATTGAAAGCATTTATAGATCCTTGAAACAATAGTCACAAAATATATCCATTCTGAATATATTGGTAAAACCTAATTATTATATAAATAAATGATATAATTGACAAAATATAACACTATTTTAATTGATTTATGAATAATATTTTAAATATGAGCAATCAAGATCCTTGAAAGTCTGATTATAGTATAACTAAGATAGATTTACAGTTTCAACACAAAAAACAAAGTTATAAATTAATTAATTATCAAATTATAGACTGAAATAAAATTAATATATAGTATAATTACTTTTTAACATGCTATCAACTTAAAATTTACTTTTTTTATGATATCAAAAAAATTATCATTCATCAAGAGGAAAAAATAGGCCAAGGCCTGTCGGGGTGCCGTGCCGGACAGGTTGGGCCAGCCGACGGATAACAAGGGATTGTTCGCTTTCACCTCCATGTAGCCAAAAGTGTGACCCTGGCAAAGCAAAGCGGAGGTCCCTGGGCTGACAGGTCCAAAATGGGGCACCGACGATGGGACCAGTAAGCCGGTAAAGCCAGGGGGCAGGCCCTCGGGCTAGTTCCGAGTTCTTGCGATGGCTTCCTGGACACAGGCCTGGAAGGACTGGTTCTTTGCTATGGGGAAAATAACGTTCTGGGGGGGTCAGGCCAATATGGAAGTTGCCTTAAAAAACCGCTTGACATCGTCTTGGGGATCATGTATACAGAATTGACGCGTCGCCCGTTCCGACACGTTGATCGGTCCATGCTGGGGAATCGTCTAAGGGTAGGACTGCAGTCTCTGGATCTGCCTATCGGGGTTCGAATCCCTGTTCCCCAGCCAATGTGCCTTTTCATCGCCGGCTTAAGGGGAATCCACTTCTTTAAAGCGGAGGATGAGGTCAAAAAACAAAAAAAAGTGGCCATAGGCCATTTTTTTTTTGTTTTTCCACTTGATTTTTTTACAAGATGTGTTACAATTAATAAGGATGGCTTGTTCTGCCCCCCAATGGCCGTTAGCCAGATAAAGGCCCGGCCTTAATTGCCTCTTATGGCCAAGGAACGAAGCCTGTGACCTACATAAGGCATGTCGCATTTTGGCGGCCTGGTTCGGTTGACTTGTGTTTTTAACCAACAAAACCTTGATGGCTTTTTTCAAGTTGTCGAACCACCAGACCGTTAAAGCTCTTTTATTGTCCAAATCGATTTTGTGTCCTGGGTTTGGCCCAGGAATCTGGACGTAAATAACCGGCCAAAGCGTCATGGCCAGACGGCATCCCTGGACGGGGACCACCGTTCGTAACCGCTCGTCAAGGTGTTTAAACAGTTAACCATAAATTTGGCATGGTGTCAAGAGTCAAAACGAGAACACCCCGGACCGAGTGTCCTGACCATGAAAAATGTCTCAAGCTTTTTTTGAGCCTGGACGCCAAATTTTTAGTTTCTTTTTCTGATTTTCGGTCTATAGTCTATGTTTTCTAGATTAATTTTATCTTTTTTAACATAAACGCAACTAAGTGGCCGTTGGGCCACCCAGGGAGGTTGCAGAAAAATGGCCGTGGACTCATTTACTGCCAATTTGTCTTTCCTTGGTAAAGAAAACGAGAGCCTTGACTATGTCGATTTGAGCGAGACGATGACCTCGGACCTTTACGGTGCCAACAACCCTCTAGCAGACGTGGTGGCCACGCTGGTTGATTCGGACGGCCACTCCGTTGACGATATAGACTATGACAACTCCAAGAAGTTCGAGGACTTCAAGGGTGAGCATGTCCCTGACACCAAGTTTGAGATGGACAGCGATTTCAGGGTCGCCGATTTGGTCAAGATGTACCTAAGGGAGATGGGCCAGGTTAACCTCCTCAGCCGAGAGGACGAGGTCAAGATCGCCAAGAGGATAGAGTACGGCGAAAAAGAAATCATCAACTCAATCATGAAGACCACTGTGGGCCTGGAGAGCATAATCGGCATCCGAAAGAAGCTGGAGGCCGATGAGTTGCGCCTCAAGGAGGTCGTCAAGGACGCTGACGATGAGGACGAGGCCAACTCCAATACCGACGTCAACAAGCGCCGGGATCAGGTCATAAACCTCCTAAAGGACATCGAACGCCAGTTCCAGAACCAGGCCCGCTACCTTAGGAGGGTTGAGGCCGAAAAGGCCACTGCCTCCAAGGAGCGTCATAAGACCCACGCCGACAGGCTTAGCCGCTACCAGACCGACATCGAGCAGCTCTTCCAGAAGCTCAAGCTGGTCAAGCGCCAGTTCGATCTCATGGTCAGCCAGCTGAGGGAGTGGGAGCAAAAGTACAGCCACAGTAAGACGGCCATCAACAAGTACCTGGCCATATTCAAAGCCAAGACCACCTCGGCCGTCGAGGAGTTCAGGCAGAAGGTCAAGAAGGATCCCAAGGGCACTGCCCGTCGGTGTCGGACCCTGGGCCTTTCGTCAGGCAACGTCGAGAAGTGCGCCCAGGAGGTCTTCCAGCACTCCAAGGTCCTCAAGGATCTCGAGCAGAAGTGCAAGATGACCCCTGAGGAGTTGCGCTCGATCATTAAGACCATCGAAAACGGCGAACGTATGGCCAGCGAGGCCAAGAAGCACCTCATAGAGGCCAACCTCAGGCTGGTAGTCTCCATCGCCAAGAAGCACACCAACAGGGGCCTGCAGTTCCTGGATCTCATCCAGGAGGGCAACATCGGGCTGATGAGGGCGGTCGACAAGTTCGAGTACCAGAGGGGATACAAGTTCTCCACCTACGCCACCTGGTGGATCCGCCAAGCCATAACCAGGGCCATTGCCGATCAGGCCAGGACCATACGCATCCCGGTCCACATGATCGAGACCATAAACAAGCTGGTCCGGACCTCTCGCTACCTCTTGCAGGAGCTGGGGCACGAGCCCACTCCCGAGGAGATCGCCGAAAAGATGGACATGCCCCTGGAAAAGGTCCGCAAGGTCCTGAAGATCTCCAAGGAGCCCATTAGCCTGGAAACCCCCATCGGTGACGATGAGGATACCAGCCTGGTTGACTTCATCGCCGACAGCGACAGCATCAGTCCCTCAAATGCGGTCATGACCCTGGATCTGACCGAGCAGGTCCACAAGGCCCTGAGCACCCTGACCCCAAGGGAGGCCGAGGTCTTAAGGCTCCGGTTCGGTATCGGCAAGCCCACCGACGGCACCCTTGAGGACGTGGGCAAGATCTTCAACGTGACCAGGGAGCGCATCAGGCAGATCGAGGCCAAGGCCATAACCAAACTCCGCCACCCTAGCCGCAGCCGCGAGCTTAGGGCCTGCACCATTGACAGCTAGGTCCGCCCTCGCCTCATCCGATTGACCACCCCTGGCACCGGCCAATAAATATCCGATGCCAGGGGTTTTTCAACTTTAGTTCCTCATAAATGGTATGGATTCGAAACAAGTCGGTCAACTCCACGCCAACGTCCTTGACGAACATGGTTAAGTGATAATGAGCAGCCGGTACAATTTACCATCAACCAGGCAAAGTTATTTTGCATATCAGAATCATCTTCATGAAATGCTATCTTGCCAAACTTAGCTGTTCTATTTCCTCAATGGACAGTTTTGTGACCGCACTAATTTCATCAACAGGCCAGCCCAATTCCATAAGTTTTAAAGCACTGTTGGAAGCTGTAATTTTGGCACCTTGCTCATACCCAGCTTTTTCCCCTTTCGCATATGCATCATCTTTGAAACTTTCTATGTCCCGCCATTCTTTCAAGCGGAGCTCGTTGAGTTCACGGGCGCGCTGGTCATAGGAAAATATCCCCAGCTTGTCGGCAGCATGGCTGATTTGCTTATTTTTTTCTGACGCCATGATCAGTTCATCCTCTGTTTCCGCCGCTATGAAGCATGACCAGTTCATGGAGTTCCGTTCCGTCGGGCTCAGGTGGCAGCTTCGGCAGCTCCAGGGTATGGATTCGCAAGTCGGTCAATTCCACGCCAACGTCCTTGACGAACATGATACAGTGATGATGTCAGCCGATACTATTTACCATCATCTCGCATTGCCATGATTTCTTTCATTTGCGGTCAGGCAAAGGGTTATTTTGCATATCAGAATCATCTTCATGAAATGTCATCTTGCCAAACTTAGCTGTTCTATCTCCTTAATGGACAGTTGTGTGGCTGCACTAATTTCATCAATTGGCCTGCCAAATTTCAAAAGTTTTAAAGCAATATCGGAAGCTGTAATTTGGGCACCTTTCTCATAGCCAGATTTCTCACCTTTCTCATAGCCAGATTTCTCACCTTTCTCATACCCAGATTTCTCACCTTTCTCATACCCAGATTTCTCACCTTTCCCATACCCAGATTTCTCACCTTTCTCATAAGCATCATCTTTGAAACTTTCTATGTCGCGCCATTCTTTCAAGCGTAGCTCATAAAGTTCACGGGCGCGCTGGTCATTGGACAATATCCGCAGCTTGTCGGCAGCATGGCCGATTTGCTCATTT